>JBFHVZ010000061.1:0-17667 GCA_041589295.1 Pseudomonadales bacterium
ATCTTCTTCGATCCGGTTTATGAAAATGGCGAAGTCGTAGGTTACGTACCAAATATTTCCCGTGCGTCTGAAAAATTCCCACAGGGTATTTTTTACATGCTGATGGTAAAAGCGTTTGATGCGTTCCGTGAAGAAGGCGTACCGTTTGTGTTCTTGGGGTTATCGCCTCTAGCGCTGGATTATCCACCTAAAACTCACGAGTCTAAGATTTTGCGCTGGATGCTGGAAATGACCGGCAAGCACGCTAACTTCTTGTATAACTTTAAAGGCATCGACTTCACCAAGTCACGCTTCCGTGGTGATGAAGAGCCGACCTATGTGGTGCATCGCAATAAAATGCCAGCCAAAGCATTTGTCAGTATGTTCCGTATTTGCAATGTGATCTAACGTTTAGATTAGTTCACGACTCATTAACAAAACAACTAAACCCGCTTCGGCGGGTTTTTTGCTGCTGATAAAGTCATTTCCGTGATTTATCCACTTTTCAGTCTTTTAAATGACGGCGTAAACCCATACCCAAAGCACTTCGTGGGGCGGGCTCTCCATGGTGAGGACACATTTAAAAAACTAAAAGCCGCATAATCACAGTGTTTGCGGTATCCCGAACTTTCGTTTTGATGTGTGTTTTTCAGGATTTCGAGCGCATGGATGCGCTCGTAAAGCCCACATGGACGTGCTTGTGGCGGCCTGAAAAATACACTCGAAATGAAAGTGAAGGGGTTTACTATCAAACTAAACCCGCTTCGGCGGGTTTTTTTGTTTTCTATATTTGGGCTCTTTAGCTTTGCCGACTGTTTTTATTCTTGGCCTCTATCCACTGCGCCATGTACTGCGTACTTTTTAGCGTGTGGTGTTGCAACATGGCACCGAAAAAATTATTGCGGCGATGTGCTTCTAAATCGTCAGCAATTTCGCTAAGCCGAGCGAGTAAGGCAGCATGATGGGGCGTTTTTTCAAAGCGCTCGCGAATGACGTTGGGGCCTGCTTCATGTAGGGTTTGCCAGCGTTTTGCATCTTGATATATGGCCACAGCTTGCTCAATAAACTCTGCGTCGCTTGCACATACTATGGCAGGCGAAGGTATGGCATTACCGTACATCCCTTCTGCGCCGATAGGTGTTGTAATGGCGGGCGTGCCCAAGCGTCCTGCATCCAATAATTTTCCTTTTAGGCCAGCACCAAAACGTAAAGGCGCGAGCAATACACGAGCTTGTCCAATTACCGCGTCCGCGCTTTCAGCCCAACCTTTGACTAAAAAACCTTGTTGTTCATTGTGTAGCTGCGTGACTTTTTTGGATGGGTAGCCGCCGTAAATGTGTAGCTCGGCTTTGGGTAATTGTTTGCGAATGGCGGGCCACAAGGTTTGTTTTAAATGCAGCACTGCATCCCAATTGGGTTCGTGACGAAAGTTACCAATACTGATGAAATGCTGACGTTGATCGAAGTCGAGATTGGACTCAGTGAAGTCTTGCGCTGGTAGCATAAACGGCGTGTAAAAGAACAAACTGGGGTCTATTTTAAAATGCTGTTGCAATAATTGAATTTCGTATTCCGAAATCATCAAGGTCAAATCGCAGCGTAAAATAGCGGCGATTTCGCGGTGGGCCAGTTCGGAGTTTAAATCGTCTGTATGCCACTCTCGCTGTTGTTTGAGTGCGAGGTGACGGCTACTGCGCAAGCAATGTAAATCTTGCGTATCCATAAGGCGCAGTGCGTTGGGACAATATTTCGCGACGCGCCAGCCAAATTGCTCCTCCATCATGAAACGATCAAATAGCACCACATCTGGATTGAGTGTCTGCACAAACCCATCAAAGGTTTCTGAGTTAAGTTCTATGCTGGCTTTTTCGATACCCAGTTCGGCCAGTGCCACAGCATGGGGGCTGTCTTCGGCGGGACTTGCGTAAACAATGCGATAACCTTGCACGCGCAAGACTTCGAGCACTTGCAGTACACGGCTGCCTGCGGCAGAGGAATTAGGTTCTGGCCATACATAGCCAATGACGAGTAATGTTTTCATGGAGTGTAGTGTAAGGCACAGGCGTCTAAGAATGCGACGCCTGTGAAAAGAATTGTGCAGTGTGGTGGTTTAAGCGGCTTGCGCCAAATTGCCATAGCGCGATTCAAACTGTTCAACGCTGATGATTTTATTGGCGTGGTTGTCCCACAAAATAAATTTAAACGAGTGTGGAATATCCAACAGCGTTAGACGCTTCACCGAGCCAAACAAGTGGGCAAATTCATTGTGGCATTTGACTAGGTTGTAGTTAGGAATACGCGCAGACAAATGATGAATGTGGTGGTAGCCAATGTCGCCGGTAAACCAGTGCATAAAGCGCGGCATGGTTAAAAAGCTGGTGCCTTCCAATGCGGCGGTGAAGTAGTTCCAGTCTTCGTCGCCTGTCGCATAAGAATCTTCAAAGTTGTGCTGCACGGTGAATAAAATAATGCCGAATGCCCCGGCTAATGAGAGCGACACAATGTACACACTAAAGAAAGCTAACGCGCCAAAGTAGTTTGCAGCCAGCACCCATAAAGTTAGCAGTACGGCGTTATTTGCGGCCATGTGCCAGTACTCTTTCCAAGTGGCCCAGTAACCCGTTTCGAATTCATTGGCGATGTCGCCCAGTGATTTGCTTGGGGTTTTGATTTTGTTTTTCACGATGAAAGCCAGCAGTTGCAGTGAGCCTTTCATCCACGTGAAGCGAGGGTTAAAAATAAAGTACAAAAAGCCTGCTAATGGCGCCATGTAAAGCTTGCGTTGGTTTTGGTATTTGCGTTGTTGTTTGTCGTCTAGCTCGGCAAATTGATCGACGGACAATACAGCTAATGGGCCGCGGTATTTGTTCCAGTTGCCGTTGGTAGCGTGGTGATAATCATGGTGCTTTGACCAAACGTATTGTGGAATCCCGCAAATCACACCCCACACAAAACCCACCGCGTTATTTAACCAAGGGGTTTTGAACTGACAGCCATGACCGCAGTCGTGCAACATGACGAAGCCGCGCAGCAGTAACAGTGTCAGCGGCACAATCAACAACAAAGACAGCCAAGGCTGGGTTTCAACGCTGACCACAGCCACATACATCAGGGCCAGTATGGGCAGCATGGTGTTAAGGGTTTGCCAACCGGCTTTCCAGTTACTGCGGTGGGCGTATTTGTCGATAAGTTGGTTTTTCTGACTCTTTAAAGTGTCCGTGGCGTTCATGGATGTGACCCGTTCTTTCTTATTCTGATGATCGACCGGCTAGCCGAGCGTAATACCATCATTTTTATTGTGCTAAATGTGGAACAGAGTGTGCGCCATGAGGACGAAGATGACAAAGAAAACCTATGGTACTTCCGTACTACTTTTGGTGATGGAGTGGTCATTATGGGTCAATTCGGTTGGTTGCCATTCTGGCGGTGCCCAGAAGTGCTTGAGTCGCTGCCAGAGGGTTTTTTCACCGCTAAACGCATCGTGGAACATGTCGCGCCATTCATGCAGGGTCAGAAACAGCGGGTTATGACTGCGCACCTGCCGAACGATGCCGTACTCGCATGGATTCGCAGGGTCTTCCTTAACGAAGGTGCCGAATAAGCGGTCCCAGATGATGAGTACGCCAGCGTAGTTTTGGTCGAGGTATTCTGGGTTTTTGGCATGGTGTACGCGATGGTGGCTAGGGGTGTTGAGTACCCACTCCAATGGCCCGAGTGTCTTCACCACCTGAGTGTGGATAAAAAATTGATAGGCCAACGACAGCAGCACCATGAGGATCACTTGCTCAGGGCTAAAGCCCAATACGATCAGTGGCACCCAGAATAGCCACATGCCTGAAATGGGGTAAGTAAAGCTTTGGCGGAAGGCCGTGGACAAATTCATGCGTTGCGAGCTGTGATGCACCACATGGCTTGCCCACATCCAGCGAATGCGATGACTGGCACGGTGAAACCAGTAGTAGCAGAAGTCTTGCAGTACAAATAACAACACCATGCTGCCCACTGTGGTGGGTATCTCGAACAGGCGCACGTCATACACCAGTGCGTACACCGCTAAAATAAACAGGCTGGCGCACACCGCATCGGCGGCCTCGTGCATCAGGGCCAATGTGCCATTGCTGAGGGTGTCGCCCCACGAGTAGCGCGCGCTGGGGTACTGGTGACTGCGTTTACGCAGGTACAAAAACTCCCAGCCTAGAAAAAACACAAAAATGGGCGCAAACGCCAGTAGCACCATTTGTACAGGAAAGTCGATCATGGGCATTCTGCCTCTTATTGTTTTGCGTGTGACGAATCATGTGATGAGCGGCAAGATCCCACGAATGCCTGTGGGCACCAATGACCAATGCAGACAGGGCAGTCACCAAAGGTGTCACGATCCTCTATAATGCCCCCATCATAAAAATAGGAAGCGCCCAGCGCGCGATGAATATGTCCCAGTCCGATCCTTCTTCTGTTAAGCAGCCCCTTCCCAAGCCCAACTTTAAAAACCCCATTCAGTGGTTGGCTTTCGGTTTGGGCAGCGGCTTGGCCCCCAAAGCGCCGGGTACATTTGGCACCTTGGCGGCCTTGCCTATTTATTGGTTTTTATTGAAAGACTTACCGCCGTTGGCGTTTATGCTGGTGCTGCTGGTGAGCTTTGTGGCTGGGGTGTATTTCTGCGGTAAAACCGCCCGTGACTTAAACGTACACGATCATGGCGGCATTGTTTGGGATGAGTTTGTGGGTATGTGGCTGACGCTATTTCTAGCGCCAGCAGGCTGGGTGTGGATGCTGTTAGGGTTTGTGCTGTTTCGCTTTTTCGACATCATCAAGCCTTGGCCTATCAAATGGCTAGACCAGCATGTGCACGGCGGCTTGGGCATCATGATTGATGACGTGCTGGCTGGCGTGTTCGCGTGGTTGTGTCTACAGGGAATCGTGATGTTGTTCTAAGGTTTTTGCTTTATGCCCTACCGGCGGAAGAATCGTAACCAACGCCAAATATTTAATAAGCTTGCTAACGCGGCACTGACATAAGTAAGTGCACAAGCTAATAATATTTTACGCGCACTGCGGTAATCTTTTTGGTTTAGGTAATCTCCCCTTTTTAAAATCGGCAATGCTTTGCCAAAGCTCGCATCAAATTCTACGGGTAGGGTGATTAAATGCACCAAGGTCGAGGCGACCATACCGGCGACGGCCACGATTAACGTAATGCGTCCGGCGGCCGGTAAAAATCCTAAAAATATAGGAGTACTGAGTAAAGCAACCTGCGCGATGCGCTCGACCACAAACGCAAATTTGGCTAACGGTGTGCGCGCCAATAACAGCGCCATACCTTGTTGATGTTGAATAGCGTGACCGACTTCGTGAGCAGCGGTGGCGACAGCCGTTAGGGATTTGCCATTAAAGTTTTGTTCTTGCAAGCGGACCGTGCGGGTTTGAGGGTCATAGTGGTCGCCCACTGTGGTGGTCTCTAATGCTACCTTGAGCCCATGCTTTTCGATTAAGTGCTTTGCAAATTCGCCACCCGTACCGGGGAAATCGTTACGGGGTTTACTATGCTTTTTTAATATATGTTGTGTCCAAAATTGCGGACCAAGCAATAGCAGCAATACTAATAAAAAAACTAAAATCCAAATCATGACGAATACACAAGGTTGAGTGACAGTGAAGGATTGCTTCGTTACCCATGTACCGATAAGCCTAGGTGTGAAAAATCTAACGTTCATCATAGCGCTTTTGTTTGGTGTTATGAACGTGCAAGCGCAGCAGATCAAGGCCGTGGGTCTTATGTCTGGTGCGGCGATACTTGAAGTGAATGGCCAAACCCGAATGCTCAAGCAAGGGGCGACTTCCCCAGAGGGCATTACCTTGATTTCATCAAACAGTCGCGAAGCGGTAATCGAAGTCGATGGGCGTCGTCATACCCTTGGGTTGAGCGCCAGCTTGGCTGCAGGTTATGCACCGCCCACCACCAAGGATGTACGACTCAGCCGCCATAGCGACGGTCACTACTGGGCGCAGGCACGTTTAAATGGCACGCCGGTAAAAGTACTGGTGGATACCGGCGCTAGCACCGTGGCCATGAGCAGCAAGCTGGCTGCACAGTTGGGTATTAATTATCGTGAAGGACGAATGGGTCGTAGTGCCACGGCGGGCGGCATCGTGCGTAGCTGGGGTGTGATATTGAACTCGGTACAAGTGGGCGATATAAAAGCGCACAATGTTCAAGCCAGTGTAATCGAAGGGGACTTTCCGTTGGACCCCTTGCTGGGCATGAGTTTTTTGCAACGGCTGGATATGAAAGAAGAAGCGGGCATGTTGGTGTTAAGCCAGTAACCCGCTTTAAAAACCGCGAATCAAGCGATTAGGCTTTTTTCACAAACTTAGATTTCAACATCATGTCGCCTGCGCCATCCACTTTACAGTCGATGTCGTGGTCGCCATCCACAAAGCGCTTAATGGTCGCCTTGGTGCCGATCTTTAACACCTGCGACGAGCCCTTCACCTTCAAGTCTTTAATCAGCGTGACCTTATCGCCCTCGGCCAGTGGTGTGCCGTTGGCGTCTTTCAGGTTGAGCGCATCATCGTCTGTTTTGACTTCGTTCGGGTTCCATTCGTGGCCGCACTCTGGGCAAATCAGCAGCGCTTGGTCTTCGTACACATAGGCAGATTCGCACTTAGGGCATGGGGGTAACGTGTCGGACATAGCGACCTCACAAATGGGTGGATTCTAAAAAGGCGGCGATTATACGGCCTAGCGGCAGTAGGCACAAAATTAATGTGGGCTATGCATCAGGGACTAATATGGTCGGGTTACAGCGTTATGAGCGCTTGCTAGACTGCAACATCCTTTTCAAAGACGAGGCAATTATGAGGCTGATCTTATTTTTATCGTTGTTAATGTCGCCGGCACTGACCCTCGCCCATGGCATGTCCGAAGCTGATAAACAACGCATATTAGATGCGGGTGCTTTGGAATACATCGACCTCGGTGCACGCCACATGCTTACCGGCTATGACCATTTATTGTTTTTGTTGGGCGTGTTGTTCTTTTTATACAACGTGCGTGACATCGTTAAATTTATTACTGCGTTTACGTTAGGCCACTCCATCACCTTAGTGTTTGCCACCTTACTCACCATTAAAGCCAATGCGTATCTCATTGACGCCGTCATTGCGTTAACGGTTTGCTATAAAGCGTTTGAAAACTTGGATGGTTTTAAACGTTATTTTCAAATTAAAGCGCCCAGTTTGTTATGGATGGTGTTCGGGTTTGGATTAATTCACGGCTTTGGTTTATCAACACGGTTGCAGCAACTGCCTTTGCCTGAAGACGGTTTGGTGTTAAACATTTTAGCGTTTAACGTGGGCGTAGAATTAGGTCAGATCGTTGCGTTATGTGTGATGTTGTTGGTGTTAGCGGCTTGGCGTAAACGTGAATCGTTTGGGAATTTCGCCAAGGCTTGTAACGGTTTGCTGATGATATTGGGTGCACTGCTATTTTTGCATCAATTACATGGCTATCAGCATTCCGTTTATTCAGATGATTTTCCGTTAAACCAAGATGACCATGCTCATACTCATGAGGACATGGAAAGCGCGAAAAAAATACAAGGTTATGGCCAGCCGTTAATGCCTTTGATGCCGCAAGAACCTGCACCGGTTAATGCTGCGCCCGTTGAGCCTCCAGTTAAGGCAGAACACACTCATGGTAAGTCACATCGCCACGGCGATGGTGAGCCGCACCACCATTAATTTGGATTAAAACTAAGATCACTTAAAGGAAATACAAAATGAATAAACGCGTTCTCACTTTGTTAAGTGCTTTGGTGTTGTCACTGCAAAGCGCTTTATTATTTGCCCATGGCGACCATCAGCACCCAAGTATGGAACCACAAGAAGCAGAGCAAGCTGCGCTGCGCGCGGCTGATTTCTTTTCTCAGCGCGACATGGGCTTAGGTTTTGGCAAGCTTGATGCGAGCTGGGCCAAGTTGGATATTAGTGCGGCTAAAGTGACGGTGCACGAAAAGAAAAAAGGCTATTTTATTGTGGGCGTCACCAACAAAGGACAGGGTAAAACCTTGTTTGTTTTGTTGTCTGATTCTGGCGATGTTTACGATGCGAATTTTAGTGGTGACTTTCCTAAGTTAAACGCGCAGTAATCTTTTTTCTCAAAAGCCTACAACCTAGCCGCAGTGGGCAATCCGGAAGCCGCGCATCGCCCAAAGCAGTCTCGCACTCACACGGCAACGATGCGTTCACCCGCTGATAAGCACGACCGCGTCGAGCACTTCGCCCGTCGCGGGTCCGTCTCGCCCGCAACTTGAACCCTACGGCATCACTCACTCGGCTCGCGTTTTAACCCGCTTGGGCTCGGGTGCTGACGGTCGTGCTTAGCATCGGACGCATCAACACCGCGTGAGCACGAGCCTGCTTTTGGCTATTGTGCAGTGCTCGTTGAATCATGAGGCGTTCTCTTTATTCTGCAAAGAGCACGGCGTTTTCTAGCGCTTCTCGATCGGTTCGGGTAGCGTTAGCAGGTGCAGCTTCGTCGGCATAGCCGAATGACATACCAAATAAAATGCCGCGTTCTTCAGGCAATTCAAACATGGCGCGAATTGGATCTGGGAATTGCCCCAGCGCCCCTTGCATACAACTGCTGATGCCTTTTTCTTGCAGCAATAATGTGAGTGTTTGCGCGTAAATGCCGATATCCACCGCGCCCATGATGTCGAGGTACTTATCCATGGTGAAAATCGCTACATGGGGTGCATCAAAAAACGCCCAGTTTTTCAGCATGGCCATTTGGCGTTTGGCTTTGTCTTCGCGAGCAATGCCCATGGCGGAATACAAAGCATTAGCGCTACCGAACTGACGCTCGCGGTGCACACCGTCGTAGGCCACCTTCCAATTAAAATCTGGATTCGGCACTTGCTGTGTCATCACCGCTTGAATCAGTTTGTTTTTCAGCTCGTCTTTCTTTTTGCCGCTGACCACCAATACCTGCCAAGGCTGCACATTGCAGTTGGACGGCGCTTGCTGCGCGGTGGCGAAGATATCTTTTAATAGACTGTTATCCACAGGTTCGGATTTAAAACCGCGACAGCTATGACGGTTAGCAACCACGTCACTTACACTGGTGGGTTGGGTTGCCGTGGACGTGGTGTTGTGCTCTGAAACAGACATGATGATGACCCTCTCGCGCGGTTTAGCCGCGCGTTATTTTTGGTAGTGGTCACCATTCTAGGGTAGTCACACTATTCATAAACTGAATTGTATTTATGGAAGGGTATTAGTAAGGCTAATTCAACCGCGCCAATGCGCGCTCAATCCCAGCCGCATCTATGCCCATTTCGGCCCATTGCTGCGCCTGACTGGCGTGCTCGATGTAGCCATCGGGAATGCCCAAATGAATGGTTGGGTGTTTGATGTTCTGGCTAAGTAGGTATTCGCTTACCGCAGAGCCAGCGCCACCCATGATGGCGTTGTCTTCCAGCGTGATAAACCCAGTGTGGGTTTCGCTTAACGTTTGTAATAGCCCGTGGTCGAGGGGCTTCACAAAGCGCATATCCACCACGGTGGCGTTGTGGGTTTCGGCGGCTTTGAGGGCTTCTTGCAGCAGGGGGCCAAAACACAAAATGGCCACACCTGTGCCTTGGCGCACCACGCGGCCTTTACCGATTTCCACGGTGTCGAAGGCACTGCCAGCGTCTACGCCTGTGCCGCTGCCACGGGGGTAACGTACGGCCGCTGGGCCTTCAAATTCATAGGCGGTTTGCAGCAGTAAGCGACATTCGAGTTCGTCGCTTGGGGTGGCTATGACCATGTTGGGGATACAGCGCATGAAGCTGATGTCGTATGCGCCTGCATGGGTAGGGCCGTCGGCACCGACCACGCCTGCGCGGTCGATGGCAAAGGTCACATCTAAGTTCTGTAATGCCACGTCATGCACTAATTGGTCGTAAGCACGTTGTAAAAAGGTCGAGTAAATGGCGACCACGGGCTTAGCGCCTTCGCAGGCCATGCCCGCCGCTAACGTGACAGCATGTTGTTCGGCAATGGCCACGTCGAAATAGCGGTCAGGAAAGCGCTCGCTGAATTTCACCAAGTCGGAGCCTTCACGCATGGCGGGAGTAATGGCCAGCAGCTTGTTATCGTGGGCGGCGGCGTCGCAAATCCAACGACCAAAGACATTGCTAAATGTTGGGCGTTTAACCACAGGCTTGGCATCGGCTTGTGGTTTTGGCGCGGGTGACAGCGCGTGGTATTTGATTTGGTCGGCTTCGGCAGGGGCAAAGCCTTTGCCTTTTTTAGTGATTACATGGAGAAACTGCGGGCCTTTTAAGCGACGCATGTTTTCCAGTGTTTTCACGAGCGAGGGTAAGTCGTGACCATCCACAGGGCCGATGTAGTTAAAACCGAGTTCTTCAAACAACATGCCCGGCGTGAAAAAGCCTTTGACGTGTTCTTCGGTTTTAGAAGCCAGCTCCCACACATGCGGAATGGTGGACAGCACTTTGCGGCTGCCTTCGCGCATGCTGGCGTAGGTTTTGGACGATAGAATTTTGCTCAAGTATTTGTTCAGGCCACCGACGTTTTCTGAAATCGACATGTCGTTGTCGTTCAATATCACCAGCATGTCGCTGTTGTCGTGTCCGGCGTGGTTCATGGCTTCGAACGCCATGCCCGCAGTCATGGCACCGTCGCCAATAATGGCGGCGACTTTTTTGTCTTTGCCTTGTTTCTTGGCGGCAATGGCCATGCCTAGCGCAGCACTGATGGAGGTAGAACTGTGACCTACGCCAAAGGTGTCGTAAGGACTTTCGCTGCGCTTTGGAAACGGCGATAAACCGTCTTTGCTGCGAATGGTCGGCAGCTGTTCGCGGCGACCCGTCAGAATTTTATGGGGGTAGGCTTGATGCCCGACGTCCCACAGTAGTAGGTCGTTGGGGGTGTCATACACATAGTGCAGGGCGATGGTCAGCTCGACCACGCCTAAGCCTGCGCCAAAGTGGCCGCCACTTTGGCCCACACTGTATAGCAGGAATTCCCTAAGCTCATGGGCCACGCGCGGCAACTGATCGGCCTTGAGTTGGCGCAGGTCGGCTGGCTCATTGAGGCTGTCCAACAAAGGCGTTTGCGGACGGCTTGACGGAATTTCCTGGAACATCTGCTACCCAGTGACAATTGGCGTTTAAAAAGGGCCGCTATTCTACCTACTTTTAGTACGAGTATGTAGCGCGGCGTGTGCGCTGACGCTAGTTGGCGCGCTCGATGATGTAATCACTGACGGCGGCCAACCATTTGGCTTGCTCGCCAAACGGGGCGAGGGCGGCGCGGGCTTGCTCATGCAGTTCGCGGGCTTTGGCTTTTGCGCCGTCTAAGCCCAGAAGCGAAACATAGGTGGGCTTATTCAGCGCAATGTCTGCGCCCTGTGCCTTGCCTAGGGTTTCGGTGTCGCTAATCACATCCAAAATATCGTCTTGTACTTGGAAGGCCAGACCAATGGCCTTGGCATATTGGCTTAGCGCGGCAAGTTGTTGCTCGCTAATGTCGGTCGCACAATGCGCGCCCATGAGTACGCTAGCGTGAATCAACGCGCCGGTTTTATGGTTGTGCATGTTTTCCAAGTAAGCCAGATCCACCTGATGGCCTACCGCGTGCAAATCAATGGATTGCCCAGCACACATACCACTACCACCACTGGCCTGCGCTAGAATCTGAATCATGGTCAGTTGTTGCTGAGCGCTAAGTTGCGCATTGGGGCGGCTGAGTAAATCAAACGCCAAGGTTTGCAATGCGTCGCCCGCTAAAATCGCGGTGGCTTCATCGTAGGCAATGTGACAGGTGGGCTTGCCGCGGCGTAAATCATCATCGTCCATGGCAGGTAAATCGTCATGCACCAACGAATAGGAATGGATCATTTCCAGCGCAGCAGCAGGGAGGTCGGCGGCACTAACGTCGGCACCACAAGCTTCAGCGGCGGCATACACCAGTACCGGACGCACGCGCTTGCCACCGTTCATCAAGCTATAAGACATGGCTTGTTGCAGAGTATCGGCACCGCCCGTGGGGAAGTTCATTTGCGTGGTGAGGTATTCGTTCACGCGCAGCTGACACTGCTTTAAATAGTCAGCGAAATTCACTATTTGCTTCTCATATTGGCGTCGGTCACTACTCGGTGTCCCCATGGAACGGCACAGCCTGACTTTGGCCATTTTCTTCCATTAAAACTTGGACTTTTTGTTCGGCGGCGTTCAATGCCTGCTGGCACTGACGGGTCAGTTTTACACCCTGTTCAAAGGCTTGTAAGGATTGTTCCAAAGTAAATTCGCTGTTTTCCAGCTTTTCTACTAAGGACTCCAACTCGGCGAGGGACTTTTCGAAATCCACAGATTGTTTGGCCATGGGGGTTCACTGATCCAAATAAAAAACAGCGGCATTGTACCGGAGTGCGTTAGCAAACTAAAAGGCCACTGCCGCGCTGTACCGCGTAAAAAAGAATGTAAAAAGGCACAAGTGCGCCTCTGGCAAATCCACAGACCTGCCCTAGACTGAAATTGAGAGCCGAAAAGGATCGTTATTGGGATACTGCTGTGGATTTAGCTACTCTCGTCGGATTACTTGCCTGTTGGGCCATCGTTATATTTGCCATGGTGCTCGGCGGCGACCCTGCCATGTTTGTCAACGTACCCTCATTACTGATCGTAGTGGGCGGTGCTATGTTTGCCGTACTCATGAAATTTGAACTGGGGCAGTTTCTCGCCGCCGGTAAAATCGTGGGTAAAGCCTTTAGTTTTAAACTACCCAAGCCAGAAGCCATGATCGACGAGATCGTAGAACTGGCTGGGGAAGCCCGTAAAAACGGCCTGCTCGCCTTAGAAGGCAAAGAAGTCAGCTACGACTTTTTGGCAAAAGGCATTCAATTATTGGTGGACGGCCATGACCCCGACGTGGTGAAAAGCCTGCTCGGTAAAGATATGAAACTCTCAGCCGACCGCCACACCATAGGCACACAAATCTTCTCGCAAATGGGTGATGTGGGTCCTGCCATGGGCATGATCGGTACACTGATCGGTCTGGTGGCCATGTTGGCCAACATGGATGACCCCAAAGCCATCGGCCCTGCCATGGCGGTGGCACTGCTCACCACACTGTACGGCGCCATGATGGCGAACATGTTTTGTATTCCCGTGGCGGATAAATGCAAATTACGGTTAGAAGAAGAGGCGCGCCTCATGGCTATGGTGCTGGATGCGCTATTGGCTATTCAGGCGGGTCAAAACCCACGTGTGATTGAATCCATTCTGCAAACCTACTTACCTGCGGGCAAACGCAGCGAAGGCGACGGCTAATCTCAGTTAGGTCGGTTTGTGTGAGCAGGCCGGCCTGATGCACTAGGAGCGTTCATCATGGCTGATGAAGAAGAAGACGATTGCCCAGAATGCCCCGCGGGGCTGCCTGCGTGGTTGGCGACCTTCGGCGACCTGATGTCGTTGCTGATGTGTTTCTTCGTGCTTTTATTATCCTTCGCCGAAATGGACGCCTTAAAATTTAAGCGTCTTGCCGGGGAACTGCGCATGGCCTTTGGTGTGCAAACCGTCATCAATGCCGATGACCCGCCCAAGGGTACCAGCGTTATTGCCAAGCATTTTAGCCCATCTATTCCCGAGCCCACGCCCATTAACGAGATAAGGCAAAAGACCTCGGACGTGACGAAAAGCTCGTTAGAGGTGCTCTGTCAGGACGCTATTACCGCGCAGACCGAAGCACAGGGCAATACCGGCAAACAAACCCGTGATGTGGTGGTGCCTAAGGATGTCGCCAAAGATGCCACGCCCGAAGAAGTGGAAGAAAAAGCGCTAGAAATGGCTACGGAACTGGAGCAAGAGATTTCAAAGGGCAAAGTGGAGCTAGAAACCCAAGGCAGCAAAATTGTTATTCGGATACGGGAGAACGGCTCGTTTGGTCCCGGCAGCGCTTACGTGCAAGACGACTTCTTGCCCGTGTTGGATAAAATCCGTGAAGTCTTGGTGGAAGTGCCGGGTCGTATCAGTGTGGAAGGTCATACAGATAATACCCCGCTAGGTCGTGGCGGTCGTTATCAAACCAACTGGGACTTAAGCGCGGCGCGCGCCGCTGCAGTTGCTGAGCAATTATTTATCGCCCCCGAAATGGACGAAAAACGCTTTATGGTGGTAGGGCATGCGCACGTGCGCCCGCTGGTGGATAACAAAACTGCCGAAAACCGCTCTAAAAACCGCCGCGTGGAAATCATCATCGTTAAGAGTGAAGAAATCGACAACGATGACGAACCCGAACTGGATGTTGATGGCACGCCGTTCCAAGACAAGCTGGACGCGCGCCCCGAAGACTTTGAATTGGACCGTGACGAAATTTTCTAAACGGATTGATCATACATGAACAGCCAAGAACGCCGCCGTTATTTCCGCGTAGACGACGAAGTTGCCCTGACGCTCACGCCCTTGCTTGAGGAATACGGCGGCCATGACGTGCACGACGACGCACAAGAGATGCAAGAACAAGTACACGCCAGCTTAGAAATTCAATTACGTCAGGCGCTGGCGGATGTACGCAGCAAACTACCGGATGTGGCCCATGCGTTGGACCTGCTGAATCAGAAAATTAATTTAATCCACAACCACGATGCAGCCCAACAATATACGCCGCAGCTCAAACCCGTGAGTTTAAGCGCCTGCGGCATTGCTTTTACTTGGTCAGAGTCCTTTGCTGTGGGTGCCAAGCTGCAACTGCATATCTTTCTGTTGCCCATGCATCACTTGGTGAAAACCGAAGCCCAAGTGGTTGGAGTTGAATCCAACCCGGATGACGAAGAAGGCGAACCTTTTATCCTGCGTTTAGACTTCGTCAACATGACGGCCATGTACCAAGAAATTCTCATCCAGCACGTGGTGCAGCGGCAAACCGTACACTTGCGTCGGCGCAGCGGTTTAGACGCCAATACACCCCCAAAAAATAAAAGTGACAAGGGCGATGTAGGCTAATGCCAGCGTCCCATAAGCGTGTATAATCGCCTCCCATGAGCAAACGCACCCAGCACTCCAAAAATAAGCCAGCATGGCAAGATCCCCACGCCCAACGTGAAGCGGAAAAATACGATAATCCAGTCCCCAGCCGCGAGCTGATTCTGGCGCAACTGGATAAAACCGAACATCCTCTGACCCATCCCGACCTCGTCGAGCAATTTCACCTCCACGACGAAGACCAAATCGAAGCCCTACGTCGCCGTTTAATCGCCATGTGCCGCGATGGCCAATTAATGGAAAATCGCAAAGGCGCGTTCATTCCCATGCATCGCATTGAGGTAGTGCGTGGTCGTGTGCAAGGTCATAAAGACGGTTTTGGTTTTTTAATTCCCGAAGACGGCAGCGAAGACCTGATGTTGGGGCCGCGCCAAATGCGCAAAGTATTCGACGGCGACAAAGTGGCCGTGCGCGTGGCGGGTACGGATAACCGTGGCAAACGGGATGCCGTGATTGTGGAAATTATTCAACGCAATACCACGCAAGTGGTGGGGCGTTTTTACATGCAGGGCGATAGCGGCTATGTGGTGCCCGATAACCGCCGCATGACCCACGAAATTTTGATCCACGCCAAGGACATGAGCGACGCCACTCACGGTCAGTTTGTGGTGGCAGAAATCACGCAACAGCCAGACAGCCGTCAAATGCCATTGGGGCGAATTACCGAAGTGCTGGGTGATCATCTCGCGCCCGGTATGGAAATCGACATCGCGCTGCGCAGTTACGAAATTCCGTTCAAATGGTCCGAAGCGGTGGAACAACAAACCGCCACGTTAGCGGACGAAGTCACCGAGCAAGACAAACAAAATCGCATTGATATTCGCCACCTGCCGTTAGTCACCATCGACGGCGAAGACGCTAAAGATTTCGATGATGCGGTGTACTGCGAATACAACAAAAAAACCAAAGGCTGGCGCTTGTATGTGGCCATTGCCGATGTGAGCCACTACGTGGGCGTCAACACACCTTTGGATGTGGAAGCGCAAAACCGAGGCAACTCGGTTTACTTCCCAGAATTTGTTGTGCCCATGCTGCCCGAAAAACTATCCAACGGTTTGTGTTCGTTAAAACCCAATGTGGATCGCTTATGCATGGTGTGTGAAATGACCATCAGCGCAAACGGCAACCTCAGTGGTTACAAATTTTACGAAGCCGTGATGCACAGCCACGCCCGTTTGACCTACAACCTAGTGGGCAAAATTTTACAAGGCGATGAAGACGAACAAGCATCGCTGCGCGCGCAATACGCTGAGTTAGTACCGCACTTGGATGCGTTGCACGGCTTGTACAAATGTTTGCGCGAAGCCCGTACACAACGTGGTGCCATTGATTTTGAAACCACAGAAACGCGCATTATTTTTAATGCCGACCGCAAAATTGAAGACATTGTACCTGTACATCGTAACGATGCTCACAAGTTGATTGAAGAATGTATGTTGTGTGCCAACGTAGCCACCGCACGCTTCTTCCAAAAATACAATCAACCGGCGCTGTATCGTGTGCACCAAGGTCCGACCGAACAAAAATTAGAAAATCTTCGCGCGTATTTAACCGAGCAAGGTTTGCATTTGGGTGGTGGCAAAGACCCGCACCCAACCGATTACCTGCACGTTATGGAACAAATTGATGGGCGCCCTGACGCGCACTTAATTCAAACCATGTTGCTGCGCTCCATGAGTCAGGCCGTATACCAACCCGATAACGAAGGCCACTTTGGTTTAGCGTATCCGGCGTATACCCATTTCACCTCGCCCATTCGTCGTTACCCCGATTTATTGGTGCACCGTGCCATTCGACGTATCTTGCGCAGTGATCGTCCTGAACATTTAGAAAACCGCAATGTGGAACGCGCCGCTGGTGCGAAAACATTAAAAGCGGAGGCCATTTATCCGTACGACATGGCCGCCCTGTTACAGCTGGGTGAACAGTGCAGCATGACCGAACGTCGTGCTGACGACGCCACCCGCGATGTTATGGACTTCTTAAAATGCGAATACATGCGTAACCATGTGGGCGAAGAATTCGACGGCATCGTCAACAGCGTGACCAACTTCGGTTTATTTGTGCAGTTAAAAGACCTGTACATCGAAGGTCTGATTCACGTGACCAACTTGGGCAACGACTTTTATGTATTTGACCCTGTACGTCATCGCTTAAAAGGCGAGCGCAGCGGCGTTAGTTTCTCCATGGGCGATGAAATTCGCGTCATCGTGACCCGTGTGGATTTAGACGACCGCAAAATTGATTTTGAACTGCTGGAAAAAACCGCCTCGGCTCGCCGCAATAAAGGCAAGCGCCCAGCCGCCGAACGCAGTGCAGGACGTGGCACAAGTTATGGTGGTCAAAGCGCTGCGCAACGTCGTGATCGCAAAAAAGGGTTGCAGTCTGACTTTAACCGCGACGGCGATATCAAACCTGCCAGCGGTGTGCGCAAACGCAAGCCCGTCACCAAGGCTGAATTTGATGAACAAATGAAGCGCGATTTAGGCGAAGAAAACGCAGCGGGTAAAAAGAAACCCAAGAAGAAATTATCCAAGCGTCAGAAGCTGAACAAAGCCAGCGCCAAAAGCAAAACCGCGAAGAAAAAGCGTAAGCGCTAGAAGCTAGAAGCTAGAAGCTAGAAGCTAGAAGCTAG
>JBFHVZ010000062.1:0-17582 GCA_041589295.1 Pseudomonadales bacterium
ACCCGCTACCCACTGCCAAGCTAAAAATTCGTTTAGCCATACCCACAGAGGAGATAGCAAAATAAAACCAATCGCTGTGCCATTGGTCATGGCAGCAAAAGCCAACCCTTTATTCTTTTCTTCAAAAATTTGATCAATTAGTAAAGCAAGAGGCACAAAGGTCATGGCCGCCAGCGCGTAAGCACACAACACGCCGTAAACAAAAACGAACAGTGGAAACCACTGCACGAATCCTAGTAATAAAAAAGCCAGCGCCGTCACAACGGCACCGGAAAAAATGGTCTGGGCGGCGCCATATCGGTCGCACACCCAGCCCACGATAGGAGAAACTAAACCTATGGATAACCCAAATATCGCTCCAGTCAGTGCGAAGGTTCCTCTCCCAAGACCAAACAGCTCTACCAAATCCACGAAGTAAACTTGGTAGCTGCCTTTAATTGCAGAAGCCAAAAATGTAATCAGCACGCCTATACTGACAACAATAGCCAACTGTTGATGACTCAATGGCATCAGGCTGGCTCCAACTCTGCCTGTTTTTGCGCGTCCACTTTATCCAAGCCAAGATGCTCGTAAATGCCTTGATACATGTTGTAAAACAGCTTGCAGGTATGGTCGATTGCGAAGAAGGCTTCTTCTTGCATTTGCTCTGTTGTGCATAGGTCGGCAACAAGCGCTAAGCCTTGTTTAACATGACCCACGTCTTCTTTTTGGTGAACCGAAAAGAACAGCAAGTCTTCTTCTTTTAAGTCGTACACCTTACCCAAGATATTATGGCGCGCCTCTTCACCTAGGGTTTCTAGGTTCTGTCCCTCACTAGCAACTAGCACTGCCGCCGCACCAATGTGATAACGAGCAGGGTCTTTAACTGCTTCTAAGCGGTAGTCGATTAGTTCTTGCGTAGCTGGCAAAGCAACTGCCGCATCGCGTTCTTCATCTGAAATACCAATTGCACGGATAAAGTCCTGCATGAGCTCTACGTGATTCTTGGTTTTAGAAAGATGGCCCGTTTCTTCTTCGTATAGGTTATACAGCAGAACACGCTTGTGTTTTTCCAGCGGACAGTAGAAGAAAATGTGTTCAATGTAGGTCAAAAAATGCTTGGTTAATTGGTAACCTTGCAGTGCAGTAAACTTTAACAACTCAAGGTTCGGATTTTCTTCATCCAGCAGATGTTTAAACATAGGGCTGGCTAACGTTAGGTGTTCTTCCAGCGTCGTACGCATGGCTTTTTTAAACGTTTGGGTTTCCATCAACATAATGTCGTCCTTAAATTTAAGGTGATTAATCTATTTATTAGGGTTATTAGGCGATCTTTTTAAACTGTTCGAGCAAAGCATCGGTTGTCATGCTCATGTAGTGTCCGTGGTAGGACTTTCCTTCGTAACGGGAGTAGTCATCCATGATGCCAAAAGTCTTAAAACCCACTCGCTTCCAAAGCTTATGTGCAGGTGTACCATCGCGAACATCCAATGTAAGAACATCAACACCGAGGGCCTTGGCAGTTTTTGCAATAAACAGCATGGCTTTTGGCAGTAACCCAGTGTGTCGGTATTGCGGGTGAATGAATCCTTTTTGCAGATCGAAAATGTGTTTGGTTGTGTTTTGAATGCTGCCTTTAAACAAACAATTTAAAATCACATCTTCGCTTTCGTTTACTGCGATCATCAGCTTTAACGTGCCTGCTTCGATCTGTTTTTTTAAATCGTTACGGTAATGTTCAGCGGCTTCGTCAGATAACGTTTGGTTAATACCCAAAATGGCGTCGTCATCAATACTGAGCTCAAGTAATCGAACTAGTGAATCGAAATAGCGGTCCAGTTGTTCTGGCTGCTCGATTAATAAAAATTGGATGGATTCATTCATTACGAACTCCACAAAAACTAAAACGTGGGTGACGGCTTTCGACTACGCGTAGTGATGCTCACTGATGGCGCGTTGGATAAAAAGCGCGAATTGCGACAAGATGCGAATTGAAATGCGCCATTGTTTGTAAGGCTTTTTTTTCTAAGGAGTAAGACTTAGCTACAGCCCTTTAATGACGGACAGTTTCCGTCTTGAGGGCATTTGCTCTGGGAGCTGAATTCCAGTGCACTTAAAACCGCAACACTCTTTTGCGAAAAAACCTTGAAGTCGTTCGCTGAATTTACTGAATGCGACGCAATGTTCTTTAAAACCGAACGTTTTAAGCGGGGTGATGGACTAACACTTTGGCTATCGTGTTCTAATGCAAAATCCACAGTTTGGACTAAACTGCGTTAGCAGAGGATTGTATTGCTTAGCGTTTTTATAACAGCAGGTTGTAATTGTGATTTTAAGAATTTTTGTTGTTAGTTTTTTTTGTTATGTCAGCAGTGGTGCGCAGGCCAACCCCCTCCCCATCTACACCTACCACATTGACCCACCGTTTCATGTCGAAAACGCGACCGACGATTTATCTGTGCATTGGGTTAAGCACTTCAACGAATACCAAGACCAAATCAAACTTACCTTGGTCACCATAGACCGCCCAGCGTTAAACAAACTGATCGAGGCCGGTCAGCCATACATGATTCTATGGGCGAACCCATTGTGGTTTAAATCACGCGATGCGGATGTTCAAGCCAGTGCACCCATTTTTTGGGATGCCGATATTTGGATTAGCCGAGCCAACGCCAAACTTGCTTATGCAGGGCCAGAAGACCTGATTGGGCGCACCATGGGTGGCCGCAAAGGCTACTTTTATAAAGGTGTAAATAGCTTGGTGGATGCAGGCAAAGTGGTGCGTGTGGACGCCACTTCGGATGGGGATAATTTAAAACGTCTACGGGCTGGCAAGCTGGATGTATTCGTCATGAGTCGATCTAGCTTTTTATTTTGGCAAGCTCAGCAAACCGTTGATACCTCGCAGCTGTACGTGGCGATATCGGCACACGACGCCTTCACTCGACATGTTCTATTGAGCAAGGAACACCAAAATCTTCTGCCATTACTTAACCAGTTTCTAGCAGACTTGGACCGCAACTCAGACTGGCAGGCCGACCTTGTGCGCTGGGGCATTAAAGACCTCGCCAACCCATTTGACCTTGAACTAAATGAGTTAGATGGCCTTAAGTTGAAATAGTGGGCCTACCCCATTTATCTATTATCTCGAACCAAACCATCTTCAACGATACATTAACCAATATTATCAAGGCCACCTATCAGATAGGCTATACCAATAACTGGTATAGGATGATTCTGGCCTATATCGCTCTTGGAAAGCGGGTTAATAACTTACCCAAACGATTGTTATGGCGACCAAGTTTGTGTGAAAACACAAACATCGTCGCGCTAATGAAATGAAGCGAAGCTAACGAAGTGAGTATGGAAAAACACCATCACGGCCAAATCTTGGCTACAAATGCTGCAACTCTGAGTTGATTACGCTGATCCAGCGTTAGTGTTACGCCAAACCCTGCTGCGCCATATGCCGCCACGTCCAACGCGGTGGCATTTTCATCCCCTTGATATTTTAAATAGCCTGCCACCAAACCTAACGCAGCTGGGACAACATATTGGGCCTTTTGCTTGCGCTGATACATGTCGAAGTCTTCAACCAGTTCTTTAATCATCTCGTTTTGACGGTAACTGATTTCTTCAATCTCACCAAAAGCACCCTTGTATTTGCCCAGCGATTTATTTAAATCTGCTTTGGTGTCCATAGCTTTAGATAGTTGAACATTTAAACGACGAATGTTTTCTTTTTGCTGTTTGATTTGTTTTTCCATGGCACAGGTGCCTCGATAGGCTTCTCGAATACTGTCGTCTAACGGCACATTGCTCTCTAGTACGCCACTGCTTACCTGTTGCTGCACGTATGCGGTTAAATCTGTATCGTCACAGGTTGCATGAACCACGAGTGGCCATGCTAGGAGCAGCACATAAAATCGTTTCCAGTTCATTCACTCTTCCTGAATACTCGTTAAGTTTTTGATTGGCGCGAGCAAGTGCCACATTAATATTTGCAACCGGCTGCGTACTTACTTCATGGTGCATCGTCTGCAAAATCGCTCGAGCTGAAGTCAAGGTATTGTGGTGTGTCTGCAAGATCTTATACAATTGCGCTTCAATGCTGTCTCCGGTAAAACCAGCTTCGGCTAATCTTGCTGCAAGCGCTTGCCGTTCTGCCTCTAGGGTTTGCAGCTTTACTATTTTACAACCATCCAACGGATTCACTGCGCACCATGGCAGTTCGTTTGTATACACAATACCAGCGGCTGCACCCGTGGTTACCACAACTCCAAATAGCAGACCTATAATCAGGTGTTTCATTGTATCGCCATCCTCGCGTTCTGTTTCTCCAAGTCGAAAATAAAAAACCGCTCAGCTTTTTGCAAGCTGAACGGTTTTTAAAGATAGTCAATACGCGCCACAAACGATTGCAAACGATGTTTTGTGATCGTTAGTGGCTCGTTATTCCTGAGCCACTACCTCAGAGCTAACTTCGGTGATGGACTGCTCAGGTTTTTGATCTGGCATCTGCGGCTGAACCAAAACCGGATCAGTTGATGAGCCAGCTTCAACATCAGTATTTTCGCCAATGGCGTTTTCATTGTTTGTTTCAGCAACCACAACCGGAGCTGCTTCCACAGGTTTAACACTTTGTTCGTCGCTAATTGTTTCTTCGATAGCAGTATTTTCGCCAATTGCGTTTTCGTTGTTGGCTCCTGCAATCGCAACCGGAAGGGCTTGCATAGTCGACGTTTCGGTTTTCTCTAAGGCAAGCTCTGGCTCTCGTTTAGGTTCTTGCTCTTGTGCTAGCTGTTGTGGTTCTTGCTTTTCTTCTTGCTCTTGTTTTAGTTCTTGTTTTAGTTCTTGTTTCTGTTCTAGTTTTTGTTCTTGATAGTGCGGAACAGATTCAGTTGTGGCGATTTTCGCTTCTTCTGTCGGTTCAATTGCTGATGATTGTAATTCCGTGGCAGGTGTTTCACTGATTGTTTCTTCTGCAACCTGCTGTTGTGACTCTAATGGCACGTCCAATTGTTCATCCAGTTGATAGTCTGGGTTAGTATCAGGCGTTGTATTAGTCTTTGTATCGGTCTTAGGGTGCTCACGGCGAGACGTTTGAATATGCTCAATAATCGCATTACTCTGATCCGTCAACGCCATATAGCGTAAGTCACTCACACCCACTGCAATACCAATTTGACGCAAACGCTCTTCTTCTTTTAGCGCGGCTTGCTCTGCTTTTTCAGCATCTAATTTTTGCAGCGCTTGCGATTCACGCCCAATAAACAGAGCACGCTGGCTTGCGCGCAACGCTTCTAAACCCAGTTTTTGGCTTTCAACTCGATTAGAAAAATTTACACTGATGAACTCTTGCGCAGTTTCAACTTTTTGCTCAGCGTCGGCATAGGTTTGACTAGCGTGGTCGTCAGCGTCTTCATCTTCTGCTTGATCCAATACATCCACAGCAGGCTGCCAATGCACCGTGAGCATGGTGTTACGCTCTAGGGTTTTCAAATCGTCAATGACATCTTCTGATTCAGCAACCGCTTGGTCGCTTTTACCTTCTTCTATGTAGCCGATTAGATCCTGAATATCATCCAAAACGCTTTGATAATCACTCGGCAATACCGTTTGACCCTTTATTTCATCTACGCGTTGCTTATGCTCAAAGACTGGCGCTAGCAACTTTTGCGCTTCGGCTTTATTACGTTGACCATTTTCGAGCAAGGTCAAAACGCTCGCTGCTGCTTTTACAGCCTGTGCAGTTTGTTGATTGTCGTGCGCTTTTTGCGCTTCATTTAGTGCTTCAGCTAATTTTTCCATGGTGTGAGGCGCGTAGAAATTTAATTGCTCATTCACCGCGGTTTCGTGTGCGCTTTCGGCGCGTTGCAACGCCAGTTCACTGTTATCACCGAATTCAGACGCCTTTGCATCTGCTGCCGCTGTCAATGCCGCTTGATTGGCCAGCTTCGCACTGGCGCAGCCTTGAAGTAAGGCGCTTGCACATAAAGTCGAAACTAAAAATAATCTTAAGGGTTGCTGAAACGTTTTTTTCATGGAAAGACCAACCAGATAGGAATCTTATTAAACCAAACGGTCACTAATGGATTCCGAAATTTATATCGCCATTTGGTTAACGCTCGATGAAGGCAAGGGTGTACAACGAGATTAAACAAAAAATAAAAAAGCACGCTTGGTGTTTGACCAAGCGTGCTTTTAAATGACTGACCGCTATTTATTCCGCATCAATCAACGCGTTATCGCGTACGGCCCCTTTATCCGCTGAGGTTGCGAATTTGGCATACACTTTTAGCGCGCGGCTCACTTTGCGTGGGCGCTCTTCAACTGGCTTCCAACCTTTTTTGTCTTGCTCGTGACGACGATGTGCAAGTTCTTCGTCGCTGAGCTCAACATTGATGGTGCGGTTTGGAATGTCGATCATGATAGGGTCGCCGTCTTTCAGCAAGCCAATGGCGCCGCCAGAAGCCGCTTCTGGTGAGCAGTGACCGATAGACAAACCAGAGGTGCCACCCGAGAAGCGACCGTCGGTTAATAGCGCACAGGCTTTACCCAGACCTTTGGATTTTAGGTAAGACGTTGGGTATAGCATTTCTTGCATACCTGGGCCGCCTTTAGGGCCTTCGTAACGAATGATAACAACGTCACCCGCTTTCACTTCGTCGGCCAAAATGCCTTTTACTGCGGAGTCTTGCGATTCGAATATTTTCGCGCTGCCTTTGAAAACCAAGATGGATTCATCAACACCGGCGGTTTTAACTACGCAGCCATCTAGCGCGATGTTGCCGTATAGCACCGCTAGACCACCTTCTTTTGAGTAAGCGTGTTCTAACGAACGGATACAACCGTTTTCGCGATCGCCATCCAATGTTGGCCAACGAGTGCTTTGGCTAAACGCGGTTTGCGTTGGAATGCCCGCAGGGCCAGCTTTGAAAAATTCAACCACGTCTGCGCTTGGGTTACGCATGATGTCCCACTTGTCCAACGCGTCTTTCATGGTTTTGGAATGAACCGTTGGCAGGTCGCTGTGCAGCAAGCCGGCACGATCCAATTCACCCAAAATACCCATTACGCCACCGGCGCGGTGTACGTCTTCCATGTGGTATTTCGGTGAGTTAGGAGCAACTTTACTCAACTGGGGAACAACGCGAGAAAGACGGTCGATGTCTTTTAGGTCGTAATCCAGCTCGGCTTCTTGTGCAGCCGCCAGCAAGTGAAGAATGGTGTTGGTAGAACCGCCCATGGCGATGTCCAACGCCATAGCGTTTTCAAACGCTTTAAAGCTGGCGATAGTACGCGGCAATACAGATTCGTCGTCTTGCTCGTAATAACGCTTGGCGTTTTCAACGATTAAACGGCCCGCTTCTAAGAACAATTTTTCGCGGTCGGCGTGAGTGGCCAAGGTAGAACCGTTACCCGGTAAAGACAAACCCAGCGCTTCGGTTAAACAGTTCATGGAGTTAGCGGTAAACATACCGGAACAAGAACCACAGGTCGGACAGGCGCTGCGCTCGTATTCCGCCACTTTTTCGTCTGAAGCTGTGTCGTCTGCCGCGATGACCATGGCGTCAACCAAGTCCAATTTGTGTTCGGACAATTTGGTTTTACCGGCTTCCATTGGGCCGCCAGAAACAAAGATCACAGGGATGTTCAAACGCAAAGATGCAAGCAGCATCCCCGGTGTGATTTTGTCGCAGTTAGAAATACAAACGATGGCGTCGGCACAGTGGGCATTCACCATGTACTCAACCGAATCGGCAATCAGCTCACGGCTTGGCAGGCTGTACAGCATACCGTCGTGACCCATGGCGATACCGTCGTCCACGGCGATGGTGTTGAATTCTTTTGCGACACCACCTGCTTTTTCGATCTCACGAGCAACCAGTTGACCCATGTCTTTCAGGTGCACGTGACCCGGTACAAACTGAGTGAAGCTGTTAGCAACGGCAATGATTGGCTTGTTGAAGTCATCGTCTTTCATACCGGTTGCACGCCATAGGGCACGGGCACCGGCCATATTACGGCCGCCGGTGGAGGTCTTGGAACGATATTCAGGCATGGGCTCGCTCTCTTTTAGCTATCCCCCACGGGCAAGGCCCGCAGGGTGAGGGTATAGGAATAATAGTGGGGGCGGAGTGTAGCAGATTTTGACCAGCAGGTATCGGCTCGGCGTGTGCCGAGCGGTCTGCATTACAAGGTTTTAATAAACACCTTGCTGTTGCGCTGGTAGTTATACAACTGCTGCTTTTCCAGCGGCAGCGCGTCGATGGAGGCGGGCTTGAAACCCCGTTCTTCGAACCATTGCGCAGTGCGGGTGGTGAGCACGAACAATTGCTTCACGCCTTGATTGCGGCATTCGGTTTCGAGTGTGCTGAGCAGGCGGTCGGCGCGGTTGCCACCACGGTAGTCCTGACGAATGGCGACGCAGGCCAATTCGGCAGCTTCGCCATAAGGGTACAAGGCCGCACAACCGAGCACCATGCCGTCTTTAACTAACAGGCGGAAGCGGTCGATTTCGTTTTCCAGTACTTCGCGGCTACGACGCACTAGGATGCCTTTTTCTTCCAGCGGAGCAATAAGCTCTAGTATGCCGCCGACGTCTTCGATGCGAGCGGTGCGCAGTTGCTCTTGCGGGTTTTGCGACACCAATGTGCCGCTGCCGTCATAGGTAAAGAGCTCAGTGAGCAACGCGCCGTCTTGCAGATGACTAATCAGGTGACAACGACTAACACCGCTGTCCACTGCGTATTTAGCCATATCCAATTGTTTGTACTGTTCGCTGTTGAGGCGCCCAGCATCCAGCAGGCTGCGTACTTCGGTGGTGACCAAGCCTTTGATGAGTTGTTGCTTGTCGTCGGTAATGCAGTTTTGTTGACCAAAGAAAATCAGCTTATCGGCTTGCAGGGCAATGGCAGCCTCGGTGGCGACTTCTTCCACAGGAAGGTTAAAGGTCTCACCAGTTTTGCTGTAACCCAAACAATTCAACAAAACGATGGCATGGTTTTGCAGCATGGTTTGAATGGCTTGGGCGTCTACTTTGCGCACCTCACCTGTATGACCAAAGTCGATGCCGTCGATCACGCCGAGGGGTTTGGCCATGACGAGGTTACCGCCCACCACGCGAATGGCCGCCCCTTGCATGGGGCTATTTGCGCGGCTGGCGCTGAGGCGTGCTTCAACTTGCGCGCGCAACTGGCCGACGGCTTGTTCGACGGTTTCTAGCACTGGGCCGTCGGTAATACGTTTGCCGTCTTGAAAGCGCACATGAATATTTTTTTGTTCGCACAGGCGGTCGATTTGTGGACGGGCTCCGTGCACCAACACCAATTTGACACCTAAGCTATTCAGCAGAGAGATGTCGTGGACTATGTGTTCGAACTGTTCGTGAGCAAGGGTTTCGCCGCCGAGCATGATGACAAAGGTTTTGTGGCGGTGGGCATTGATATAGGGAGAGGTTTTTCTAAACCAGTGCACGTATTCAATTTGTGTGTCGGAGAGAGTGTCAGTCAAAGCCGTCGCGACCCGCATTTTAGAAGATGACAATGCCCTGATTGTAGCGGGCATAAAAAGGCCGCTCAAGGAGCGGCAATAAACACCCTATGAAAGGTCAGGAAACAGGTTAGGTCACAGGCGAGTGTTTTTCGCTGTGTTGGTAATAGGCATCCACTCGTGGATTCATGATGGCTTTCCACAATGGTGGGAAAAACGCGATGGGCACCATGGTGGCGTAACCGAACGGCAGTTGCGGGCTGTCGTCATAGTGACGTAGCACTTGGTAGCGACGAGCCGCATAGGCGTGGTGATCGCTATGACGCTGTAACTGGAACAAAAACATATTGGTCAGCAAAAAGTTAGAGTTCCAAGAATGTTCTGGCGTCACACGTTCGTATTTGCCATTGGCCAGTTTTTCGCGGTGCAGACCATAGTGTTCAATGTAATTCACCACTTCGAGCAAGCTAAAGGCGATGAAGCTTTGCGCAGCGAAGAAGAACACACCCAGCCAGAACGACGCACCCAACCAAACAAACAAGCCACCCATGGCCACGGCCATCAGCACGCTGTTTAAGTAGTACCAAATCAATTCGTTTTTATAGTGGAACAAGCCCAAGCCTTTTTTCTGCATACGTTTCTTTTGCAGCGCCCAAGCGTTTAAAAAGTTGTGTACGTAAGCGCGCGGTAAAAACTGATACAGGCTTTGGTTGTAGCGCGAAGAAGAAGCGTCCAACGGCGTCGAAACATTCACATGGTGACCGTAAACGTGTTCCACTTTGAAACCCGCATAGCTCACGAGTGACAACAACAAGCCACCGCTGATTTGCTCCAGCTTGGTATTTTTATGGATCAACTCATGGCCGACATTAATGGCGATAATCGCCCCCACTGTGCCTTGCGACAGAATGAAACCGATCTGGCCCACGAGCGATAAGCTGTCCCACACTTGGAATAAATAACCAGAACTAAACACGCATAAGAAGTACAGCGGCAAACAGGCAATCACCAACCAACGATAGTAAGGCTCTTCGTTCATAGCTGGTACTTCATCTTCCGATGGGTTCACTGGGTCTTTGCCCAACACCAAATCCAAAATTGGCACCAATACGAACACCACCAGTAACGATGAATACGCGAGAAAATCGGCATAGCCGATGTGTTGCGACAACCAATAACTTTGCAGCGGCAAAAACATTGGCAGCAAGAAAATCAGATACCCGTACTTTTTAACGGTCACGGCGGTTTCGGGTTTTAGTTTGTCCAGCATGAGCATTCCTCTCTTTGTCCCCCCAAATGCAGCGCGTGATCTAAACGGCTTGATCAAGGCACTGCGTGAATGGGTTGTTTTTATTTTTGTAGGACAATCTTAGGCCCGCCAAAAATATTGTCAAACAATTTAACAATCTAGTCGTTTTTGGACTAAAAGAAGGACTGAAAGCGCCATGTCTGACTAATAAACAGACAAGATTCAGTTAAAGGATTGAGGAGTAGGTGTGTGATAAGGCTAGGCCTGAATCTGAATTGGCCCAGATCAGGCTGTGGATAAGTCAGATTTTGATGAAATATGAACGCATGGCGTGAAGGATCAATACGCTGGCCAGCTACACCGACCAGCGACGCTTGCGACCCACATCGAGATGTAAGTAACCACTGCGCGGGTAGTAACCCACACCGCCGTCGGCTGACGCCAATGCGGCTTTGTGAACATGGCGCAAGTTCATTTTAGGAATACGAAAATCAATGGCCTGCCCTTTCATGTGCAAGCTGTGTTTGGCCACGTTATGGCTTTTACCGCGCAGCATGTCATTGGTTTTGGGGCTGCGATAGCCGGAGATCAAATACACTTCTTGATCGTTACCCACCAACTGGTTGATGCAATGCAGTTGATCGAGAACGCCGACATCAATGGGTGCGATGAGGTTTTGACGGTGATCGCGCATCAGCAAATACAACTCCGCCAAGCCATCGACTAGATACTCGCCTTTTTCCCAATAGGTAACGTTCACTCGCTCGCCTGTGTGCAAGTTCAACATACGTAGGTTTCGAGCTTCTTGTTGCGGTGTCCACAGTGTGGCCGCCTGTGACACTAGGCTATTCCCCAATAACCCGCTAGCCGCGCTCCATTGCAGGAACTGACGACGATTAACCCCCATGAGGCATCCCTAATCTTTATATTGGTTTTTGTAATGTTTTATTGATTTTTGTATCAGCAGGGATTGTGCCAGCGAGAAACGGCTATAAGCAAAGGGGGCTTTTATAACGTTTTGGTGAAGAAGGCGGCAAAGTAGATTGCAATGTGGGCTGTAAAGTCAGAGGCGAACGCAGTGGGGAATTAAAGAATGATGGACTCGAGCTTATGACGCTCGCTATCAATCAAGTCGCGCTTGTAGACATCATCACGCACTTGGAATTGCCCTTTTTCATCCACCCAAGTGGTCCAGTACATGAGATAAACCGGAATGGGGTCTTGCAGTTGAATCGGACGAGGACGTGCACGCTCTATGGTGCTTTCGACCAGTTTGCGATTCCAGTTTTGACGCGATAATAACGCCGTTGCCAACTCAATGGGTTTTTCCACTCGAATGCAGCCGCTCGACAGTGCACGCATCTCATGCGCAAACAGCTCTTTGTGGTTGGTGTCATGTAGGTAAATGGACTTGTCATTGGGGAAGACAAATTTAACATGACCCAAGGAGTTGTCTTCGCCCGGCTCTTGCACAAAGCGGTAGGTATTAATCCGCGAGTTAAACCCTTCAAAGTCCAACTGTTCAAGCGGTACTTCCACCGCTGGCATTTGCCAACCTTCAAACACCTTGAAGTGATTTTCGATCAGATATTTTGGGTCCTGCTTGGCATGGGGAATGATGTCTCGCATGGCAATGCGATGAGGAACATTCCACTCGGGCGCCAACACAATGGTACTGATGGTTTCGGCTAACACCGGCGTCCGGCGCGCCTCCCGTCCGATGATGACTTTCATGTCCAGCACCGACTCGCCATTCTCGATCAGGTCCAAGCGATAATTGGCCATATTCACCAGGATATAACGGTCACCCATGGATTTTGGCAGGTAACGCCAACGCTTCATGTTTAACGCGATGCGTTGCGCAATTTGATACGGCGGCACATTTAAGCGGTCTTGCGTGGCGGCATCCACCACTCCGGTTTGCGATAACCCATTGCGTTGTTGAAAGCGCTTTAAGGCTTCGACAGTTTGCTGGTCAAACACGTATTCAGGGTTGCTGTCACCCAAGCGATAGTTTTGCTCTAGCAGCAACGGGTCCGCGCTGGCGTCGTTGGGTTTCGACATCAACCAAGCCAACTTGCCTTCTTCAAAATCGCCGTAGGCTTTTAACATCCAACGCAAACGTGGGACTTGTGCGTTTGATTCACCGGGCTGTAAATCTGTGAGTCGATCAAACGGATACCACATACCCGAGTCGGCTATGGTTTGATAGCGGTCTAGCTCATCGGTTAAGCGCTCGTAACCTGAATGCTGCGGCGCCATTTCTTTAATTAAACTGTGCAGTTTGCCTTGCTCCAAACTTTGCGACAGCAAACTGATGACATCCAAACTGGACACACGGGTCACAGGTGGCGCAGCGACTTTGCGGAAAGAAGGATGATCCAGCTCGCCCGTATTTGGCAGCAATTCGTTATTTAACACTTGCTGGGCGTAGTCGATGTAGGCGTCGGTAAGCAACACATCAATGGCCGTAGCATGGGCTGGTTCATTACTTAAGCGGGCAATTTCGTTTTGCAGTTTGCTAATGCGATAGCGATAGGCTTTCCATTCATCACTGGCGGTATGACGCAGCGAACGCACCAAAGCGTGACCGGCCTCGGACAGCTCGTAATGATCCATCCAAACCATTTGATAATCGCGTTGCTGGTATAAGCGCCCAAGTTCTTCGTGATATTGCAGCGTGACATTACCTGCCACCCGTCTGGGAGCATCGTATAACCAGTACTCGATGTTTTCTTTCGCCACCAACGGAGGGATGACCGGTTTACTGCTACCGCTTAACAGCAAGGCTGAATACAACAAAGCCATGCAAACGGCGCCCAACCCCATCACGATTGCCGTTGGATTCTGCTTCTTGTGGGACTTCTCCATAAGAGAAATTATGGCAGCGGTACAGGGGCTGTGTGATGGATTTCACGTTTGTTTTTACGGGGTTTTTGTAACACCGTACAAATTAATGTGAATCAAAAATTCGACGTACGTAAAAACAATCAGTTAGCGAATTTTTTGTTTTTAGTTAAGAGGAAAGACAAAACAATGACGGGCGTTAGGTCGTAAATATTCTGAAAACCAACGACGTCATCTTAAAAAGAAATAATAGAAAAGCTTTGCGCAGCCTTGGCAAACGTCACTCAGCTTACAACACGGCCGTCATTTGCTGCGCCACATCGCCCTGTGAATCATAACTGGTTTCTGCCCAATACATAGCGTCCGCCGCAATTACCAACCCAGTACCGGCGCGGGTGCCGTATTCTGGACTGATGATAAACGGCGCGCTTAGCATACGCTCCCACGTTAAGCCCACACCCGTATTTGGCAGCAGCTCATCGGCAAACGTTTCTCGACGACTTAACAACTGACTCAAAGTCTGCGCACCTTGCTCGGAGGCCTGCGTCGTTTCAACCGCCAGCCAATCAGCCAAGCAGCGTTTGGCGTGTTCGACTTTTGGCCATGGGGTGTTGAGCACGTGGTTCGATAAACCGTACAGGCCTGCCTCTAAACGACGTGGCGGTTGGGTTCCTAGTTCTAGGTCTTGATGATTGGTGAAGTACCAACACTCAGTTCGATTACCCACGACGAGGTTAAAGCCATCGTATTGCAGCGGATGCTGCGCGATTTGCGCGAGATATTCTTCGGGCGACACATCACAGGTCAGATAGTCGCTCACTAATTTACCCCGCGACACGGTGCCTTTATAACTGGCGGGCAGCTTGCGCACATTAGTTAGCGCGGCAAAGCGACCTTCGCGCGTGATGCCCATCCATGTGCCACCGGCTTCGAGATCTTGCCCCGCCAGCATATTGGGCTGGCTTGGCCAAAACTGCGCAGCCCGCGTGGGGCGACGGTGAAACTCATCGCGATTGGCCGCCATCACCAAGGGTTGTGATGACTGAGGCTGCCAGCTAAAGGTAATCAAACACACAGTACGACCAAATTTATTAACTGAGTTAAAGATAACAGCAGTCTACCCCAAAGCGGCACCCCAACCTAAACAGCGCAAAGCGCAATCCAAACATTCTGAATCAGGACGGACAATAGCCGCCCTGTGCGGTTTACTGCATAATACGCGGCCATTTACGCAGTGACAGATGAAGTGAGCATCACTTGGTAATCGATCAGTTTTTATTGTTATTGGCCTACCTAGGCGTAGGCGCGGTGGCGGGCCTGATGGCCGGCTTATTTGGCATCGGCGGCGGCATGATCATCGTCCCTGTCTTGGTTTTTGCCTTCGCGGGGCAAGGATTCAGTGCCGACGTGCTAGTACACATGGCCGTCGCTACATCACTGGCCACCATTGCCTTCACCGCTATTAGCTCAGTCAAAGCGCACCATGAAAAAGGCGCGGTGGACTGGGACATCGTACTGGGATTAAGCATAGGTATTTTGGGTGGCGCGTTCGTTGGTGTGCTCACCGCCGACTGGATGAGCGGCGTGGCACTTCAAACTGTCATCGGTATTTCGGCATTATTGGTAGCCGCGCAAATGGGCTTTGGGCTGCAACCGAAACCCACTCGCCAAGTACCGGGCAAAGCGGGGTTGGCGGGCGCCGGTGGCTTTATCGGCTGGGCCTCGGCCATTTGTGGCATCGGCGGTGGCTCGCTTACCGTGCCTTACCTGACATGGTGTAACCACCCCATGCAACGTAGCGTGGCGACGGCAGCGGCCTGTGGTTTACCCATCGCGCTCGTAGGCGCGGTAAGTAATGTTGTCATCGGTTGGGGCAACCCAGCCTTGCCCGAAGAAACATTTGGTTATGTATATTGGCCTGCGCTCATCGGCATTGTGATTACCAGCGTGCCGTTTGCGCGTTTGGGCGCAAAACTAGCCCATAAACTGTCGCCACAAAAGCTGAAAAAATTATTTGCTGTACTCTTAGTCGGCGTCGGCATCAACTTTTTGTCCGTGCATTTTTAGGCTGCCAAGGCTGTGCGATTTAAGCAGCTCCGGTAGCCTATTCGACATCTGTCGCCCAGCTCCGCAAATCGCTGGCAGCAGTGCCTATGTGATACGCAGCTTTGGCGAGGCCAGCTAATCGCCAGTGCGCTGGGCCGACAGAATCTCGAACAGGCTTTGCTGAACCAGCTTTGAAATACAGCAGGATTCAAAACCATTAGTGAAGACTTGGGATTCTGCTGGCGGACGCTCGGCGATAAGCAGCGTGAAACTCAGCGTAGAAAGTTAGAGAAAGATTGGCCCGCTGCGATTTGCAGCGGACAGAAGCAGATGCCAAGGCTGAGCGATTTAAGCAACTCCGGTAGCCCATTCGACATCTGTCGCCCAGCTCCGCAAATCGCTGGCAGCAGCGCCAAAGTAATACGCAGCTTTGGCAAGGCCAGCTAATCGCCAGTGCGCTGGGCCGACAGTATCTCGAACAGGCCTTGAACTGAACCAGATTTGAAATATGGCAGGATTCAAAACCGTTAGTGAAGACTTGGGATTTTGCTGGCGGACGCTCGGCGATTAGCAGCGTGAAACTCAGCACTGAAAGTAAGAGAAAGATTATCTCGCTGCGATTTGCAGCGGACAGAAGCAGATGCCAAGACTGAGCGACGTTAGAAAGAGTTAGCAGAATCAGCCTGAACAAACCTAGCTAAGTACAGTCATAAACCGAATTAAAAAGAACAAGGAAGCCAAGTCATGCTGACTTACCCAAACATTGACCCAGTGGCCATTAGCATCGGCCCGCTGGACATTCACTGGTACGGCCTGATGTATTTGTTTGGCTTTGCTGGTGCTTACTGGCTCATGCTAAAACGCGCTGCCGTATCCAATGGTCTTTGGAATAAAGACCAAGCCGCCGACCTAATTTTTTACGGCGCTGTGGGCGTCGTGGTCGGAGGCCGTTTCGGCTATGTGCTGTTTTATAACTTCGATAAGTTCCTGCAAGACCCGCTGTGGTTGTTTGCAGTGTGGGAAGGCGGCATGTCCTTCCATGGCGGTTTATTAGGCGTTTTAGCTGCCTGTATTTTGTTCGCCCGCCGTTACAAAAAAACCTTTTTCGAAGTTACCGACTTTGGCGCACCCATGGTTCCCATCGGCTTGATGACGGGTCGCTTAGGTAACTTTATTGGCGGCGAACTTTGGGGCCGCACCACGGACGTTCCTTGGGGCATGGTGTTCCCCAAAGGTGGTCCAGAGCCACGCCACCCAAGCCAACTGTACGAAATGTTTTTAGAAGGCATCGTGCTATTTATCATCCTCTGGGTGTACAGCCGCAAACCACGCCCCACCATGGCCGTGAGCGGATTGTTCTTACTCGGCTACGGTGTATTCCGCTTCAGTGTGGAATTTGTGCGCGAACCGGATAACCACATCGGCTTTGATTTGTTAGGCTGGATGACCCGCGGCCAGATTTTATGTATCCCTATGATTTTGGGTGGCATCGGGTTAATGGTGTGGGCGTACAAGCGCCTACCGAAGAGCGCTTAGTTCGCAGCCGTTGAGCTACATCAGCCTATTCGACATCTGTCGCCCAGCTCCGCAAATCGCCAGTGCGCTGGTTCGACAGTATCTCGAACAGGCTGTAAACAGAACCCGCTTTGAAATATGGCAGGATTCAAAACCGTTAGTGAAGACTTGGGATTCTGCTGGCGGACGCTCGGCGATAAGCAGCGTGGAAATCAGAGTTAAACTCTTGGTAGAAATCTGCTCGCTGCGATTTGCAGCGGACAGAAGCAGATGCCAAGGCTGAGTGATTTAAGCAACTCCGTCAGCCTATTCGACATCTGTCGCCCAGCTCCGCAAATCGCTGGCAGCAGTGCCAAAGTAATACGCAGCTTTGGCAAGGCCAGCTAATCGCCAGTGCGCTGGGCCGACAGTATCTCGAACAGGCCTTGAACTGAACCAGATTTGAAATATG
>JBFHVZ010000063.1:0-17413 GCA_041589295.1 Pseudomonadales bacterium
CAGTGCGATAGTTTGGTGCGTCTAGGGAGGAAAAAGTCATAGGAGGTAAGGAGCTTGAATTAACAGTGAAATCACAAGGGGAGATGGTGGTAGTATTCTCCGTAATGAAACGGCACTGCAAATAACCAATTTCTTCTTCAAGGGGAATTAAATCAACAGTTACAGAATTATCACCAGAGCGAGTAGTAACTCGAGACATACCTTTTACAGCCTGTCCATCAATAAAGGCTTTTGCAGAAATGGTGAAATCCACATTGACAGGTAAATTTAGTGCTGTAGAGCCTTCACTGCCTACGGAAAATTGACGTGTAATGGATGTGCTTGATGCATTTACTAGGCAGCTCTCGCCGTCTGCTAATTTTTGGCCATTAACTTTGCAATTGAATGTTAGAGAAGCGCTATCATCTTCTACATAGTAATCCCAATTCCATGTAGTGAAGTGATTTACAGTAGCGACTAACTTTAAGCCTGTTTCGCTTGTATCGGATAATGCAACAGAACCCACACCGTCTTCGACCCAAAGACCTGTTTCCGTGTTGAACCACCACATTTCAATTGAATCACCTGCAGCAAATACTCTTCCATCATCACCCGTTGCTACGGCAAGGTCCATTTCAATTTGAGCAGTTGCACCTTCAGCAAGAGATAATCGAGAGCCGTTTTGAGTAAACTGAAAATCTGCCATTCCTGTGGAAATTAGAGTTACGACTTCACCAGTATTAGTAAGCGCTTGTGCTCCGCCTAAGAAGGCACCGTCAACGGCTCTTATGTCAATTGGAGTGATCGTGATATCGATATTGCCGGTAACAGGATTGCCTTCACTATCCACAAAGCTATCCGCACTAACGCTCAGTTTGGTATGTAATTCAGTTTCTTCGATATTAAGCGTTTTCGTGCTATCTACAGTATGACTAATGGTATTGATGGGTTGAAGAATTAGATTTGTATCAGCTGACTTTTGTGGTGCATCAAATTGAAACTGATAGGTTTGCGTTAGGTGCCCAACTTTTTCCGCCTTCACCAACATGATTGGAGTTTGGTCTATGCCTTCAAATGTGGCTTTACCAAACTGGTCTGTTGTAGCATTTTCACCATTTACAGTGACGGTAGCTTCAGTTAGGGCAAAGCCATTTTTGTTAGATACATATACAGTGAGAGTAAAGTCAGAGTTTAAGCTAGGCTGTGGATTCACCTGAATAGTCTTTGACTGACTGTCTTCGTTTCCGGCCTCATCAGTCGCGTTAACTGTCAGGGTGTGCTCCCCAAGTTTGGTTAACAGTGTGTGATGTATGGATTCCGTAGAAATGGGTTCTTCATTCAGTAACCATTGGTAACTTACATCACCTTCATTATTAGTTGGTGTTGCTTCTACGGTGAACACAGTATTTTGAGTAATAGAATCGGGAGCATTTAGTTCAACACTAAAGCAGCCTGTCAGTAACGATATGAGAACCGATATTGATAAAAGTTTGATGGTTTTTAATAGCATATGCACCTTCCTTAGTGAGAGTTAATTGTCTCTTTATAGGCCCCCAAACTGGAGGCGGATCACGCCACTTGTTTGGTAAAGCGCGGGGATTGTAGAGAAGATCTTTCAGGGAGTACAAAGGAGTAGAATCGGTAAATTACTGATATTGTTGTTAGGAGTACTTAAAAACTAAGTTTAGAGTTTGAATCTTGGCTTTGGATTGAACAGGTCTGACCAAATAAAGCTAGTGAAGGTTGATAACATGGAAAGAAAATACAGGATTCTATTTGCAATTGGGCACTTTAAGTCTAAGCGTATCTAATCCTACATAGGTGAACTTTTTTTCTACGAGTGAGGTATCAATTCACAAACAAGGGTTCTTGAAAATCCGCATTTTCGCAGCTTTTTTTAAGTCGAAACATGAGCCCACCCCATGTGCTGTTACATAGGGGGAACATACCTTCATCGCTGACCCAATTCATGTGTTTGAAGTCCACTCTGCATTGGTTTTGCCCTATAGGTGTGATTTCCCACCATAATTCCGTGCCGATCCATTCCTTAGGGCCGTCGGTGCAAAGCCAGAAAACCCGTTGATGTGGCAGTAGGCGTTTAGCTGTCATGGTGAAGCAGGTGGCTTTTTGGTCAAACCAAAACTTGCATTGTCCACCTTCGTGATCTGGCATTTCACAAGCGTCGGTCCACCAGCTTTTGATGCCGTTAATGGTCGTGAGCGCTGCGTAAATTTCCGGTGGGGCTGCCTCAATGGTGATTTGGTGCAGTATGTCAGCCATATTTGGCTCCTTCTGGCCGCTGCCAGTATCCACATAACAGTCGTGCAAGTCGCTGGTTTGGCCCTGATGAAATTGACGCGAGCCCTTTAAATCGCGGTTTCGAGCGCTTTGATAGGGTGGTTGAGTCAAAATAGCGACATTGGCGAAATAGGCTGCAAAGAGCTGGCCAATTTTTGCACAGAAAGGGTGGTGGCAAGGCTGAAATTCCATACCTGTCTACACTGATTCTCATAGACTTTGTTGAGCGACTCGCGTATAATGCGCCGTCAATTTGCGAGTGCCTTAAATTGGGTCGACGATAAGCACCCCGGCACGCCCAAAACCCTAGCTTTTCAAGCGCTTAGGGGCTGGGTCAGCAACACAGAATATTGTTAGAAAAGCGGGATAGAGCAAGGTGCCAGAGAGTGCCCGACCTTTGTTCCGCTTTTTTACGACCAGTCACTTTAGTTATGTCACGAGGAAGAAGCCTTGTCCAAGCCAGCCATTCTTGCACTCGAAGACGGTAGTATCTTTAAAGGCATCGCCATTGGTGCCGACGGTGAATCTGTAGGGGAAGTGGTATTTAACACCTCCATGACAGGTTACCAAGAGATTCTGACCGACCCTTCTTATTGCCGTCAGATTGTTACCCTGACTTATCCCCACATCGGCAACTACGGCACCTGTGCCGAAGATGAAGAGTGTGAAACCATTTGGGCTGCTGGTCTGGTGATCCGCGACTTGCCTCTGGTGGCGAGTAACTTCCGTAGCGAACAAGCTTTAGACGAATACCTACGCGCGCGCAATGTTGTGGGCATCGCCGACATTGATACCCGTCGTTTGACGCGCATTCTGCGCGAAAAAGGCAGCTTAAACGGCTGTGTGATGGCGGGCGACAACATTGACGAAGCCAAGGCCCTAGAATTGGCCAAAGGGTTCGCAGGCTTAAAAGGCATGGACTTAGCCAAGGTTGTGACCACGGACAAGCAATACCCTTGGAAAGAAGGTTCATGGCAAATTGGCCGCGAAGCGGGCAAAGGCCATGAAGAAGTGACTGAGTTTAAGTTCAAAGTAGTGGCTTACGACTATGGCGTTAAGCGCAACATCCTGCGTATGCTGGCGGATCGTGGATGTGACCTGACGGTTGTGCCTGCACAGACACCTGCAAGTGAGGTGTTGGCCATGAACCCAGACGGCATCTTCCTATCCAACGGCCCTGGCGACCCAGAGCCATGTACTTATGCAATCGAGGCCATTACTTCTATTTTAGAAACCGACATCCCTGTGTTTGGTATCTGTTTGGGCCACCAATTGTTGGCGCTGGCCTCTGGTGCTAAGACCGAGAAGATGGGTCACGGCCACCACGGTGGTAACCACCCAGTGCAAAACCTAGAAAACAACACTGTGATGATTACCGCGCAAAACCACGGTTTCGCTGTGTCCGAAGCGGGCATTCCAGCCAACCTGAAAGTGACGCATAAATCACTGTTCGACGGCACCACACAAGGCATTCACCGCACCGACAAACCTGCGTTTAGCTTCCAAGGTCACCCAGAAGCCAGCCCAGGTCCACACGATGCCGCGCCATTGTTTGACCACTTTATTGAATTGATGACAGCCCGTAAGTAATAGGAACGGAACTATGCCAAAGCGTACAGACATAGAAAGCATTCTGATTATCGGTGCGGGCCCAATCGTAATCGGTCAAGCGTGTGAGTTTGACTATTCCGGTGCCCAAGCCTGTAAAGCCCTTCGCGAAGAAGGCTACAAAGTAATTCTGGTGAACTCTAACCCAGCCACCATTATGACCGACCCGTCTATGGCCGATGCCACTTACATCGAGCCTATTACGGTTGAGTCTGTTACCAAGATCATCGAAAAAGAACGTCCAGACGTACTGCTGCCAACCATGGGCGGTCAGACCGCACTGAACTGTGCATTGGGTCTGGAACAAGCGGGCGTACTGGAAAAGTACGGCGTGGAAATGATCGGTGCAAAAGCCGACGTAATCGACAAAGCTGAAGACCGTGAGCGTTTCGACCAAGCCATGAAAAAAATCGGTTTGGAATGTCCGCGCGCCGGTATCGCACACTCCATGGAAGAAGCATGGGAAGTGCAAAAAGGTCTTGGTTTCCCTTGTATCATTCGTCCTTCTTTCACCATGGGTGGTACCGGTGGTGGTATCGCGTATAACAAAGAAGAATTCGAAGAAATCTGTACCCGTGGTTTGGATTTATCCCCAACCAACGAACTGCTGATCGACGAATCCCTGATCGGCTGGAAAGAGTACGAGATGGAAGTGGTGCGTGACAAAAACGACAACTGCATCATCGTTTGTTCCATCGAAAACTTCGACCCTATGGGTGTGCACACAGGTGACTCCATCACAGTTGCACCAGCACAAACCCTGACCGACAAAGAATTGCAAATCATGCGTAACGCCTCGTTGGCGGTACTGCGTGAGATCGGCGTAGAAACCGGCGGCTCTAACGTACAGTTTGGTATCAACCCGAAAAACGGCCGTATGGTTGTTATCGAGATGAACCCTCGTGTTAGCCGTTCTTCTGCGTTGGCATCTAAAGCCACCGGTTTCCCAATTGCGAAAATCGCTGCCAAGCTGGCCATCGGTTATACCTTGGACGAACTGCAAAACGACATCACTGGCGGTCGCACGCCTGCGTCGTTCGAGCCAAGCATCGACTACGTTGTGACTAAGATTCCTCGTTTCACCTTCGAGAAATTCCCACAAGCCGACGCACGTCTAACCACGCAGATGAAATCTGTGGGTGAGGTAATGGCCATTGGTCGTACTCAGCAAGAGTCCATGCAAAAAGCATTGCGCGGCCTTGAAGTAGGTGCCACGGGTTTTGATCCAATCGTGAATCCAAAAGCGGAAGACGCGAAAGAAAAAATTATTTCTGAATTGAACACCCCAGGGGCCGAGCGCATCTGGTACGTGGCTGACGCTTTCCGTATCGGCATGACAATTGACGAAATTTACTCTCACTGTGCCATCGACCACTGGTTCTTGGTGCAAATTGAAGACATCGTGAAAGAAGAAGCCAAAGTAGCAGAAAGCTCACTGTCTTCTTTGGATGCAGACCGCATCTACCGCTTGAAGCGTAAAGGTTTCTCTGACGCACGTTTGGCGCACCTATTGGGCGTAACCGAAAAAGCGTTCCGCAAACACCGTCAAGCGTTGAACATTCGTCCTGTGTACAAACGCGTTGATACCTGTGCTGCGGAATTTGCAACCGACACTGCGTACATGTACTCCACGTACGAAGAAGAGTGTGAAGCGAACCCAAGCGACCGCGATAAAATCATCGTATTAGGTGGTGGTCCAAACCGTATCGGTCAAGGTATCGAGTTTGACTACTGCTGTGTACACGCAGCGTTAGCCGCGAAAGAAGAAGGTTACGAAGCCATCATGGTGAACTGTAACCCAGAAACCGTTTCTACTGACTACGATACGTCTGACCGTTTGTTCTTCGAACCCGTAACGCTAGAAGACGTTCTGGAAATCGTCGACAAAGAAAAACCAAAAGGCGTGATCGTTCAGTACGGTGGTCAAACACCGTTGAAACTGGCTAACGAATTAGAAGCGGCGGGCGTGCCGATTATCGGTACTTCTCCAGAGTCTATCGACCGTGCTGAAGACCGTGAGCGCTTCCAGCAAATGATTCAGCGTTTAGGTTTAAAACAACCTGTAAACGCCACCGTGACTTCTACCGAAGAAGCGGTAACCAAAGCAGCGGAAATTGGTTACCCGCTGGTGGTGCGTCCTTCCTATGTACTGGGTGGTCGCGCCATGGAAATCGTGAACAACGAAAAAGCACTGCGTAAGTACATGACGACCGCAGTAAAAGTATCGAACGATTCTCCTGTATTGTTGGACTACTTCCTGAACAAAGCGGTGGAAGTGGACATCGATGCGGTATGTGACGGCGAACAAGTGGTGATCGGTGCCATCATGCAGCACATCGAACAAGCAGGTATTCACTCTGGTGACTCTGCCTGTTCATTGCCGCCGTACAGCTTGCCAGAAGACGTGCAAAACCAAATGCGCGAACAAGTGGCAGCCATGGCAAAAGAATTGGGCGTAATTGGTTTGATGAACACCCAGCTGGCTTACCAAGACGGCGAAATTTACGTGATCGAAGTAAACCCACGTGCATCTCGTACCGTACCGTTTGTTTCTAAATGTATCGGCACTTCACTGGCTGCGATTGCTGCCAAAGTGATGATGGGCAAAAAACTGTCCGAGCTGAACTTCACCAAAGAAATTATTCCGCCTTATTTCTCTGTAAAAGAAGCGGTATTCCCATTCAATAAATTCCGTGGTGTTGACCCAATCTTAGGGCCAGAAATGAAATCCACTGGTGAAGTAATGGGTGCAGGTGAAACCTTTGGCGAAGCCTTCTTTAAAGCACAATTAGGTGCCGGTGAGAAACTGCCAACCGAAGGCAAGATTTTTGTTTCGGTCCGCGACGCAGATAAAACTGGCGTTGTTGCCGTGGCTAAAGGCTTGAAGAAACTGGGCTTTGATCTAATTGCGACTTCCGGTACATACACCGCACTGGCAGAAGCCGGCGTTGAAGTGGAGCGTGTGAACAAAGTAGGCGAAGGCCGTCCTCACATTGTGGACTTGATCAAAAACGATGAAATCGCGTTGATCGTAAACACCACAGAAGGACCTAAAGCCATTAAAGACTCTGCCGACATTCGTCGCAGCGCATTGCAACACAAGGTGTACTACACCACCACATTGGCTGGTGCCGAAGCGGTTGTTGAAGCGTTGGAGTCTAATGGACTAGAAGTTGTGCGACGTTTACAAGAGCTGCACGCTAAAATCTAATTGGAACTACCTACGTGGCTTATGCTGCGTTAAAAACTGGATTTAACTCGTTACATACCAACCACGTATGCGCCTCGTTAAATCCAGTTTTTGCCTTGCCTAAGCTGCCTCGGTCACGTTCCAAAGTATATGAAGCCCCTTGAGTAACGCTTCATATTTGAGCGTAGGTCGGGCTTTAGGAACGTAGGTCGGGATTTATCCCGACAATTGTAGAATCGGTGGCCGTTATCGTTGGGCGTATATCCGAAAGGGCACGCTGAACCCAACCTACAAACTACGCTTCTATAGGCAAATGTGAATTAGATTATTGAATAAGGGCTTTTAAGCCCTTATTCTCGTTTACTGTCCTGATTAAATAAAAATATTTGGCCTATTTGAGCTTTCTGTAGGTTGGGCTTTAGCCCAACAAAATATGCGTTCCAGCAGAAATTCGGGCTAATACCCACAAGGGGAACGCTGACCCCGACCTACTCTATTCGTAGGTGGCTCAAAGAGGCTGAGGAAAGGTTTATGCAAAAAGTACCAATGACCGTAGCAGGCGAAGCCGCGCTACGCGAAGAACTAGAACATCTTAAAAAAGTAGAGCGTCCAAAAGTCATTGCGGACATCGCAGAAGCCCGTGAACACGGTGACCTAAAAGAAAACGCGGAATACCACGCAGCCCGTGAACAACAGGGTTTTATCGAAGGTCGTATTCAAGACATCGAAAGTAAACTGTCAAACGTGCAGGTAATTGATGTCAAAAACATTCCGCATACTGGCAAGGTATTGTTCGGCACCACGGTACGTTTGATTAACATCGACACCGAAGAAGAAAAACAATACCAAATCGTTGGCGAAGACGAAGCCGATGTACCTAAAGGTAAAATCTCGGTTGGTTCGCCCATTGCTCGCGCCTTGATCGGTAAAGAAGAAGGTGACGTAGTAGTGGTTAAAGTACCAAGCGGCACCATCGAATACGAAATCGACGAAGTTCTACACGTATAAAGCGAGCTAGCTCGCGACCGTGTACTCGTCATTCAATCCCGCGCTGAACTACCATCATCGCGGGTTTTTTTATTTTAATTGAGGTGTCTATGTCAAAGCAGTTTTCAGAGACCGAGCAAAACACATTCGAAACACTTTTACGTGCGCGCCGCGATGTTCGAGGTAATCACTTTTTATCCGACAAACCAATAACCGAAGAAGAAATCCAACGTATATTGGATGCAGCAATATGGGCACCGTCAGTGGGCTTTTCTCAGCCTTGGGAGTTCGTAGTGATTCGCGATGATGCGATCAAACACCAAGTGGCAGATAACTTCGCCGAAGAAAACGCAAAAGCATCTCATCTTTTTAGTGAGCGCCAGCAGCAATACCAACAGTTAAAACTGGAAGGCATTAAAGAAGCGCCGGTTAACATAGCTGTGTTTTATCGCCCGTCAAACGACCCTGTACTAGGCCAAACCACCATGAAAGAAATGGGTGAATACAGCGTGGTGTGTGCAGTGCAAAACATGTGGCTTATGGCCCGCGCCATGAATATTGGTATGGGCTGGGTGAGCATCATTAGCCCATATCATGTAAAGCGCATATTAAATGCACCCGAAGAATTAAAACTGGTCGCTTACCTGTGCGTGGGAAAAGTCGATGAATTTTTGGATCGCCCTGAGCTAGAAATACTCGAATGGGATAAGCGCAAGGCGCTGCAAGAGGTGGTGTTTAAAGATACATTTGAGTAGTGCGAGAGCGCTTATTTATTGTTACTTTAGCAGTTGAATTTCAACGCGATCTACATCGCCTTGGCGATCAAGCACCACCACTTCGTAAGAACCGGTTTCTGTTAATTCGTGGTTTAACGTGTGTGTTTCAAGCGTCGACCCGATATACATCCCGTCAATGTACCAATCTTGAGTGCCCTGACCACCCACGGCACTTAGTTCCAAATTGAACCGCTCGGAATCTTCGGTAATGCGAAACTTACTGCCTTTTTCCAGTGTGGAAATCGTCAGTGGCCGTGCAGAAATAAAAGGGGGAATGGCACAGCTTTCGTCAACTTCGGGCAGTTGACTATGAAACCGATATTTTTGCGCTAACCAAGGCTCTACCACTCTAGGCCATAATGCTATGCGTTTGGCTACTTTATTCTCGGCATGACATTCTTGGCTCACCAATCTCTGCGTATTGGCGTTTAACCAAATGGTGTACGGATTGGCTCTGTATTCCTGTACGCCGGGCTCGGGCAAGGTCGGCGGGACTTGATTGTTTTTAATCCATGCTTGTTTGGTTTGATGACAATGTTCTGCGTCGGTTTGTGCTTTGAGGCGACCGAGTGGCCAACAAACTTCGTGTACGGAAATATTGTTGCTGGGCATCAGTGCTTGCTGGCGTTTAGGTAAAGATTCAAAAATCTCAAACAAAATAGGGGCTGCGGTAGCGGCTCCAAAATGTCCAGGCAATGGCGTACCATCGGGGCGGCCCACCCACACGCCTATGGTGGTATTTTGTGTTACACCTATGGCCCATGAGTCGCGAAAGCCATAACTGGTGCCTGTCTTCCATGCGATGGGATTCACTTCATCTAAAAAAAGGCTGCCGTGTAAACGGTCAGGGCGTGGCGCACTGGCTAACATTTTATAGGTTATCCATGCCGCATCTTTTGAAAATAAATAACGGCTAGTTGTACTGGATTTTAATGGTGTTTCTATGGGCTCGATCACTTGCCCGCTATTTGCCAAGGCAGAATACAGTGCAACCAGTTGTTTTAAACTGGCACCTGCACCGCCAAGTGCAATGGCCAAATTTGGTTTGCCCGGAATAACCAGCGGCACACCTGCGTTTTTAAGTTTTGCGTAAACATAGTCTGGCCCTAACGCTTCCAGTACTTGTAGTGCGGGTAAGTTTAAGGACTTTTGTAATGCAAAGGTTGTGGATACGGCGCCGTTGAATCGACTATTAAAGTTTTCAGGTCGGTAGTCGCCGATCAGCCGGGGCGCATCAATCAATAAGCTGTGTGAGTGAATCAAACCATCGTCTATGGCTAATCCATAAATAAAAGGTTTAAGCGTCGAGCCGGGTGAGCGAATTGCATTCACCATATCCACATAACCATAACGATCGTGATTACCAAAGTCTGCTGTGGCAACGTGCGCTTTGATTTGTGAGGTTTTGTTATCTAAAACCAAAACGGCAATGGAGGATTTTTGCGGTAACGTATGGCTGCGGTCGGCAATGTAGCTGCCGAGAGATTGCTGTAAATCTAAATTGATATAAGTAGGAATGACGTGGTGATCTGGATATTCGGTTACCAGTTGCCTTGCCAAAATAGGCGAAAGCATGGGGCGTTTAGGTTCATTGGCATAAACAATTTCTTGCTTTGCATGTTTGACTCGCTGCGCCGACCAGATGGCATGAGTGGTCATGCGATCAAGTAATTTATCACGGGCTTCGCGTGCAACATCCGCATGTCGATCAGGCCGATAGCGTGAAGGAGATTGTGGCAGAACCGCTAGCAGGGCGGCTTCGGCATCGGTTAAGTCACTGGCGTTTTTTTGAAGATAGGTTTGGCTCGCCGCCTGTACGCCTTCAAAGGTGCCACCAAATGGCGCGTTGTTTATATACAGCGTTAGAATTTCTTCTTTCGAGAAGTGCCACTCTAACTGCAACGCTCGCGCAATTTGTTTCAGCTTACCCGCAATCGTACGGTCATTGGGATAAAAAATTCGCGCTACTTGCATAGTGATGGTACTCCCACCCGACACCACGCAGTTGCATTGAATGTTTTGCACCAAGGCTCGCATAAAAGCCACTGGGTTTACGCCGGGATGAAACCAAAACCATTGGTCTTCGTAACCAATTAATGCGTCTAAGTAGTTTTCTGAGACTTGGTCTAGCGTAATTGGGTAGCGCCAGACGCCGTTGTGATCGGCAAAGGCGCGCAATACGCGGCCTTGTTCATCCAGTACTACGCGGGAGAAACGTTCCGGTGCATTTAGATTTTTAAGTGGGAATAGGGCATCAATTGCTTTAAGCAGCAAAAGAAACACCAAGAGCCCAAGCCCAATACGTGTGAGGAAGTTCTTGCTACGTATTGGGCGCATAAACAATGGCAGGGCTCTCGTGCAACGACTTACTGACTAATGGTGATGGTTGCGGGCGCGCTGCCGACACCATAGTACTCTGGGTTGTACATGTCTTCCGCATACGGCACGGGGACTTTATAGACACCCGGTGTTACGGCGCGCACAAGGTAAAAAACGACGGCCTGTTGGTTCCAACCCACATCAATGGCCGCAACAAAACGATCATCACGGCTTTCTTGGTGAACAATATTGTTGGCGTTCAACCATGAATCCATGGATTGATTCATAAAGTTCAACTTGGGTAGTGTGGCAGAATGCTTAAGATTTTGATTTTCAATTTCCAAACCGGCAGGCAGTAAATCGACCACCAGCAAATCCGGCATACGTTTGCTGGTTTCAACTTGCACGGCAATCAACATGAGGTCGCCCACTTTCATTTCTGATGGCGTAATCTGTTTGCCAGCTAAATCATAGTATTCGCGTTTGATGCTAATGCCTTTGTCGTGGGTTTCGGCAGGCGCTGTTGTGCTGTAACCGTTGTAAATAATACTGGTGTATAGCAGATCATCGGACTCATTTTTAATGCTAATGCCATCCATTAGCGATGCACCGGAGAAATGCTTGGTGTAAGCGCCAGCTTGTTTAATGCTGGTTTTTGCCTGCTGGTAATTTAGGCTTGCTTGCCATTCTTTAGTCGCGCCACTCTCAAGTGCTAAACCGGCTAAGAACAGTGCATTACGCTCTTGCGTGCTGAGATAGCTGCGTTCTTTTAAATCCTTGGCTAACGATAGAGACAGTTCAAACACCTTGTCTTCACGAACTTTGTGACGAGTCAGCAAATGAATCACTAAGGCTTGATCACGTACAGAACTACCGTAATCGCCAAGGTAACTGTCTCCACGATTTGTTTTTGTAAAAGCGAGATCCAGTATTTCGTTGGACTTAGCAATGTCCCCTTGATTGAGCAGTGCAAGACTCAAGTGCACTAACGGCAACATGCTTTCACTGTCGGCGCTGCTGTTCGCTAAGCTACGAAGATGACCCAAGCTCGCTTTGTTGTGACGAGACAGCACGTATCCAGCATAGGCTCGGTAAGCAAATCGGTAGTGATTAGGTTTTTCTGACCAACGCATGCCATGGCTTTGGCTGCTGTTCAGATATTCTTCCAATCGCTTCATAGTTTTATCGTACATAGCATTGTTCACGGTAAAACCTTGTTGACGAACGTCGGACAAAAAGTCACCCGCGTAAGCGGTTAACCAATGTTCTTCGCTGCTTTGGCTAGACCATAAGCCGAAACCACCATTTGACCTTTGCTTTTTGGCAATGATGTCCATGCCATATTCTAGGTTTTGTGCAGGCGATTTTTTGGTGGAGTTTTTAAGGTCCAATTTAGCGAGCGTTTCGTCGTTGGCAAATGCCCAAGGATAGGAGCTACTGGTGGATTGTTCTAAACAGCCATAGGGGTAGCGCAACAAGGACGACATTTGATCGCGCATATTCAAATCAACCGTATTGGATGCACTTACATCCGCTTGCAAAGACGATGGAATCATATTGGCTAACGCGGCTTTATCTAAAACAAGTTCTTCGTTTGCTTTTAATACTTTATCCAGCTTCTGGCTGACCGCTGGATAGGGCGAGCGGGAGTTAAGCGTCCATTCACGATTTACTTCACTGCCTTTCATGCCGGTAATCGACAACCGAATCTTGCTGGCATCACCCACTGAACCGCTATTGCTTTCGATTGGAAATACCAGGGTTTCACGCACTTTATCGTTAATGGTTAATGTCTTTTGCTCTTTTAGTGTAAAGACACCATCGGCGTTTAAGTTGATGTCGAGTGTTGCTGCTTGGCCACTTAAATTGTTGATGTCCAATGCGATGGTGGATTGGTCGCCCCAAGCGATAAAGCGCGGCATGGCTAACTGTGTAACCAAAGGAGACGCGATGGTGACTTCTTGTTCGCTGCTGCCAACACTGTCATCGGTGAACGCGACCGCCATCAGACGAATGCGTCCGTTAAAATTAGGCAGGGTTAACGGAATTTTAGCCTGACCATTAACCACTTCTACCAAGCCGCTAAACAAGGAAACAATTTGGACCTCCGCTTGCGCCTGTTTACCGCCACGGCTCACTTCCGGTGCATCACCACCCCAACGTTGTTTGGCTAGAGCATTATCATTGAGCGCTATAATTTCGTTATACATGTCAATGGCGTCCACACCATAGCGGCGTTGCTCAAAAAAGAAATCATGTGGCTTAGGCGTTTCGTAATCGGTAATGCTCAAAATACCCACGTCTACTGCGGCAACGGTCAGCCAAGCTTTGTTCACCGGGGATTGGGTGTCTGCGTCTTGCTTGGTCACTGTCATGTTGAGGGTGACGGTTTGATCTGGTGCCCATTTTTCTGGCGCATCAAACGCGACAGAAAGTTTTCGGTCCGTTCGATCAAGTGGCAGGTGTATCAAACCAAAGGCACGAGTCGGCGTGATTTTTTGTTCGTTTACCGCAGGTTGTAAATGCACAACCGAGATATAAATATCGTGACGATTCCATTCTGGTTTAATTGGAATGTCCAATTTAATGCCGTCCTTCGGCGCGTGAACACGGGTGCTCCACAGCGGTTTATCGGCTTCCACCACAATAATAGATTCGCCATCCGCAGGCGGTACTAATGTCAGACCCAGTGTGTCTCCGGCGCGGTAACGTTCTTTATCCAGCGCAAGGGTGACTTTATCGGGACGAGCCGCTTGTTCGCCGCCTTGTGCTTGACGCCACCAAGCGTACCAGTCTTCACCGGCTTGGAATTTAAAGCTGGTTTTATAACCGGTTGCTGCATCTGTAATTTCCAAGCGATATTGTCCGTACTCCACGGGCAACGAAAGTGGATTATTTGCACTGTCGGAAATATTTATGCTGGTTGAGAGTTCGGTAATTTCCTTTTCTGTGTATTCGTAATGCCAGCCTTGGTGATCGTTGTATTCCCAATGATAAGAACGATCTTCTTTAACTAATATGACGCTGACATCTTTTGCAGAAACCTTGTCACCATTCTCATTGAGTTTAATAAGATCAAAATTTGCTGTGGTATTGGCAGGTGCGTATTCTTCAAAGGCCGGGCGAATACCGATTAGGCCGCCGCTAGGCACCACATGTACCACTTTTTTTCGACTGATGGGGCGACCACCGGATTCGAACAAAGAGGCAAATACACTCACCTTCAACGGGGTTTTGGCATTTTGCCAGCGCGATGGAATCATCACCGTGGTTTCACCTTGCTCGTTTAAAAAGGCGTTTTCTTGCTTGAAGGATTCATTCCACTGTGTGTCTAATTCATTACCGAAGAAATATGTTTTAAACGCTTCGTAAGGATGGCGGCTAACTGCAATATTGATGCTGGCGTCGAAGCGATTTCCCGAGGCGGGCGCGCCATATAGATACTCACCCAATGCCGAGATACGAATTTCATCTTTAGGATTGAATATCTGCTTGTCTGTGTTTTTAGCATTGAACGTGAGTTTAAGGCGTTCAGGCATGAATTCTTCGACTTTAAACAGGTAGCGTGATTGGGTTAGGTAGGTGCCAGAGACTTCAAGCACCCAGTTGCCCACGGGTGCATCCTTTGCAATGGTATAGGACGTTTCGTAGTAGCCGGTTTTGCTTGGGTGCCAGCTAAATTCTTTGGCAATTTGACCGTTGGCCTGCCGCAGTTTCGCTTTTAGCGGTGGCGCTGTTTTAAATTTGCCATCGTAGTCTCGAAGTAAAGCGCTGAAATTGACAGTATCCCCTGGGCGGTACAAATCGCGCTCACTGTACATGAACAATTCGTTTTGCTGATAAGGGCGCTTACCAAGATCAAAGTCCGATAAATCCAATGCCGCTTGATTCACAGGAATAATATTGAATGAATCTTTATATTCGGCGGTAAGGTAATAGGTAACTTGTTTATCTAACGTCAGCTGAGCAAAACCCTCTTGGGTGAGTTTGCTACCACGTTTCACACCATGGCGATCAACCAAAGAAACTTTGGCGCCGGTCACAGCTTTTGCTTCTGACAAACTATTCACATAGATATCTAGCTTTTCATCATAACGACGGACATGTACACCTAAATCAGAAATCATGAAAAAGGTGGCTTGCTCTTGATGCTCGTAAGTGCCAGGCAATTGCATAACGGCCACATATAAACCGGGTGCAATTAATGCTGGAATTTCTTGTAAAGGTAAGTTAAAGGTTTGACGCTTATTGGGTTCGTTTGGCAGTTCGAAGCGCGCACTGTGTACAAGTTTGCTCGAGGACGCGATTTGCTTTAGTTGGTACTGGCCTTGTTTTCGACGATCACCCATGACACTAAGAATACGTGGGCTATTCTCGCTATCCACCAAGTGGAAATTTACATCTACTTCGGAAATATTTTGCGTGGTAACGGGTAGGCCGGTACTTAAACTCAGCGGAAGTAAGTGACCACTAGACGTAAAACTCACGGAAGGAATCACGTTCCGTGTTTTAATGGTGGTGTTGGCCGTCGCATTTAGCTGGTTGCCCAATGCGGATGATAGATGCCAATCCACTTTAATCTGGTAGGTTTGGTTGGGCTCGATGTTTTCGAAGTATGCCACTTTGCCCGATTCAGATAGTACCCAGCTGCCATTGACGGTTTTAGATGCGCTGGAAACACTAATATACTCAGCAAAGTTCTCGCTTGGGTTGAGCGGAATAGAAAACGAAATGGCCAGAGCATTCCCATTGTTAAAACTACGTTCCGAAATATCCGTGATCGAAAAGCTTACGTTTTGGTAACGCTGTTTAACGTCTTCTAAATTGAAGGTGTCTTCATTGCTACTTGCTGCTTTAGGTGTTGGTTGATCTTGTGGCGTGGCCACCGCCACTGGCGTCACTTTTACTTGCGTGTCAGTGCTGTTTTCAGAAACTGGCTCTTTACTACAGGCCGAAAGAAAAAGGAGAGAGGTAAGCGCGAGTGCTCGATACATCCGAATCATCCCTAATTTAAATATATGATTGCGACTCGCTGAATGTTCATCGGAATCCGGCAGGTCGCAGTACAAATGGAAAAGCTCAGTGTCGCTGCGGAAGGCCCGCAGCTTGTGACAACCGTATTGGTATTTTGGCGGCGAATTATGACGCGATTGTCGCTTTTACGCGATGAAATAATTCGATAGAGGCGTCTATTTCGACTTTGCGTGTGGCCACGCTCTCAATATTGGCACCCAGTGGAATGGCTTTTTCACGGGCGAAGTCTTGAATTTCCTGCCAGCTGTCCATGCAGACGTCGACGGATTTTTGCAAAATGTCCTGACTGTGCAGCATATCGTTTTCCAACCAGCGTGGAATACTAATGCCCAACCATTTCATAAAGTCTAGGGTTTTGGCGGAGCCGCAAGGGGTGAGGGTTAGTAATATCGGCACCATGTTTTCGCCGGTTTCTTGTGTCTGGTAATAATAATCCGACAGGAAATTTTTACAGGCGTTAACGTCATACACTCCTTGGCTGACGAAGAACTGGCAGCCTGCTTGTGTCTTTTTTAACACGCGCAGGTGTTCGTCACCCTTATCTAAGTGACGTTCGGGGATGGTGACGCCGCCTAATGGCATGGCGGTGTTTACATCCTGCTTTAACCGATACGCATCGCCCATGGACAGTGTCACGCTTTGGCCTTGTGAGGCGGCACCGACAAATACGGTTGCGTTGTTGGCCATGTGTTCATTATTCAAAAAATCAGTCAGCTCAGCACGCTGATATTTACCCACGGAGCGGTAAATAATTTTGGCCATGGCTAATTCGTGGAGATAGTCATTGGCGTAAGCTAGGCCGTCTAGGGTTTCCATAAAAGGAAACGGGCGCTCAACTTGAGTGCGTGAGGCTTCGTCCTGAATGTCGTACAGAATCAAACCGTCCAGCGCTAAACCTTTTAGGCGTTCTACTTGCTTGTTAGCAATGTCGCGAATTTTTTCTGGGTCGGTGCCAGCTTTTGGCGGTGTAATGCCATACACCAAAATGCCGGCTTCGCGGCGCTGTATTTTTTCGGAGAAGCTCATGCTGATGTCCTACGGCTTGATCTATACGCTTGGATCAATGAAAAATTACTTCTTTAAGTATTCATCAAACTTGTTGATGTAGTCGTCCATGTTGGCGATCAGCATGGCGCGGTATTGATCTACAAAGTAGTCGATGGCTTCAACTTTATTGCGGTCAGCCGCTTCTTTTGACTCGGCAGACGACGCAACGATAAAC
>JBFHVZ010000064.1:0-17336 GCA_041589295.1 Pseudomonadales bacterium
GAAAACCGGTCGGTTATGAAGCGCGTATTCCCTGAATTATTTGAAGAACTTAACGTCGAACCCGTGTCCGACTACCCGTCTCAGCTGTTTGATATGCTGTGTGCCATGTCACCCCGCAAAGTGGCTGAGCCAGAGGTTGTGGTACTCACACCGGGCATCTACAACAGCGCCTACTTCGAACACAGCTTTTTGGCTCAGCAAATGGGTTGCGAACTGGTCGAAGGCCGTGACCTTGTGGTGAATGACGACGACTGCGTTTACATGCGCACCATCGAAGGATTGGTGCGAGTGGACGTAATCTACCGTCGTATTGACGATCTGTTCTTAGACCCAGAAGCATTTGATAAGGATTCAATGTTAGGCGTGCCCGGTTTGTTACGCGCATGGAAAGCCGGCAAAGTGGCCTTGGCTAACGCACCGGGCGCTGGTGTCGCTGACGACAAAGTGGTCTACGCCTATGTACCTGCCATTATCGAATACTATTTAAAACAAAAACCCATTATTCCAAACGTACCTACCTATAAATGCGAAGAGCCAGAAGACCGTGAATACGTTTTGGCAAACCTAGATAAGTTAGTCGTCAAACCCGCGAACGAATCTGGCGGTTACGGTTTATTGATTGGCCCTAAATCCACCAAAAAAGAACGCGCAGAATTCACCAAACGCATCAATAAAGACCCACGCAACTATGTGGCACAACCCACATTAAACCTGTCCTGTGTGCCGACCCTAACCGATGATGGCATCGAACCCCGTCACGTGGACTTGCGTCCTTTTATTCTGAGTAGCGGCAACGGCAAGGGCTTTGTCACCACAGGCGGGTTAACGCGAGTGGCTCTGGTAAAAGGTTCACTGGTGGTGAACTCCAGTCAGGGCGGTGGCAGCAAGGACACTTGGGTCATTAAAGAAAAGCAGAAATAAGCCAACCGAATTAAAAGGAAAGAACATGCTTTCACGTGTAGTTGAAACATTATATTGGATGGCGCGTCACATTGAGCGTGCCGAAAACATCGCGCGATTAATTAACGTTAACAACAACCTGCTACTGGACTTACCTAAAAACGTAACCCCAGGTTGGGAGCCATTAATCGACATCATCGGTGCCCGACCCGCATTTTTAGAGCAGCATAGCGAAATTAACGAACGCAATGCGCTAAAGTTCTTAGTGGCCGATAGCCGCAGTCCGTCTTCGATTGTGAACTGCATTAGCAATGCCCGCGAAAATGCGCGTACTGTGCGGGACATTTTGCCCAAAGAAGTGTGGCACGCCATAAACGCGCTGTATTTATTCACCAAAGAAAACCAGCAACAAGGCATCAACAAACGTGATCGTGCCGCGTTCATGGAATACATCATCCAACGCTGCCAAGCCATATACGGTGCCTTGCATGGCACCATGATCCACGATGCTGGCTTTGCCTTTGTGCAATTGGGCTTACTGGTGGAACGCGCCGATATGTCATCGCGCATTATTGACGTGCGTTCGCAAAACCTTGTGGACCGCCAAGACCCAAGCTTTGACAACATTCAATGGATCAGCGTATTGCTGTCATTAAGTGCATATCAAATGTACCGTCAAGAATGTCGCATTCAAGTGAAACGCGAAGACGTACTGGGCTTTTTATTAAAAAATAATAAATTCCCCCGCTCCATTGGCTACTGTTTAGATCAAACGGCAAACATACTGGCTACCCTACCTGCGCCTGAAAAACCCACCAAGGCTGTGAAAAAAGCCATGAAACTCATTAACGGCGCTTCGTTAAATACCTTAAAGCAGCAAGAACTGAATGCGTTTATAGATGACATGCAGATCGAATTTGCGAATTTGCATAACAGCATCTCCCGTCAGTACTTTTTGCCAGTCGATTAATTAACTATTTGCTTTCTCCCCTTTGATTTGAGACCCATTCTATGAATGGGTCTTCTACTTTTATCTACTCCGTTACGCTAGGTTAAACAAGCAACCCGTTTGCAAATGCATTACCTCATTTGATCCTGCTTTTTGTAACAACGTCAGCCAACATTTAAAAATGTGAAGAAGTGTTGCCCAAGCCCGTGCGCGCGAACTTTATAAACTAGACTCACAAACGTTTATAAATTCAAAGGGAGTTTGGCCATGCCTGCATTTTCGATTTTCTTATTGCTCACTGCATTACTGGCAAGTCATGCACATGCTCAAGTCGACTATGACATCGTCTACGTCAAACAGCCGCGCAACGGCGATAACCAACACATGCAATGGCCCGAGGTCTTTCACCCAGCCAAACTAGAACCCAATTCCGATCTAGTGTTACTGCACCCAGATGGAACAGAAGAAACACTGGTCGACACTGAGCACGGCGCCGTCACCGACCCGTTCGTGAGCTTTGATGGTCAGTGGGTCTACTACAGTTTGTTTCATGATGTGCGCCCCGAACGCTTAAACCATCAGCGGGGTAATTTGCCGTTAGACGGTGCAGATATTTTTAAAATTAATCTCACTACGCGCGAAGTCGTGCAACTGACGTTTCAAGAATTCACCCCCAATACCGGCTCAGGAAATTGGGACGAAACCAATCCGGTGAACCCACCTTCAGGTTATAACCGACTAGGCTATGGCATCATCAACTCAGGCCCTGCTCCCATTGCCGGTGGCAAAATTGTATTCACCAGTTCACGCAATGGGTTTAAACCCGTTAAGTCGTTTACCAACCCAAATTTGCAATTATTTGTGATGGATGAAGACGGCAAGAACGTGACCGCCATCGCTCCCATGACGCTAGGCAGTGCGCTGCATCCCACACCCTTGATGGATGGACGTATTATGTTTAGCAGCTACGAAAGCCAAGGCCTACGTGATCGTCGCAACTGGGGCATATGGTCCATCTGGCCTGACGGTCGCAACTGGGCGCCTATTGTTAGCTCATTTAAAAGTGCCGCTGCGTTCCACTTTATGACTCAACTTGGCGACGGCGACATAGTGGTTGAAGATTATTACAACCTAAACAATTTTGGCTTTGGTGCCTTGTACCGTTTACCCAGTTCAGTGCCAGCTGGCCAACCAGCGTTTTACAGTGCGTTTCCGCAGGACAACCCAGCCATAGAAGCCGCACGATCCAATGGCGAGCGCACCTCATTTAAAATGCCTTTTACCCCGAAAGGCTTGCACAGCATAACGCCGTTTACCAACGCCCAAGACCAAGCATCACCCGAAGGTCCTAACGGCCGCGTGGGCAAATTTACACACCCTTCTGCTGCGCCTGACAATCACTTGCTTGTGGTTTGGTCTGGCGGCCCAGTGAATCGACTGAATCGCCCCGTCACGTTACCCGCCGTCGATTCAGGCATTTACGTGATGCTTAATGGCGGGCCGATCCAATCTCCTGACGAATTAATCCTCATTAAAAATGATCCAAACTTTAACGAGGCTTGGCCCAGAGCAGTTGTCTCCTACGACAAAATTTACGGAGTGAGCGAACCCAAACAACTGCCGTGGTTACCCAATGACGGCAGCGTACATGCACAGCTTCCCGCCGGTACAGCCTATGGTTTAATCGGTACCAGTAGTTTTTATAAACGTGAAACGTTTCCCGGCATCGTACAAGGCTCATCGCAAAGTTATAACGGTCTTGATGTTTTTAACACCAGCCAAAACGGTCAAAGCAGCAACTGGTCAACCCAAGGTGCTGACGCCGGTTTGTATACCAATGCCGATATTTGGGCGGTGCGCATACTCGCCATGGAACCCAATAGTGATCGCGGCTATGGACCAAACTCTAGCCCTAACGGTGGGGTAAAATTTTATAACCACGCCAACGAACGCTTACGCATTTTAGGTGAAATACCGCTAAGAAAATTCGACAACAATGGCGACGCCATTATCGACCCCGAAGGTCATCCCGATACCAGTTTTCTAGCCAAACTACCTGCCGACACGCCATTCACATTTCAAACATTGGATAAAAACGGTTTGGTTTTGAATATGTCGCAAACATGGCATCAAGTGCGCCCAGGCGAAGCCAGACATGACTGCGGTGGTTGCCATGCCCACAGCCAACAACCATTGCAATTTGAACAGACTGCCGCAGCCGGTGCCGATTACGAAATCGAAAACCTCGCCAAATCAACACCACTTTTGTCCTTTAACGATCAAGGCCAATCCATCGTTAAACGCAGCGACACAGGTGTGGTTGACGTTGAGTTTTATCAGGACATTCGTCCAATACTTCAACGCTCTTGTGTGCAATGCCATACACAAACCGCCGCCGAACCACCCGCGCAATTAGTGTTAGATGACTACCAAGAATACGACGGTTTACCCGGCGACTATAAACGCCTGTGTTCAGATGCGAATGCACAATGGGGTATTCCACCCGTAGTTAAAGTCGGTAGCCAACCACGCTGGCGACAAACAAATGCCAGCCGTTACGTGCGTAAATTTCAAAGCCGTAGAAGTTTATTAATTTGGAAAATCTACGGGGAGCGCTTAGACGGCTGGAACAACGAGGATCACCCCACTGAAACCCTACCCGGTGATGCTACCACCCTGCCTGTGGGTGCCAGCGCCAACGAAGCCGACCTCGACTTTATTGGTGACATTATGCCGCCCCCTAACAGTGATGCGCCGCCACTGAGCATGGACGAGAAAATCACCTTCGCCCGTTGGATAGATTTAGGTTGCCCCATAGATACCGCCCATGAAACCGAAAGCGCTGGCCTAGGTTGGTTTTTAGATGAAAACCGTCCAACACTGACCATAAGCGAACCCGTGCCTGGCAATAACCCTAACGGTGTACAACAAATCCGCATTGGCATTGCCGATGCTAATTCGGGCGTGGTGCCAACATCGTTGTCCATGACTGCTGATTTTACCGTCGCCGGACGACAAGCTGGGGCAGAACTAGCCGATCTTCTTACGCAAGTGGATGACGGTATTTACGAAATGACGCTTAACCATTCGCTGCCGCAAAATACTCAAGCGAACGTTTACGTTTCGGTGGCAGATGCCGCTGGCAATATTACGCGCCAAACCCGCACGTTTTATTCTACAGGGGAAAATCAAAACCGCCCGCCTGTGGCCAATATTTCTGCCGAGGCCAACACCATTCGCACAGATCATCCGTTAGCGTTGGATGGTAACTTTAGTTTTGACCCTGACGACGACCCGCTGAGTTTTCAGTGGGAAATCACCAGCGACCATGACCCTAACCAGACCTTTCTAATGGGCAGTGCCACCAGCCATGTACAGTTTGTTAGTGGCATCACTGGCGTGTTTCGCATTCAACTAACGGTGTCCGATGGCATAGCAACCGGCGCGGTCACGTTTGACGTGACCGTGGAACAAGGGACTGGCGCTGGTGAATTACCCAAACCCATCTACACGATGCCAACAACGCTGTTTAGTGGCGATATCGCGGATACCATTGTCGTCGCCCACGAAACCAATTTCGAAACACACAATGCAACGTTTGGCATTTTGTTTACCCCCGAACAATTAACCGTTACTCCACAGGGTTTATTTTCCAAAGATGCCCAAGGACTCGGTCACGGGCACATTAGCCTAACCTTAGAAGGCAGTGATGTGCATTTAAGAATGCAAAGTCTTGCGCACGAAACGCACCTATATGCTCGCAACGTAATTGAGCCCAGCGTGGCCAATTACGTTGCCGTATCCTTGGGGGATGCAGGACTTAAACTTTATATAAATGGGAAAGAAGCCGTATCGGTCAGCTCATGGGTTGAAGGGTTGCAAAATAATCTTGAAGCACTGGTGGTAGGCGCAAGCCAAGATTCCGCTGGAGATCCCCTGCCTAGCCCGTATGACTACCCATACAAAGGCACTATTCATCACTTAAATATTTACGATGCTCAGCTAACGGCCAGCGATATAGCCAGCCTAGCTTGTGAATTTGAGGTGATAAACAATGCCGAGTGCCCAACGGGTTTGAAACTTAACCAAGTGCAGACATCAGTCACCAACAACCGTTTCGATGTTGACTAAATCACGGATGACACTTTGATAGTCTTGCGCGTTTTCCAATAAAGTGACAATGGCAGCGCTGGGTTCCGCCCAGCGCTGCTCTAATAACACTTCACCTTTTGCGGAAGGTTGAAATGGAATAGCCTCCAGCGGCGGCGTGCATTCACCTGCACCACTCCCCGCCAACCCAACCATACCGGGTTTAATACCTCTGGAATCTAAACGATACCAACCAAATTCATTCAAAAAGACTTGATTCAATCCATGCCAAAAGAACGCTTCACTACCCTCACCCGCAGACACACGTTGATACAACAATGCAGTAGGAATTCCCTTTGCGCGTAGCAAGGCCGCCAACAAATGGCTTTTGGCAAAACAAAAACCCGTTTTTTCTTTTAACACGTCGGACGCAACACAGGTAACAGGGTTTAATGCGTAATCATAGCTGTGTTTAATTTCATCACGCACAAACTCAAAGCAGCGTCGCACAATTTCAACTTGATCAGTTAAACCTTTGGTGAGGACTTCCGCCTGATTTTGAATTTCGGGCGATTGCCAATTAATGTACGTAGAGGATTCGAGAAATGCTTGCATAACAATTTATTTTTCGTATTTAATTTTTCGTATGTGCCTTGAACGCAATGTGAGTTTAAGCAAAAGTCAAACGTTATCAATAGCTGTGACCACGCGCTCGATATGGCATTGTGGCACAGCACCTAAACGAATACCGCTTTTATCATCTAATAACCGAGTAAACACACCTTGCTGAGCCAAAGCATGATGCAAAGCCTGCGCTTGTTCAACATACAAGGTGTAAAACAAAGGTGTTACGACAAGTCTTCCCTTTGCGCGATCTGCAAATTCAGTTAACGACTTTACTAACTGTGGTTGCGAAGCTCTTAATCGTTCGCGACAGCGTTGTTGCCAAGCAGTATCAGTAAAAGCCTGTTTTGCGATGTAACGTGTAGGCGTACTGATGGCCCATGGTGGTAATTGCTCGGTTAGTCTAGCGATAAGCGCAGCTGGCGCTTTGATAGCCCCTAAGCGTATACCCGCTAAACCAAAGAATTTTCCAAATGAGCGCATCACCAAAAGAGCATCACTGTCGTGTTGGATGACACTGTGCTCAGGCGTCACATCAATAAATGCTTCGTCAACAATTAACCATGCGCTTTTAGATTCGATCACCCTTAACCATTCCACCACCTTTTTATATGAATACAGTTTGCCAGTGGGATTATTGGGGTTAATCAATACCAGAATGTCGCCAGCTTGCATGGAATTGACATCAGGCTCGTCTGCATAACGCTGGACCTTATAGCCGTTTTTTTGCCAAGCGTAAGCGTGCTCACTAAACCCTTGGCGAGGTACCCAAACGCGAGGCGTATCAGACATATGATTGTTTGCGTTGGTCTTACATCCAACCTGATTTGAATGTGCGCGTGCAATAGAAGGCGTATTAAATAATGCACTGGGTAATGCATGAATTACCCACGTGGAGCCCGGTACCAATAACAGATGGGGCGCACCTTCTTTGTTTGCAGCTTTGACCCCGTAATACTGAGCAGCAGCCTGTATTAAACCATCCTGAGATTGTGGTAGCGCTTGCCAAACGTCTTGGGGCAAGGTTGGGACCGGATACGGTTCGGGATTGAGCGCAGCGGTTAAATCAATGCAGTCACTTGGATTAATATTATATTGCGCACATAAGGCTAAAGCGTTACCGCCATGTTGGGGCGCAGTACGCTGCGAACCGTTAAGTAAACTCATAACTTAAATTCACAGTTTAAACTCTCAGTCAAATTCACAGTTCAAACGACACCCAACTGCTAATCCACCCAAAAACCCAAAGAACCGCCCAGCTATAGGCGGCCCAATACATTAGCCGAGTTGCCCGACGAATGTCAGTACCTTTGGGTTCTCGCCCATCATATAAATAAGGTCTGGCTTTTTCTTTGCCGGCGTAAGGCGCACTGCCACCCAGCTTTAAGTTTAAAACACCAGCTCCTGCCGCCATGACAGGTCCAGCGTTCGGGCTATACCACTTGCGACCAAAAAACCATGCACCTCTTATTGCTCGTGGTGATCTTGTGGCAAACAACAACACCGTAACACGGGCACTCATAAAACCCAGTACATCGTCCATGCGTGCGGCGGTTTTGCCAAAAAATTCGTAACGCGATGTTTTGTAGCCCCACATGGCATCTAACGTGTTTGCTAAGCGAAACAACACCACACCGGGTACACCTAACAAGCAAAACCAAAATAAAGGGCCGATCACAGCGTCATGGGTGTTTTCTAAAACAGTCTCAACGGTGGCCGAGGTAATCTGTTGCTCGTTCAAGGTGGTTGTATCGCGCGACACAATCATGCTTAACGCGTGTCGTGCTTGCGTTAAGTCGGCCGTTTCGACCAAGGGTTGATAAACGGCTTGTGCATGTTCGGCCAAGCTCTTCTGGCCAACAGCCAAATACAACAGCAGTACAGACACACTCCATGTAAACCACCAAGGCCACGGGATTAAAACAATAAGCAGTGAGAGCACAACCCAAGGCGATACAGCAAAGAGCCAACATATTAAGCCGCGTACAAATTGCGCGAGTGGATGCAGCGGTTTGTTGTGTTTATTTTCGAGCCGTTTTTGCCAAAATTGCGCCCAATAAGCAAAGCCAATTAAAGGATGAAAACGCTTTGGCTCACCCAGCAGTTGATCTAGTACCAACGCCATCACACTGGCACTGGCGATAAACGCAATATCAAATCCAAACAGCATTAAACCCTGCTCTATTGGCCAATTAAAATGAGCTTGCCCGTTTTAGGGTCACGAAAAACCTGTCCGACGGCTTCCATTCCTTCACCGGCTTGTTGTTGCAACGCTTGCTTAATGTGTTCGGGAACATCTGTCATTTCTTTACCTTGAGTAACATCCATGGTTGTTGGCGTGCTCGCCTGCGTTTGCACATTAAATTGAGCGTTCGGCTGTTGCGCAAGCAGTGCCACCATTAACCCCAAAGCAAAAACCAACATCACGTCCATGATATTGGCAAACCCCGTTAATGGATCTTGATCATCTTGGTCGAATGACGAGCGCGCCCATGGTTGCGTCGGCAAGCTCGCAATAGATGCGCGCTGGGACTCTAGTAAATTCACTGTCGAATTCGCTGTCGAATTCTCTAACGGGTTCGCCGTCGTCTTTTGTGCGGCATCAGTGGGTTGTGGATTTAGCCGTGACATTAAGCAGGCTCCTGCACGGCAACCACGTGTTCAAGCAGGTTTTCGTAGCGACGACGACGTTGTTTTCCCATTACAAATCCTGCAAGGCCGATAACAAGACCAATCACAGTTGTGTCGAATGCAATGCTAATGGCCGTGGCCAATTGGTTTAAGTCGCCTTGACTCATGGCGGTTAATGCAGGCCCTAATGGAATCAGCGTGCCCATTAAACCCAAAATAGGCCCAGAGCGCGCCAACAAATCCACGCGATCAATGCGCTTTACGCAGTAACGACTTAAAGTTTTGTAGTCCAGCTTGGCTAAGTGTTTTTCGCCACTGACGCGCTCAGCCAAACTGATGCCCCACTCCCAAATAATTAACGCGGCGCTCACCATAAGTAACGCCAGCACTGGCATTAATAAATAGCCAACCGCCTGATGCACAATACCTAATGTATACCCTTCTAACATAGCTGCCTCGTTACCTTAAAATTGTCTCTCAAAGTTGCCTGTCAAAATTGCCTGTCAAAGTTGACTTCTAGAGTTGTCATTCAGATTCGTCCCGTGAATTTTAAACTTATGGCTGATGCTTCTGCTGACTTAGTTTGCGGAACTGTCGCATCTGCTTAACAAACGCCAATGCAAAAATAGCCAATAACACAAATCCACTGACCCAAAGCCAACGGGATACGGCCTGTGTGTTTGATGATTGGGTTTCGATTTCTGAAAGAGTACGCAGAGTTTGTTCAACGGTTTGCTGTGCTGCGGCTGCTAACAGGCGCTGGTCTTGTGCAACGACCGCCGAAAATTCTTGCCACTGTTGCACAGGCAAATGATGTTCTAACCAAGCCAACATCGGATGATTGGGGCTGGTATGCCCACTGCCGGGTAGTCCATTTTCAATCACCAACTGGGCAAACTGCTCGGCCAGTTCAGCAATGGTTTGTTTGTCGGCCTGCCAAAAGTCTTTTTCGATGGCCACCAACATAATGGCCAACATATTGGCTTTAACATGCGCATTTTGGTTGCTAGCCAAAAAGTCGCTTAAACCAAGTTGGTACTTGTCATCCATGTAAACAGATTTTACTTCTTGCCAAACCCAGTCATTAATAATATCTGGATTGGTCACTTGCCAACCCCATAGGTATTCAAGAAATTCACTGCCCATGGTGCGAGCGCCCGCATAATCGTGAGCCATAAGACCTTTTAACCAAGCAGGGTTTAAAAAGCGACCGCGCAGTTCTTGTTTTAATGCAGCGTGCAGCGGTTGGGTTACAACACGGTCTTGATCGGCGTGATGAATCACAAAACTATTTGGGGTTTTACCGGTTAAGGTTTCCACCGCCAAACTTAACCCGCCAAAATAATCGAACGCGTCGTTGTTATCCATTAAGCCGTATAAATTACTGCTGCGACCCAAGTAGGTGTTTTCGATGTTCGATAGATTTTGTTCAAACACCTTTCGTGCTGGCGCGCCAAACGCTTCAAGACCATAGCTGTGCCCCATGCGTTTTAAATACACATCCGCCACTTCTTGTCGTTGTTGCCACGCACCGCTGCGCTCCACCATGCGATTGATTCCCGCACCATAGCTTCCCGGCGCTGTGCCAAATACTCGTAAACTGGCCAGCTTACCGGCTTGCGCCGCTGGCACATTGGTGGCTAACAAGGCTTGGGCTTGCGTAACCCAATGGGCCGCCACTTGGTTTTGCGTTAGCGGCTCTGCGTTATAAATAATTCCCGTTTTACCGTCTATATTTGCACTTTCTATGTCTACGTCATCTAAGCTGCGCAACGCTTCATGAAGCGCCAACGTTAACGCTGGGTAATCCCGCTCAATAACTCGCGCCGATTGAGCCAGCGCCATTAATACTGCTTGGTTTACCCAATACATTTGTTTAGCGTACAAATCACGAAACAAGCCCGAGCTGGTAAACACTGTGTTACGCCGTACAGCATTTTCGGTGAGTGGCATCACCCGTAAACCTTGTACCAAGCCTCGGCTATTCCACACAGGTTCGATGCCCATCATGTTCAAACCAAAGGCGATCATCACGCCTTCGTCTCGCACCACATCCGATGCCCATAACACAATGGCTTCACTTTTTTGCGGTGACTGAGCATTGGTTTGGCGCGCATTTTCGGCCATGTCACGACCAAGTGCCCAAGCAGTTGGACTGGGAATTAAACTGCTGTCTAACGCATAAAAATTTCGCCCCGTGGGTAAACTTTCTGGCGTTCTAATGGGGTCATTGCCCACGCCCGGTGCCACAAAGCCACCAGCTAAACCATTTAACAGAGCGTCACGTTCGGCCGTGGGTGATTGCGCCAGTTTGTCACGCCATTGGTCTTTTTGTGTGTTTGATGTGGGCGCCATGGAGTTCAGCATCATGTCCAGCGCTGGGGTGTTCCACGTTTGACCAAAAACATGCAAACCCATCGGCATAAAACGCTCTTGCATTTCGGTTAGGTAATGACCTATTTCGTGGACCAGCATGTCGTCGTCTACTTCGTCAAAGCCAATACCCATGACCGCAAGTTCGGCCGACATAAATTCTGCCAGTTCGTCTTTGAGTTCTAAGCGCTCTACTTTTTCGCGAATGCTGCTTACTAACTTGGCTTTTAATGCGCTTTGGTTGGACTCGTGATTCGCTTCAAAACTTTCGATCAGTTGGCGCAACTGCAATAGCTCATCGTACAAGGGCGTGCTTTGCAACGGCGGCGTTAAGTGGTCGACCATCACGGCAAGCCCGCGACGCTTGGCCTGTATGCCTTCACCCACACCGTCCACTATGTAGGGGTAAATACCGGGAATGTCGTCGGCAATAAGTCGAGCATAATCATCGTCCATTAAACCTACTGAACGTCTTGGCAAAAATTCGTAAGTGGAATGACGACCCAAGTGCACAATGGCATCGGCTTTAAATTCGTCACGCAAATAGTGGTAAAACGCGAGGTATTGATGAGGTGGCGCAAACGCCAAATTGGCATGTAACAGCTCTTCGTTTATTTCCCAACCACGGGGCGGTTGTGGCCCCAAAAATACATTGCCAAATTGCAGCCCCGGTAATAACACTTGGTTTTCCCACACCATAACCTTACCCGGCGCGGGCCCCCACCCCTGCAAACCTTCAATTCCGGTTTTAACAATGGCCGCTAAGGTTGCTGCCACGGGTTGCCATTGCGTGTCGGTTACGGGTGATGCCGCGGCAATAATGGCTTGGTATTGCTGCTCTAATTGCGCGAGCAGTTTTATCACTCGTTCACGGCTGGGGTGATCTAGCCCTTCTAACAAGTGGTGTATTTCTTCCATGCTGTGATGCAGTTGCTCTGTGGCAGTCGTCCACCAGCCTTGTGCAACGGCATTTTTTATTTGTTCGTGTAAATAGCCTAACGGGCCGTACACCATTTCTTGCTGCACCGCTGGCGGCAAGGTTTCAAAATAGGCTTGATACTGCGCCTGAGACAGTCGTGCGATCTTGCTCGACATGGCACGCAATGCTGTTGGTTGGTTCGGCAAGTTCACGCCTTGCGCTTGCAGTTGCTCTAACAAATCCGCTGGGGAAGCAGGCAGCTTTCCGACCGTGTATCCCGCGTGTTTTAGATCATTCAAGATTCGCCACAACGATGCTGGCACATCCAGATTATCCGCTCCGATGTTGTGACGCCCAGGCGGGTGGTTGTAATAAACAATGGCAATTTTTTTATCGGCATTGGCTTTGGTTTGCAACGCCGACCAATTACCCAAACGGCGACTTAATTGCGCAATTGCAGAAGCGTCCGGTGTCAATGTGGTAATCGACAAACCCGATGCGGCATGCACTGTGGTGTCACCCTGCGTCGCCACCACTAACGGTTGGCTGGCCCCTTGCAATTCTGGCATGGCCACTTGGTAATACACTCGGTCGGCGGCAATGCCATCCACTGACAGTTGGCGCTGCAAGTGTGTGCGATCAAAACTTTTAATGGCTTTAACAACAGGCACATTAAATTGTTTAAAGGCAGCATCGGCTTGCTCACGTGCTTGGCCACCACCCACAACAAAGTCCTGCAAAAAAATAAATCCCGCGATGGATGTTTTATATGGCGAGAGCGCCGCTAACGCCTGCGCGGCAGGCTCGCCCCAATAGGATAATGCCACCAAGCAGTTTAACGATTGCTGCGCTAAGGCTTGGCATAGCGCCAGACTTACGGCGCGGTCACTGATGCGGTCACCGCTTTGGCTGTCGAGTATGACCACTGTGGGTTGGCTGTGGGGCGTATGCGTGAGGACTCGCGTATCTAGACTGTCTGTCACCACATTGTTTTGAATCCAGCGCACACGGGCTTGAGGTTTTGGCCAAGTTGCGTTTGCTTTTAATTGCGCTTCGTCCAACGTGAGCAGCAGCAAATTATTGCCGCTTAAACTTTGAGACTGCACACCCTGTGCAAGCCAATTGAACAGTTTAATAAGGTTTTCATTACCACCGGCTTGCCAAAAGGCACGGGCCATTAACCATGTTTTTTGGCGCGGATGCTGAGCCAACTGTTGTTGCAACCACGGATCAAAGTCGGTGTCTGGGCGCTGCGCGCTTAACCCAGCAGCGGCATCCACATCAGCAAACAATGGGCGGCCGTTTAACGCTGACAGTGCAACCAATTGATGATCACTGTTAAAAAATAATCGGTTAGTCGACAGCAAGTGATTCTGTAATCGGTGCACAGCCGGACCAAAAATACCTGCACCGATGACCACTTTAGATGAAGCAAACAACACCGCTATTTCTGCATCGGACATATCCGTCAGCTGGCTGCTGGTACGCGCCTGAATAACAAATTGGGAAGCCAGCCCCCACTTGGGTTTATTTTGCTGTTGATGCCAATCATCAATGGCGGCCGCTACAAATTGAGCTTGTGCGTCAGATACCAGCAAGGTAATGGTGACGGTAGACGAGTTAGCCTGCGCCCCAGCGCTAAGGCCCAACGTGAGAAGAAATAATAAAGTGATGTGCTTAAACAAGGAGGTCGTTCCACTGCATGGATTAAACCGAGAATCCGCAGCGTGAAACGTCAAGTGATCGGCCAGAGCAAATTCGGTCAGACCCTTGAAACTTCAACGCCGAGTAATCCCGCCCGGTTGAATATCGCGCTCATATGCAGGTATCTGACTTACGATTGCCACTGGGACTGTTTGTCTCTAGTAGAGGTGGCTATTCGTTTACAGTTGCGGGTACAGTTCCGGTCTTGCACCGGATTCCCTTTTGCAGTGACACACAGGCCTAAGCACATGCTAAAGCAGCTAAATGAATGTCACACATAAAAGCAGACAGCGTTATACGCGTTACCTCCCTGTTTCGTCAAATTAACCCGTACTGCAACCCTGCCACGGTTTGCTGCACCAACCGGTTGGTGTCACGCCAGTAGTCATTGAGTTGATCAATGAGTTCCAAACTGTGTTGTTCGGACAAACAATCTTGCAGCTCGGACATCAAGCCTTGCTCTTCACGCTCGCCGTGATGCTCCAACACGCCTTTTAAGGTTTTTTCCATGTCCAGCAACTCGATAACATCAAGTGTGGTGATCTCTGTTAGCGCCGCCACGCGCTCCCCAATTTTATCCAGCAGGTCGTAAATTTTGCGGTGCTCGTGAAAATACACCTGCGTATTCCATCTAGGGCTCGCGCAATGTTGGCTGTGCAAATCCAGCAAAATGCGGTCTTCGGCTTGGGCATGGACTTGCAACGCACGGTGAAAACACTCGTAAAAAGATTTCGCTGCGTCCAATCGTTTTTCAACCAATGCTTTTTGGTGAGACAGCAGTAAATCGTCCAACCAGCGATGCTGTTGCTCAATATAACCACTGAGTGATGCAAATGCCTGATTCATAACGCCTCCCGGTCCAGCGCGTCGATAATCAAAGTGGCCATTTTAGACAAGCTACGGCGTCGCTTATTGACCCGAATCAGGTCAGTCGCCCACCGAAAATGGGGCCAAATCGGTCAGCGCCGTTGGGGGTCTTTAGCTACCCTTAATAGATACAAAAAGAGATACAAGCCCAAGGACCGGCCGGTGTTTACAATTTCGCGACGTATATGGATAAGCCTGCTGCTGATTATCGGCACCGGCATCACCACATCTGTGGTGATCTCCAGCGTGGGCGATCAAGCCGCCGAGGCCAGTGCCGACCTGGTGTACAAGCAGCTCCCGCGCTTGGCCGTCATCAAGCGTTTGCGCAGTGCCATCATTGAACATGAGCGCCTGCAGTATGAGCTGTATGCCACCGCAGACGCCGCCAAGCTGGACATGGCGTTAGATGCCGCCAAAACCGACATCATAGAGTCCATGGTCTACGCGGGAGAATCTTTCGACAATGACGATGTATTAGCGCTACCCGAGCTGTTCGTTTACATCGAAGACGTATCTCAGCGTCATTACCTAAACCTTACGGCGTCACGCACAAACTGGGACCAAGCCCGCGCCGACCTTGAACAATTGACTGAATTGGGCGCGCAGGCCGAAACCATACTGCTCGGCCTAACCGACAAAGTATCCTCCGAAGCTTGGGCTTCGGCGGAAAACGCACAAAAACGCATTCAGCTCATGGTGGCACTGGTCATTGGCTTTGCCGTTTTAGTGATCATAGTCGCCTTCGTCATCGCCATGTTCGCGCGCACCATCTTAAAGGATCGGGCCGAGCGCCGCGCCTTGGCCATGTTCCCAGAACGGAACCCCAAGCCCGTAGTCAACATCAGCTGGAATGGCGATATTCGTTACCAAAATCCCGCTTTTGGACGCCTGTTACGTGATCTCAACCTACAACCCGATCAAGCTGAGCAAATTTTGCCCCCCACATTCGAAGAAGACCTGCAACACTGGCAAAATCTTAAATCCACGCAAATTGATTTCACCCACACACTGAAAGGTCGCTTGTTGTTGTACAGCATTTCGCTATTCCGCGACTTGGAAAGCTGTCACCTGTACATAGAAGACATCACCGAAAAGCAAAAAGCGCAAAAGCGTTTAGAGTATCAAGCCAGCCATGATGTGCTTACCGGCTTGCTTAATCGTAGCCATTTCGAAAACCAACTTGCCGAACGGGTCAACCGCCAAGCGCCCTGTTCGTTGCTGTTGGTTAGCATGGACCGCTTCAAATTGATTACCGCCAGCCAAGGCTATGAAATGGGCGACGGATTAATACTGTCCATGGCGCACCGTTTGCGCATGCTGTGTCAGGCGCAGCTAACTCCAATTACCTTGTTTCGTTTAGAAGCCGCTGTATTTTGTTTATTACTTGATACGCAAGACGACAAGCTGGCCTTAGCCTTGGCAGAACAACTGCGTAATGCCATGGACGAACCGTTAGAAGTCACCCACCACAAATACTTTATGACCCTCAGCATGGGACTGTGCCACTACCCCAAAGACGGTGAAAACGTCACACAACTGATTAGCAACGTGCACTCTGCACTGCACCATGCAAAGCGCGTAGGCGACACTTTAGAAGACTATGAGCCTCGCTTTCATGCCGAAGAGCAATCATGGTTGCCCATTGAGTCGGGGCTACGAGATGCATTAACTAACAACGAACTGGTCTTGCACTACCAAGCAAAAGTCGATGCAAAAACCACCGCTGTACGCGGCGCCGAAGCACTGATTCGCTGGCAACAGCCGGATGGCAAAATGATTTCCCCCGGGGTTTTTATTCCCATTGCCGAGCAAACCGGTTTAATCATCCGCATGGGAGAATGGATCATCGAAGAGGCTTGTCGCCAAAGTGTTGCTTTTAATAAGAAGCACGACGGCATTCAAGTGGCCATTAACCTTTCGGCACGACAATTTCAGCACCGCTATTTCTTACAACAGCTGGAACGCATTTTGAAAGACACAGGCGCTAATCCACAACGTATCGAGCTGGAGATCACCGAAGGGTTGATCATGGAAAACGTCGCCCAGAGCATCAAAATCATGGGTCAACTTAAAGACATGGGCTTTGCATTGGCCATTGATGATTTTGGTACCGGTTATTCGTCACTGTCTTATTTAAAGCAGTTTCCGGTAGACACGTTAAAGATTGACCAAGCATTTGTGCGCAACCTAGAGCAAGACGAAAACGATCGCAGCATTATCCGCAACATCATTGACTTGGCTGCGGCGTTAAAACTTAAAACCGTGGCCGAAGGGGTTGAA
>JBFHVZ010000065.1:0-17228 GCA_041589295.1 Pseudomonadales bacterium
GAATTTGGCCCGGGTCGCTTAACGTTACGCGGCGGCTTATCGCAAAGCTATAAGGTCCCTACGCTAAAGCAACAATATTACCTTTTTGATCACTCTAACGTGGGCTACAAGGTCATTGGGAATCCCGATCTTGAGCCAGAATCGGCTCTGACAAAATCCATCTCTGTCAGTTATGACTTTAATTCTGGGCATCAACTGGCGTTACATGCGCACCAGTCTCAGGTAGAAAATCTAATCGAAAACGCATTGGATGCCGAACGCAGCGAAGACGAAAACCTCGATATCTACGTTTACGAAAATATCGCTAAGGCTCGCATTGCTGGCTTGGACCTTTCGTGGGAACACATCATCGGTACGGCTTGGCGTTATGGTCTCAACTACACCTTTGTTGATAAGCGTGAATCCAATGGAGAGCGTATTCCTTACTCATCAAGGAATCAGTTTAAAGCGCACGTTAACTGGCACTACTTTGCAAAACGTTTGCAGCTAATGCTGTACGTGGTGCATGAATCTGACATCGAAGTCGACCCTACCGAATATACAGAACTTGAAAACGACGCGTGGTGGACAACCAATGTGGCGTTTAAGCAAGCAATCAATAACGAGTTAGCTTGGCGCTTCGCCGTCGAAAACCTGTTTGATGTACACCGTGATACTAGCTTAGAAGACGATCAATACGACGCTCGTCCGAGAGATTCGCGCAAACTCACCTTGGGTTTGAGCTACACCTTTTAAACCTTAAATTTTACTAACTTGCCCTTTAACTCCTTGCCCTTAGACTCATTGCAAAGACAATAAAGAGAACGAATATGAACAAATATTTTCTACCCATTAGTGTCATGGCCCTCGCTGCGTTAACCGGTTGCGGCGCTGACAGCGACTCCGACAGCAACAAAAATGAACCCACTGACCCAACCACATCAGAATACACTTCTATCAGCGGTGTGGATGCCAGCGCAGGTTATGCGTACTTCGATTTAGAAACCGGAAAAGTACTTGAACTCACAGACGCGCAAGCCGCAACGGATACCTCATGGGATCTAGCCTTTAACGGCACCAGCATTATTTTAAACGGTGGCTATTCCGGCAGTGGCGATGTGAAAGCGTACTTCACTGGTAATAACGCCGACTTTTTTGATGCCGACGGCAAGGTAATCGCTGATAAATTTACCGCCGCGACACCCGAAGCCGAACTTGCGGACTTTACGGCCGTGACGTCTGCGGATATCCCTGCGAGCACTGAATTCGATACAGATACCTTCTTAACGCGCTTCGGCTCTGACTTTTATGTCTACAACCATTTGGATCACTCCATTAGCGAAAATGCCAACCAGTCATATCTTGTGAGCCAAGACAGTGGTGTTTATCAGGTACGTGTTACCGAGTTGTCCAACTTAGACGCACAAAATCAACCGGGTCGTGGCATTACTGAGATGACTTTGGGTGTCTCGTTTAAAGGGGCTAGCGATAGCGCGTTTGGTAATGAACAGTTGGTAGTACTGCCAGAGTGTTCAGGTGAAGCCTATGTTGACTTGTCTGCGTACAGAGCCGTCACCGAAAGTGACAGCTGGGACTTAAACGTAAAATGCAGCGCCTTCGAAATTCAGCTGGGTGACAACGTAACGGCTTACGCACTAAAAGACGGTGACGATGCACTGACCTTTGCGGGTTATGCCAGCAATGAATATGCACGCTACTACTTCTTAGCCGACGGTGCGGAAACCTTCTTTAAAGATAAAGCCAAGTGGTATCAATATAACCTCGAAGGTGGCCACAAGATCTGGTCGCAATACGGTGTTTATCTCGTGCAGAACAGCACTGACACCTACAAGTTGCAGATCACCAGTTACTACGGTGTTGATAGTGACAGCACGGTGAAAAGCAAACAGTACAGCTTTATTTATCAAGCGCTTTAATTGAATCACTAATTAATCGTCTTGTATGAACCTCATCTTGTTTTTAGATGAGAAGTGATTGCGCAAGGACGCGCAATCGAACCCTTATTTTGCACCCATCTACCCTAGCTGATTGAGATTGCCTCATGGTTTCCAGTATCGAACTTTTGATGTATCAGGTTTCGGACCTGTTGTTGGCCCCTGTTTTACTGGCCATTTTATTTGTCTTCTTTTATGGCTTTTTTGCCTTTGGCCAGTTTTTTATGCAAGGGCTGCAACGTCGTAAGCATGCCAAAGAATTTCAAACGCAAATCCAAATACATTCTGCGCAGCCCATTCCGGGTTACAGCCTGCATAACTTTCACTGTGCAAACCCAAACAGCACCTTTGACGAACTGGAAGTGTTCGCACTAAAGAATCTCGAATTTGTGCGTATGGTCACGCGCATCGCCCCCATGTTAGGCCTTGTGGCCACCATGATCCCCATGGGGCCTGCATTAAAAAGTTTGGCCGACGGGAATATTCAAGGTATTTCCGACAATCTAGTCATTGCTTTTGCGGCGGTTATTTTTGGTTTGGTTGCCGCGACGCTGACTTTCTTTGTGGCCTCGGTCAAAAAGCGTTGGTTAGCCGTTGAGTTAATCGAAGCACAAAAACGTATTGTTGATGCATCGGCAGGAAGCGATGTACCGAAACTTAAAGCCGTTGGCTCAGCTTAATGTCAGCGGAGTTTGAAGCATGCGATTTTTAGATGAAGACGAAGAACTCAACCCCATGATGTCCACCGTCAATTTGGTGGACGTTTTTTTAGTGGTGATTGGCGCGCTGTTGATTTCCATTGCACAGAATCCTTTGAATCCGTTCTCGGCTGAAAATGTCACCGTTATTAAAAATGAGGGACAGCCCAATATGGAAATCATTGTGAAAGAAGGCAATGAAGTGAAACAGTATAAATCCACGGGTGAAATTGGTTCGGGTAATGGCACCAAAGCCGGTGTGGCGTACAAAATGAAAGATGGCACCATTGTTTATGTGCCAGAAGAGAATCAGGAGCAGGGTGAAAATGCTCAAACAAATTAAACGTATAAGTAAAAGATGTCGACTTAAAGCGGTCGCCAGCACGCTTGTGCTCTGTGCATCCACATTGGTGAACGCACAGGACAAACCTGCAGACATGCTAGTGTTAGCGGATATGCATCTAGCAAAAGCCAAGGGTGATATGCTGAAAGCCGCCGCCAAAGCGGTGGACATCCAGCTGGAAACCCACACCTCCAATTATTTTAATCGGGGTGCCGAAAAGTCACTGTGTGATTACGACCTAGTGATTTTCGAAGCGGTCAGCGGGCCTGCTGCCACAGAAACCTTTGCGCCGTATGTGGAAAAACTGGCCGCCTGTTCTAAACCCGTAAACGGCGCTCAAGTGAAAACTACGCGTGTCGGCTTTAATACCTTGCCAGCGTTAACCTCTGGCGTGGGTGACACCCAAGCGCAAACCATCGCGGCTTACCTGTCGAATGGGCAGCGTAAAAACTACGAAAATTTATTCCGTTTTTTGAGCAACGAGTTTTACGGCCAATCCCATACTTTGGCGGACCCTGTGGTTTTACCGTTAAACGGTTATTACCAAATGGGCGCGGCGATTCCGGCAGTAGAAAATTTTTCAGATTTAAAACTCTTTGACGTGAAACAAGAAGTGAAACAAGGTAAACCTGTTGTTGCCGTCACCATGCATCGTAGCGCCATCGAAGCGGAGCAAACCCAAGTGGTGGATGCGCTTATCACAGCGCTGACCTCGCAAGGCGCGCAGGCCTTTGGTGTGTTTTACGACCACGAGATTGTCGAAGAGCAAGTGACGGCGTTATCGCAACATGTGAATGCCATTGTGAATACGCGCATGCTGCATGAGCCCAACAAAACAGCCGAGCTGTTTGCGCAAATGAATGTGCCTGTACTGCATGGTTTGCAATACCGTGACGGTGATGAAGCGCACTTTAATCAAGCCGATGCCGGTTTGTCGGCCATGATGTCGCCTTACTTTTTAATGCTGCCAGAACTGGCAGGTGTAATTGATCCGACAATAATGGCGACCACTGACACCCAGTCGAAGCAAGCCATTCCTTTGCAAAGCCATATCAACGCATTAGCAGAACGCGCAGTGAAACAGGCCCGCTTGGGTGCACTTGCCAATGCCGATAAAAAACTCGCCATGTTTATGTGGAACTATCCACCGGGTGAAAAGAATATCGGCGCGGCCTTTTTAAGTGTGCCTAAAAGCGTGGCCAATATTTCTCAGGCATTGAAAGACGCAGGTTACACCGTGACGCCTGCAACCGAAGAACAGCTCATCGAAGATGTGGCTAAGTTACTTAAACCCATTTACCGCGACGAAGACATTGCCAACTTGCGTGGCGAAAACAAAGCCGGGTATCTACCCGTGGCCGAATACAAGGCTTGGTTAGATTCCTTACCCGAATCTGTGCGTGAACCTATGTTAGAGCGTTGGGGTGATCCTTCCGATCATAAATATGTGCGCACCGTGGACGGCGTTGCTCAATTTGTTATTCCGCGTATTGATTTGGGTAACTTGATTTTATTAGCACAGCCGTCGCGCAGCGATGATGTAGAAGAGCACAAGGCGCTCTACCATGCTACTAATGCGCCCATAAATCACTTTTACTTAGCTGTGTATTATTACGCGCGCAAAATTTTTCAGGCGGACGCCTTATTGCACTTGGGTACTCACGGTTCGCAAGAATGGTTGCCGGGCAAAGAACGTGGCCTAAGCATTTACGACGCGCCGGATTTAGCCGTGGGGAATTTACCCGTGATTTATCCATACATCATGGATAACGTGGGTGAAGCCATGCAAGCGAAACGCCGTGGTCGTGCTGTTATGGTCAGTCACATGACTCCGGGTTTTGCCGCAGCCGGTTACTACGGTGAGGTCAGTGAATTGCATGAAACCATGCAGCAATATATGGCGTTGTCCGAAGGGGAGACCCGTACCCGCACGCAAGCGATGATTTTGCAGCAGGTGATGGCACTGAATATTTTTGAAGATATTAATTGGACTTCAGAGAAGGCCAATTCAAACTTTGATACCTTCTTTGTTGAGCTGCACGATTACCTGCACGAAATGGCAGAAGAATCTCAACCACTTGGTGTGCATACCTTTGGCCAAACATTGGAAGACGCCCATATCATCACTACTTTGTTGCAAATGCTCGGCGAAGACTTCACCAAGCCCGCGGCAAAGTTTGAACGTGACCAACAATTAATGCTGCCTGTTGAACTAACACAACGCCTGTACAGCGCAGATATGGAAAACAATCAAGTTGCACAGCTTTACGATCTAGATGGCTTTAAGTTACTGTGGCTATCTCTAGTTAGTGAAAGCAAACCGAGCGAAATTTCTGAAGAGTTAGTACAAGGCGTGGAAAAAGCAAAAGCATTAATGGCGGACTTTAAAGGCCAGCAAGAAATGCCCGCCTTTTTGAATGCACTAAATGGGCGCTACAGTGTGACGGGTTATGGTGGTGATCCGGTGCGTTCGCCAGAGGCCATGCCAACGGGTAAGAACCTTATCGGTTTCAACCCTGCAAAAGTACCCAGCAAAGCAGCGTGGGAAGTGGGTAAGCGCATGATGGAAGAAACCATTGCGCAGCATCGCCAAGACAAGGGCCAGTACCCAGATAAGTTAGCGTTTTCGCTATGGTCCCTCGAAACCATGCGTCATCATGGCGTGTTAGAAAGCCAGGTCATGGCCGCCATGGGTGTGCGACCTGTGTGGGATGACAATGGCATTATTCGTGGCACCGAAATTATTCCATACGCCGAACTTAAACGTCCCCGTGTGGATGTGGTGTTGTCGGCCACGGGCTTGTACCGCGATGCGTTTCCAAACGTCATGTTGATGTTGGCCAAAGCGGTTAAGCAAGTGTCCGAACTTAAAGAAGAAAACAATTCCGTGTACAAAAATACGCAGGCATTAAAAGCCAATTTATTGGAAAGCGGTGTCGATGCAGGCGAAGCCGAGTATTTATCCACAGTGCGTATTTTCTCTAACGAAAGTGGTGCCTACGGCAGCGGCTTAGCCGACACCAGTTTGGCATCCGGCACATGGGAAACAGACAGCAAACTCAGCGACTTGTATTTAGCGCGCATGGGCTTTGTGTTTGGTGCTGATGAAACGCGCTGGAGCGAACAAGTCGAAAATCTCTACGGCAAAGTACTGTCGGGCACAGACGCTGTTATGTTTAGCCGCTCTACCAATTTATACGGCATGACCACCAGTGATGATCCGTTTCAATATTTTGGTGGCTTGTCGTTAGCCATTCGCAATTTGGATGGGAAAAGCCCAGAGATGTTGATTGCTAACTTGCGTCAAGCCAACGCCACTAAAACCGAAAACCTAAAAACCTTTATGGCGCGCGAAATGCGTACCCGTGCATTTCATCCGCGTTGGATTGAAGAAGCACAAAAAGAAGGCTATGCCGGTGCATTGCAAATGCTCGATCGCATTAATAACTTTTGGGGTTGGACGGTGATGTCGCCAGAATCCATAACCGATGCGCAATGGCAAGAATTTGCAGACATCTATGTGAAAGACAAATACAACATGGATATGCGCGAATTTTTTGAACAAGCGAATCCAACCAACTTAGCGCAAATGATCGAGCGTATGTTAGAAGCCGAACGTAAGGATTATTGGGAAACCGATGCCGAGACCATGAAGATATTGGTTGAAACCTATTTAGATGTGGCTCGTCAGCACGATGTACTCAGTGATAACGAAGCGTTTAACGAGTATCTAACGAATCAGGCACAAGGCTATGGTTTGGATTTGGCGGGTGTACCCATGGCGCAAGCCGCATTGGCAGGTGCACAACCGGAGGCAGTAACCGGTCAGGAGCTTAAACAAGTGGAGCAAAGAGAAACCGACATCTTGGCGCAGTGGCAGCGTTTCGCGCTGTTTGGTTTGTTGTTCGCGGCGTTCGCACTGGGCGCCATGTGGCAAGTTCGCCAGACGCGGTTTGCGCTTCCTGTAAGTGCTTAGCGCTTACTAATTGCTCTGCTAATAAAACGCGCTAATAAGAAGTGCTAATAAAAAGTGCTAGCTAAAAGGGAATTCAAATAAAAAAGGGCATCTCATAAGTAAGTAAACTTATGGGATGCCCTTTTTCTGTATCTTTAAAATTAAAACAAAATGTCGTTGTTTTTAGGGTCTTTCATGATGGCCTGAGCCATTTCTTGAAGCTCGTCGTTTAATCCACACAATGCTTTAGTCAACTTTAAACTGTAACGCTCCATGCCTTCGAGTTTGGCTAGTTTTTCTTTTACATTGGTATTTTTGGCGGCCATTAATGCATCGTATGCAGCCTGATGCATTTTAATTAAGTCCTGTTCCATTTGCTTAAAAGTGGGCACGTGTCCAAAGGTCGAACGACCTAGGCCTTCGTAATACCAGCGACCTAAACGACTGCTGCTGTGGTCTCGAATAAATGAGATTTTTTCTTCATCCAATTGATTGGTTGCAATCAACTCGTAAATACGTGCTTTAAATACGGTAAGCGAAAGCATAGCCACTTGGATGTAGCTTTCGTTGGTGCTGCGGTTGATGATGATGTTCATGTTGCGTGACACGTCGGTCACCATGGACACTGAACTGCTGATGGTGCTTGTGGTTTCTTGCAAGTTCGCCGCATCTGTCCGAATGCTTTCGACACTTTCGGCAATTTTCTTAATGTGGTCAGTGGTGCGTTGAATGATGCCGGATATTTGCTCTGTGGTAGCACCGGTTTGACCGGCCAGTGTGCGCACTTCATCAGCTACTACCGCAAAGCCGCGACCTTGCTCACCGGCACGGGCGGCTTCGATGGCGGCGTTCAACGCCAATAGGTTTGTCTGGTCGCTGATATCTTCAATTTGACCAATGCTGTCGTTAATTTGCGAGGCCGCTTGGTTAAGGTCGGCCATGTGGTCGGAGGTCTGAGTGGCGCGAGAGTCGATGCGGTTTAGGTTTTCAGCCACTTGCGAAAGAATTACGCCTATTTGATCAAAGGTGGCTTCGCTTTCTTTTAGGCTATTGCGTTCTGCCCCTAAAGCGTCGGCGTTGTTAGACACTAGGTCGTGGATGTCGTTAAAGCTGGTGACGGTGCTAAACATTAGCCGATTCATGGCTTGGTTTTCTTCCGACATTTCAGCGATGTGTTGATGCAGCGCTTCGGCCGCATCTTTGGCGCGTACCGCATTTTGCAGCTGCTTTTCCAGCGCGTCGTATTCGCTGCGCTCGATCATGTCTTCTTGCGGTGCGGTGTTGGCGCGATTGGCGGATTTAAACCAGAGCATCCCTGTCACTACCTAAAGCATTGTGGATTACATTAACTCTAGGTGAGGGGTAGCAGATTCGCCAATCAGTCAGTGGTCGGATTTATGGGGGGTAGTTTCTGTGACGGTGGACTCTGAAGACGGGGACTCATGCTCCTCGGTTTCCGCGGCTTGGTCCGGCAGTAGGTGTTTTGCTTGCGAGAAATCCACACCAAAGCCCACGTCCATGGCTTCTTCACTGGGGCGGATACCGCAGCCACTGCCGGTGACGGGCATGGGTTTGGCTCCGGCTTTATCATTAGCACTCATAAAAGCTCCGCTCTCCCAGTTTGTTTTTAGTCGGGTTTTGATTTGGTTTAGGCAATTAAAAGCCGGGCTTGAGGCCGTGTTTTTCACGGGTTTCCTGCTTCTTTCGTTCGCTCTTACGCAGCATCACGTAAACCGCACCGCTGCCGCCGTGTTGTTGCTGGGCAGAGTGGAAGGCCAAGACTTCGTCGATCTCGGGCAACCACTTATTGACCCAGCTTTTGAGCAGGGCAGGGGTGGCTTCTTTTTCGCCTTTGCCGTGGACGATAATGACGGTGCGCAAATCGTACTTCATGCAGTCTTCAATAAAGCGGAATACGTCTTTGCGGGCGTGTTCGACGGATTTACGGTGCAGGTCGAGGCGGGCTTCAAGGTCGTATTTACCTAGGCGGAATTTACGGAAAACCCCTTCTTGTACGCCGTTCTTTTTAAACGACAGCACATCATAGGGTTTAACCATCTCGACATAGTCTGTGGATAAGTGGTTAGTGTCGCGCTCAATCGGCGCGGCCGCTGCTTCGCGACGCAGGGCTTGCGCGGCAGTGGTGTCCTGACGTTTGTCCAGAGATACCCTAGCTTCGGTTTTTAGGGGCTCGACATCGGACATGGCCTGTTGGAATGCGTTCATATCGTCCATTGGTACAACCCCAAAATTCATCATGCGTGATGGTGATTATAACCGCCTCGATGATGCATACCAAAAGCATTGAGCCCGAGCTCAAGTATTACTTTGGCAGCAACAATACTGGGTCAATACGAGCATTGTTCAAACTGACAGACCAATGTAAGTGGGGGCCAGTGACGCGTCCCGTGGCCCCAACGGTGCCAATGGGTTCGCCCTTGCGCACTAGGTCGCCGGTTTTCACGTCGATGCGATCCATGTGGCAGTACATGGTTATCAGGCCTTGGCCATGGTCGAGATACACCACGTTGCCGTTAAAGAAAAAGTCGCCAGTAAGTACGACTTTCCCTTCAGCGGGTGCGCGAATCAGGGTGCCTGTGGGGGCGGCGATGTCGAGCCCACTGTGCGGGTTACGGGGTTCGCCGTTGTAAAAGCGTTTTAGCCCGAACGGGCTGGAAAAGGGGCCTTCTACGGGTTGCATGAAGGCGAGATCGGGCTCAATGCTGGTGTCGAAGGCATCGAATACCGCCAGTGCTTGCTTCTTTTCGCCGCGATGGCGGGCAAGGTCGGCTTCGCTTAGGTCAATGTGCTTGCGGGTTTTCAATTTGATGTGTTGCTCAGGATAGTCCTTAGCTTGTACTTGAAAGCTGACGCCTTTGCCGTTGACGCGAATCTCTTGAGTGCCGGGTTGGGTACTAAGTGGCAAACCGACCACGGCTATCCAAGACTGTTGATCATCGGACTTCACCACGGCCACGGGCTTGCTGTTAAAAAAAACTTGGGGCTTCGGCTGGTGGCTAGCCCCTACATTTAATACCACCATGCCGCCGGGTATGGGCTGACTTTCGGGTAATGACCAACTCATCGTGCTCGCCAATGCCGTTATGACAACGCCGAGGATTAAGCGAGCTGTCGGTATGCGCTTGGATCTATTTAGCTTGGTCGGAATTGTGGCTTTCCAGCACTTCGCAGACCAGAGTGCCTTGATGCAGTCGAGCATTCAGTTTGTCTCCCACCTTCACTGAGTTAGCGTGTTTGATCGCCTGACCTTGGTCATCGCTGACAATGGCGTAGCCTCGGCTCAGGGTACTAAGCGGGCTTACCGCATTCAACACGTCGGCTTGGGTTGCTAATTGGTGTTTAAGTTCGCTGAGATGCTGCTTCATGGCAAGTACCAAGCGTTGATTCAATTGCCTCACCCGTTGCGACAACATGGGCAGTTGGCGTTCGGGGCTTTGCTGTTTCAAGCGATGACTTAGATGCTGCAAACTTTGTTGGCGCTGCTGTAGGTTCAACAACATTTGTTGCTGCATGCGCTGTTCTGCTATGTCTAAGCGTTGCATGGCTTCTTGCAAGCGGTCTTTCGGATGGCGCAGACGTTTCACTAATTGCAGCAAATGGAATCTGTGCTGACCTAAACGATTTTGCAGTGCTGTGGACAACCGGCGCTGCAATTGATTCACGCGGTGCAGGTATTCCATGCGATCTGGGCTGACTAATTCCGCCGCCGCCGACGGCGTGGGCGCACGCAGGTCGGCCACCATGTCGCTGATGGAAAAGTCCACCTCGTGTCCCACCGCACTGATGATGGGAATACGGCTGTTAAAAATGGCGCGGGCGACGATCTCTTCGTTAAACGGCCATAGGTCTTCCAAAGAGCCACCACCACGCCCGACGATGAGTACATCACATAACTGGTCTCGGTTCGCCCGTTCAATGGCTTGCGCGATTTGCGGAGCTGCAAGTTCACCCTGTACTTGTGTTGGGTAAATGGAAACCGGCAGTGCCGGAAAACGGCGTTTTAGTACAGTGAGAATATCTTTAATGGCAGCGCCCGTGGGCGAGGTCACCACGCCAAGGTGCTTGGGTGGCATAGGGATGGGCTGTTTTAGCGAAGGATCGAATAAACCTTCTGCGCCGAGTTTTTCTTTTAGTTGCTCGAACGCTAATTTCAGCGCGCCTTCGCCAGCGCTTTCCATGCGATCGACAATTAATTGATAGTCACCACGGGCCTCGTACAAACTGATGCTGCCGCTGACTAAAATCTGCTCGCCTTCTCTGGGGACAAATTTCACATACTGTGTGCGCGAACGAAACATGGCACAGCGAATTTGTGCTCGGGAATCTTTTAGCGTGAAGTACCAGTGACCACTGGCTGGACGCGCTAAATTGGAAATTTCGCCGGTGACTTGAACCTGATGCAAATACGTTTCTAATAGCTCTTTGCTTTGACGATTCAGTTGACTGACGGTCAGTACGGGTTTGTTCGAGGGTGCTTGCATGTTGAAACATTAAATTAAACAGGTTGGCACTATACCTGACCCTAATCGGCTCTGCACCCTAGCCTGATTGACTGAGTTTTTGTCATCATTTGTTCAGCTAACGTCATTATGCTGTGCAACAAGTTTGCAAGTGATGGATGATCTGGCGCAAAGTTTCCGGCACTTTATCAATGTTTTACAAATCGGCTGTGTAGTGGCCGTCATTGTGAAATAAATGGGCTAGAAGTTTGTGACAAATGCTGCTTATACTGGCATTGCTGTTTTCAGTCAGCCGACTTGTGAACGGTTTTAATTAACTCCTAAGGAAGGAATCGCACATGAAAAAAATTATTCTTGGTGTTGCACTGGCTGCTGCTGCTTCTACTTCAATGGCTGCTAGCTACGGTCCTGCGGGTTGTGGTTTGGGTTCTCACGTTGTATTCCCAAATGCGTCTTCTTTGCCTGAGCACGTTTTGGCAGCGACCACTAACGGTACTTCTGGTAACCAAACATTTGGTATGACTTCTGGTACTTCTGGTTGTGATGCAGGTAGCCCAATGGCTGGCGTGCAAAACTACATGGACCAAAACATGGAGCAGTTAGCGTCTGACTCTGCTCGTGGTCAAGGTGAATCTCTGCAAGCGCTGATCGCTCTGATTGGTGTTGATGCTGCCGACCAAGGCGAATTCACTCAAACCATGCAAACAAACTTCGATAAAATTTTCATGGCGACTGAAACCACTTCTGGCGATGCATTCGCTAGCCTGACTGAAGTGATGGCTGCCAACGAAAAACTGGTTAAATACCTAGGTTAATCAGATGGCTTGGTTATAGCCAATGACGTTATAACCAACAACAAGGGTGCTGCGGCACCCTTTGTTGTTTGTTAGTAATGCTTTAAGGGATGTATCGATGTTCAACAAGCGCTGGTATGCGGTATTCGGCTGGTTGATGATGGCGGCACTAAGTGGTGCGGCTAATGGAATGCAAACTCAGTTGTCGACACTGGATGAGGCAACAAACAAAAAACTTATAACACTTAGCCAAGAGCGCGCTTGGCGCACGTTGCTGCATTACCATCAGCAAGGCGTATTTGCTCGTGAGTACAGCGAAGTTGACGGCGAAGCCTTTTTTTTAAGCCCCGAAGGTAAAACGAATCCCCACGCTGAATTACAAGCAACGGTTAATGCATTTTTACAACAGCAGGATGGCGATGAAGCGCCTCATTGTCGTTTTCCCGCACGCTTCCAGTTTTTAACGCAACACTTACCAGAATTAAAATTTCATGTTGCCACGTGTCCGCAATTCGATGCGTGGTACGAAAAAATCAAAGGCCATAAATTGCATTTGATTTTTCCTTCGTCGTATATCAACAGTCCGTCCTCTATGTATGGGCACACGCTATTGCGTTTGGATGGCGAACAGGGTCATACACTGTTGTCGTCAGCAATCAATTTTGCAGCCTATACCGACCCCAGTGACGATGAAATTACCTACAGCATAAAAGGCTTAACTGGCGGTTATCCCGGTTATGTTTCTTTGGTGCCTTACTATGAAAAAGTAAACGAATACAGCCACATCGAAAGTCGCGATATTTGGGAATACGAATTAAAACTGAGCCCGGCTCAGATTGATAAATTTGTTCGCCATATTTGGGAGCTGGATAAAATACGCTTCGATTACTTTTTCATTGATGAAAATTGTTCGTATCGACTACTGACGTTATTGGATGCGGTGGAGCCAACTTGGCATTTGGCTGATCAATTTCAGTATCGCACAGTGCCCAGTGATACTTTGCGCGTGCTATGGGAAAAAGAACTGATTGCAAATGTCGTATTTCGTCCCAGCAAAACCACACTCATTGAACATTACCGCTCACAAATGAGCGAGCCTTTACAAATGCTAGCACGTCAGCTTGCCGACGACCCTTATGCACAGTCCGAATCACAAACCTACTTGTCGTTAAGTGCAGAAGATCAAGCGAAAACCTTAGAGCTGGCTTACGACTACACCCGTTACTTGGCGTTAAAGAAAAAAGTGTCGGACCCGCAATTGCCTAAGCGCAGTTTAAAATTACTGTCGTTACGCGCGAAGGTGCCCTATCAAGGAACACCGTTTGCACCCATTGCGACACCTGATGTGCGTGACGAAGATGGACACTCCACTTTGCGAACGACCTTCACATTGGGGGCCGATCACGGTGAGGTGGGTTTCCGTTTAAATTATCACGGTTGGTTAGATACGCTGGCGGGTTATCGCGAAGGGGCTCAAATTGAAATGGGGCAAGGCAGTGTTCGTTTTGATGACGAATCGGTTCGGTTAGAACGTTTTGATGTGCTACATATTCGGTCTGTCGGGCAGCGCCATCGCTTTAGTCATCCTATTAGTTGGCAAGTACAAATGGGCTACGAACGCTGGATCACAGATCAGCAAGGCCAAACGCAACTGCGAGCCGGTGGTGGTCATGCTTATCCACTGCTGGGCGGCAGTGTGTACGCCATGGCGGTAGCGCAATTGGCGGTAGCTGACCGCTTTAATGACGACCGCCGTTTAGGCTACGGCCCAGAAGTGGGGTATTTGTGGCAATCCCCACGTTGGAATGGTTGGTTGTCAGCCGAGCGTTTTGCTAGCTTGGGCACGCAGGGTGCCAGCACGTTCGCACAAGCATCACTGGCGTATACGGTTTCAAAAACGCAACAGCTTCGTTTGCAGTGGCGCCATCAAGCTTGGCGTGACGAACGTGAACAGGACGTCCGCATTAGTTATGCCTTCTACCACTAGCATTTTTCTACAGGTGCTGCTGTTGCTAAGCGCACTTGGCCTAGGTGGTTGCACCAGCACCACAACTCTAATGTTTGTGCCTTATAAGATCGTACCCGTGACCCCGGACAAGCTGGGGTTAGAGTACACAGAGATAGAACACCAAGCGGCTGATGGCACACAACTGGTCAGTTGGTGGTTGCCCGCGCAGGGAGAATACAAAGGTCGAGCAAAAGGCAGCGTATTGTTCTTACATGGCAACGCGCAAAATATCAGTTATCACCAATTCAGCGCGAACTGGTTGCCAAAGCACGGGTATAACGTTCTGCTGTTGGGCTATCGGGAATATGGCCAGTCCGAAGGATTAGCCAAGCTGCCAGACATATTTATGGATGTGCATGCAGGCCTTGATTGGTTGCTGGACGAAGCTCAGGCATCTGGGCCTCTTTATATATTGGGGCAAAGTATGGGTGGCTCGTTGGCCGTTTATGGCTTGGCAAGCTACCCTAGGGCAGAGCAGTTGGCTGGCGTGGTACTGGACTCCACCTTCGATAGCTACCCTGGTGTCGCCGCCGCGGCCATGGCTCGCAATTGGTTTACGTGGCCGCTGGTATTGGGTGCTTGGAGCATTTCTGATGCTTATGATCCGGTGACTTGGATCGACAGTTGGCCGCCACATATACCTTTACTGATGTTTCACAGCCCTGATGATCAAGTGGTGCCCTACGAGCTGGGACGTGCACTGTTTGAACAGGCTAAGCAACCTAAGCGTTGGCTGAATGGCCAAGGCAAGCACATCACGACGTTTAATCACGAGCCTTTACGAAACGCGCTTTTAACGTTTTTTGAAAAGCCAAATAATTGTCTAAAGGGTCAGGATAATTGTGGGTTGAAACCCCATGCTCTCAACGAATAATTGTTTACCCGTTAAGCAAGAAAAACTATAATAAGTCGCCATTCTAATTCAGGTATGGCGGTCCCATCTATGTTGCGCATTGCCCAAGACGCACTCACGTTCGACGATCTTCTCCTTGTTCCTGGTTACTCTGAAGTTCTGCCCAATCAGGTCAGTCTCAAAACCAAACTGACTCGTGGCATCGAACTAAACATCCCATTGATTTCTGCTGCCATGGATACGGTTACCGAAGCCCGTTTGGCTATTGCCATGGCGCAAGAAGGTGGCTTGGGTATTATCCACAAGAACATGACCATCGAGCAGCAAGCCGCTGAAGTTCGTAAAGTGAAAAAATACGAAAGCGGCGTGGTGAAAGACCCGATTACCGTCCCTAGCTCCACCACCATCCGTGAGCTAAAAGCCATCACCTCTCAAAACAACATCTCCGGCGTACCCGTTGTGGATAACAACGAGCTGGTGGGTATTGTGACAGGTCGTGACGTCCGTTTTGCCGACAACCTAGACATGAAAGTCAGCGAAGTCATGACCCCAAAAGAAAAGCTGATTACCGTTAAGCCAGGCGAAAGCCGCGAAGTGGTTGAAAAACTGTTGCAGGTTAATCGCATCGAACGTTTGTTGGTGGTGGACGACGCTGGCAAGCTGGCGGGTTTGATTACCGTTAAAGACATTAACAAAGCACAAGAACACCCTAATGCGTGTAAAGACGAAGACGGTCGCTTGCGTGTTGGTGCAGCTGTGGGCACAGGCCCAGAAACCCCAGATCGCATCACGGCATTGGTAAACGCTGGCGTTGACGTGATCATCGTTGATACCGCTCACGGCCACTCTAAAGGTGTAATTGATCGTGTGCGCTGGGCGAAAGAAACCTTCCCGCAACTGCAAGTCATCGGCGGTAACATCGCCACCGCAGCAGCAGCTAAAGCCTTGGTTGAAGCCGGTGCAGACGGCGTGAAAGTGGGTATCGGCCCAGGTTCTATTTGTACTACGCGCATCGTTGCCGGTGTGGGTGTACCGCAAATCAGTGCCGTGGCAGACGTAGCCGAAGCACTGGAAGGCACGGGTGTGCCGCTGGTAGCGGACGGTGGTATTCGTTTCTCAGGTGACATGGCCAAAGCCATTGTGGCCGGTGCTTATGTAATTATGGCGGGCTCGTTGTTAGCGGGCACCGATGAAGCACCGGGTGAAGTTGAGCTTTTCCAAGGCCGTGCCTATAAATCCTATCGTGGTATGGGTTCTTTGGGTGCCATGGGTCAAAGCCAAGGCAGCGCTGACCGTTACTTCCAAGACAGCAAAGCAGGTAACGACAAGTTGGTACCCGAAGGTATCGAAGGTCGTATCGCGGTTAAAGGTCCAATGACAGCCGTTGTACACCAAATGATGGGTGGCCTGCGTAGCGCCATGGGTTATACCGGTTGCGCCACCATTGACGACATGCGTACTAAGCCGGAGTTCGTGAAGATCACCGCAGCGGGCATGAAAGAGAGTCATGTGCATGATGTTCAGATTACCAAAGAAGCGCCTAACTATCGTCTGGGTTGATAGCGGCTTGCTGAGCTCGTTCTAGGGGCGTTAAAAATTTTATCGAGATCCTCATTTAGTAAACTAAACTGCGGTCTCTCCAAAATTTTATGCCTTCCTAGAACTTCGTCAGCTTCACCTTGTTGGTAAATCTGTATGCGCGATACATAAAGCCAATGAAAAGAATTTCAACCTGTTGTTTAGGCAACAGGTTTTTTAGTTTTAAAACATTTGAAAATTGAAGAGGCTGAGAAAAGCGTCACGAGCGAAATTTAGGCTAGGCACAAAAATGCAAGCGCATGAGTGTATAAGTGAATACATGATTGGGCTGAGCATTTTTGTAACGCCGCATAAATGAGCGCAGTAGCTTTGCTCTATAAAACAATGACCGATATACATTCACAGAAAATTCTGATTCTAGATTTTGGCTCTCAATACACTCAATTGATCGCCCGTCGTGTGCGCGAACTGGGTGTGTTCTCTGAAATCCGCGCTTGGGATATGACCGCGGAAGAAATCAAAGAGTTTAATCCAAAAGCCATCGTGTTAGCCGGTGGTCCTGAGTCTGTGCACGAAGCCAATAGCCCACGCGCAGCAGAAGAAATCTTCACCATGGGTTTGCC
>JBFHVZ010000066.1:0-17086 GCA_041589295.1 Pseudomonadales bacterium
GCATCACTGGGCTGCAAAATCGTGTGCAGGTGGGCTATGGGGCAGTGGGGTTTAGTCACACGCAAAGTCGTTTATTTGAAGAGACTGACTCGCTGACCATGTCCTACCAAATGCTGCATTACCGCATGAGCTTCGGCAATAAAGTGAATTGGGATCTGGCCTTTGGCAGCGGCAGTATGATCGGTGATGCCCGCTACAAAGGCACCGTGTTTGCCTCGCCGGTACGGGTCAGACTGGCGCCTAAGTGGCATGTGGAGTACTTCCCTGTATGGTCCAGCTTTAATGGTGGTGCCATGGTGGAGCATCAAACCAGTTTGAACTGGCAGCAACAGCATTGGGGTGCTCAGGTAGGCTATAAAAAGTGGGTGACGGACAGTGTGGCCGTGGTGGGTAGCTTTATTGGACTCAGTGTGACGTATTAGATAAGAACGGCGCACTTTGGGCATGCAAAGGCCTGTATATTAGCCGTTAAGCCCGCCATTACAGCCGGTTACACACTGCGTCTGTATTGTAACCATGAAGCTGAATTACCATGGGGCCGTCTTTTTCTACCTGATGCCATTTTATGACTGAGTCTAAGGACAGCTTAAAGCTTAAAAGCATTGCACGGCGTAACATTAAGAGCACCTTGCTCGCCTACGCCGTACCTGTCTTTATTTACTCTGGGCTGGTGGTTTTAGCGGGTCATACCACGACCCCGTATTCCGTATTTGTTCTCATCTATGCGATTTGCGCGACCTACATCATTGTCAGCATGTGGGTGATTAGTCGCATGCGCTCGTTTACCTACGAAAGTGGTGGGCCGCTGCTGTTTTCGCAATTGATCTATTGGCTTGTGGCCTCGCACATCTGGATGTTCCTTCTGGAAGAGGGGCGTACCGGTGGCTTGGCGTTTGCGCTGTTTATGTTGGTGTACACCTTCGCCTATGGCACTTGGTTAGTGGCAGTGATTTTAAATGCGCTGATTGTGGTGGGGTATCTGTCGGTGAGTTACATCGCCATTCACCATTACCAGCAGCCGGGTACCATGGTGCGTGAGCTTTTATCCATTGCGGCGTATTTGCCCGTGAGCATCATGGTGGGCCGTGTGGGTTCCAAATTGACCATGCGCAAACGCAACATGAAGCGTTTACTGGCACAGCAAGAACAAACCCAAAAACAGCTGGAAGAAACCCTAAAAAACTCGCCAAGGCGGCCAGTACCGATGAGCTAACTGGCTTGCTGAATCGCCGTGAAATGAACCACCAACTCAGCTACGAACATCAAAAGCTGATGCGTCACAAAGGTCGCGCCAGCATTATTATCCTCGACCTCGATCACTTTAAGCAGATTAACGACACCTATGGTCATGGCTGCGGCGACCATGTGTTGCAAACGGTGGCCAATACTCTGAAAGACGGATTCCGTAATATTGATTTTGTTGCGCGCTGGGGTGGTGAAGAGTTTTTAGTGTTGATGCCAGATACTGCCATTACCGAGGCCCATCAAGTGGCGCAGCGTGTATTGAAGGCCGTGGCCCATACCTTAATCGCTTATGACCACCATGGCATGCACGTTACAGCCAGCGCTGGTATTGCCGAATTGAATGGCGAAACAGCGGTAAAAGACACCCTACATCAGGCCGATGAGTGCTTGTATCAAGCGAAGGAAGCAGGTCGCAATCGCGTATTTTGTGCGACCTGTAACGAGCAACAAGGCAAGCTGCTTTAAGGCGTGACTTGTGAAGGTTCGCAAGCGGCTAAAGCGTGGCTAGACTCCACCGCTTAATAACCAATAAGAAACGCCAGTCACCCTGACTGATGCGTAACCGGCTAGGCAGGCCTGTGTAAGCATCATAGCGGAAGTATTCCACCTCCCAACCGTCTTGCTCTAATAACGCGAGGCGCTCACCGTCGAATTCACTGTGTGCGAACGATAAGGGCGATGCCTCGCCCACGACCCAGTATTTGAGATTGTTAATGGGGAAACGCCAGCCCATTTGTTCGTAAATCAGGTGATTAGGGTCGTCGCTTTGCACTTGATGCGCTCCCTGCGTGAGCGTAATGCGATGCTCATCGCCTTCTATTTGCGTGCTGCCCTGACCCAGTGGACCACTGACATGAATGCTGTAGGTGTTTTGGTTTTGCTCCCAAATTAAAAAGCCCGAAAGGGTTTCTTCTGGGGTGGTGATGCCAAGCTTGCCTTCAATTCGCCACTGATGTGTGTCGGGTTGTGGTGGAGCTGGGGTGAACGTTGAACAAGCACTGGCAAGCAGGGCTACACAACCCACGGCAAAGGGCCGAATACGGGTACTAATCATTAATGAGGCGGTCCATGGTGGATTTGATGATGTCGCTGCTGGGGCGCTGCTCCAAGCCTTGTTGCCAAACGGTTTTGGCTTCTTGCTGCTGGCCTAAATGCCATAGCACTTCACCTAGGTGGGCCGCCACCTCAGGGTCAGGGAATAGGCTAAAGGCTTCGCGTAGCAGAGGCAGGGCTTCGTCTAAGCGACCCATGCGGTAATAGACCCAACCTAGGCTGTCGATAATGGCTGGGTCTTTGGGTTTTAAATCTTTGGCTTTAATAATTAACGCCAGTGCTTCTTCCAACCTAGGTGTACGGTCGGCTAGGGTGTAGCCCAGAGCATTGAGGGCCGTGGCGTTTTCCGGTTCGCGATCAATGATGTAGGTAAGGTCTGCTTCTAGCTGGCTAATGTCCCCGAGTTTTTCCGACACCATGGCACGGCTATAGCGCAGGTCGATGTTGTCGGCATAATCACTGAGTGCTTGGTTTAATACCTGTAGTGACTGGTCAAACTGCTGTGTGCGATTTAACAGCTCGACTTCCATTAAGAAGTAGGCTTGGCGGTTGTCTGGGTCAATGCTGCGCTGGCTGCGTACATGGGCGATGGCCTGATCGTATTGTTCGTTGTGAACATAGATCTGCATGATGGCACCTTGGGCGGCCAAGTACTCGCGACCACCTTGCATCGACAAATAGTACTCAATGGCGAAGTCCAAATTACCGCGTTTTTGTTCAATGCGGCCTAGGTAGAAGTTTGCTTCGTTGGTCATTTTGCCCTGACGTAAAAGCTCATGCAGGGTGATTTCTGCGTCTTCTAGTTCTTCAAGCTGCAACTGAGTCAAGGCCAGTGGCAAGCGAATGTGGGCGTCTGTGGGGTAATCGTCGCTGAGCTGTTTAAACAGTGCGCGGGCTGCTTTGATTTCTTTTTTCTTGATCAGTAGACGGGCTTTTAAAATGGTGAAGCCTTTATCGTCGCGGAAAACATCCAGCGCGTCCTCGGTGGTTTTAAGGGCGGCGTCTAATTCGTCCTGACTGGCGTGGAGGCGGGCTTTTAAGTTCCAAGCAGGGTAAAACCCTTCGCGCAATTCAATGACTTTATCGAGCAATGCCAACGCCTTGGGGGCTTGGTCTTGTTGCTGATAGAGGTTAGCGATTTGAAACAATAAGGCTGGGTGTTTAGGGAATAACTGCAATACGGGATCTAATGCGTGAATCCATTGCTCCCGTGCGCCAAGGGAAAGGTGAGCCCCTGCACTGCCGATAAAATCCAATGGCAGCGATTCGTTTAAGCCTAAGGCGGTTTGTAGGTGCAGAGCCGCCTCTGAAAAACGTTGTGCTTTGATGAGTTCGACACATTGGGCGTGATGGGCTCTGGGATTGGCTTCATCCAATTTAGTCCAGAGTGTTGCGGCATCTAACGCTGCTTGGTCAGCGCCAATGTATTGGGCGATTTGTGTGGCGCGGGCGGCGACGCCTGGGTCTTGGGTGCGATGGGCTTCGAGCAGGTAATTACCCAATGCCACATCGAACAACTGACGCTGACCGGCCATTTCGGCCACCATCAACGCATACAGGGTGCTAGCACTGTAGCCCTGTGATTTGGCACTGGCCGCAGCATTTTGTGGGCCAGTGGGGGAATTTTCAGTAGAATCCGCGTCGGCAGATACTTCGGTCGATAAGACAGTGGCTGTGAGAAGCCAAGCAAATCCGACTGCCAAACCTTTAAATTGCATAAAAACGCCTCGTTGCGCGCGATTGCCGTAGACCAGCGAGTGGCTGCTAGCCACGGGGTCGTCAGCCTCTTGCGAGCCTAGTACGTGAGCCCATTATTGGAACTCGCGTTTGCCAAAAAGTTGCCCTTTTTCATCTCAAGGTACCTCAAATAAGTGTGTCTGAGATGGGTATTGTCCGGCCCAGATCAAGGGACTGGGTAAAAAGGACCAAAACTTTTCGCGCATCTATGGATATAATACGGCCGTTTTTTGCAAGATTGAAATAATTGGTCGCAAATTGGCGATATAGCAGTTCATGACGTTACTGGCTTTAGGCATTAATCATAAAACCGCTCCTGTGGGGGTGCGCGAGAAGGTTTCCTTCGCGCCCGACCGTATCCAAAGTCACCTCAGAGACGCGGTTTCGCACTTGGCCGGTGTTCAGGAAATGGTCATCTTATCCACCTGCAACCGTACTGAGCTTTATTGCAGCGTGGACGGTATGGCCGACGGTGCCCTACTGCGCTGGATGAGCGAGCTACACAAGGTGGCTGAAGACGATCTCACCCGTTATCACTACCTGCATGACGGCGAACCTGCGGTACAACACCTAATGCGTGTGGCCAGCGGTTTAGACTCGTTGATACTGGGTGAACCGCAAATTCTCGGGCAAATGAAGTCAGCCTTTGCTGTGGCCCAAGAAGCCGGAACAGTGGGGCCAGAGTTAGGTCGATTGTTCCGCCAAACCTTTAGCGTAGCCAAGCAGGTGCGCACTGACACCGCCATCGGTCAGAATCCAGTTTCCGTGGCTTATGCCGCCGTAAACCTAGCCCAGCGTATTTATTCCGATTTATCTAAAAACCGCGCCCTGTTAATCGGGGCCGGTGAAACCATCGACCTTGTGGCCAAACATCTTGTGGACGCCGGTGTAAAGGACATCACCGTGGCCAACCGGACACTGGCCCGCGCCGAAGCCTTAGCCGAGCAGTTTGGCGCTAAAGCGATTCTACTTTCCGATATTCCTGATGAGCTGTATAAAGCCGACATCGTGATTGCCTCCACTGCCAGTCCATTGCCAATCTTAGGTAAGGGGGCGGTAGAGCGAGCCCTGCGCAAGCGCAAACACGTGCCCATGTTCATGGTGGATATTGCTGTGCCACGGGATATCGAAGAAGAAGTGGGAGAGCTGCCAGACGTGTACCTTTATACGGTAGATGATCTAAAAGGCATCATCGAAGAAAACGTCCGCGCACGGGAAGATGCGGCGGAGGATGCCGAAGAAATTATAGAGGCAGGCGCATCAGAGTTTATGCGTCAGCTACGTACCTTGGATGCCGTCACCACATTAAAAGCCTTCCGTCACCATGCCGAAGCGTTGCGTGACGTAGAGCTGGAAAAAGCCATGAAGCGTTTGAGCAATGGCGATGATCCCACCAAGGTGTTGCAACAATTTGCTAATCTTATGACCAATAAGTTTGTGCATACCCCGACGGTGAAAATGCGAGAAGCTAGCGCCGAAGGCCGCAGAGAAGTCATGGACTGGGTGCAAGAACTGTTCGATCTAAACGACGGCGACGTTTGATTAGGTCGTCCTCCTGCATAAAGTTTAAAGGCACTTTGTAGGAGGCCGCTTGCGGGCGAAAGCTGGTTTCTGAACTGGGTTTAGAAAAACGCCGGACTGGGTTTAGAAAAACGCCGGACAGGCTTTAGAAAAAAGTTTAGCAACAAGCGCGATAAAGAATTAAATAAACGACCCAACATAAACCATAAAACGGGTCGTTTTTGTGTTTCAGAGTAAATGAATAAATGAAAGCATCGGTTCAATCAAAACTAGAAACCATTAGCGAACGCTATGAAGAGGTCGGCCATCTACTGTCGGATGCCAGCGTTATTTCCAATCAGGAAAAATTCCGTGCGCTATCCAAAGAATATGCCGAGATTGAACCGGTTGTAGAAGCGTTTAAAGCGTACCAACAAGCGCGCGAAAACCTAGAAGAAGCGCAAGTGTTGGCCACCGACCCAGACCCAGAAATGAAAGAAATGGGTCAAGAAGAAATGAAAAGCGCCAAGGCTGAAATTGAACGCTTAGAAGGTGAACTGCAAATTCTGTTGTTGCCGAAAGACCCTAACGACGGCAAAAACGTCATGCTGGAAATTCGCGCAGGTACGGGCGGAGACGAAGCGGCGATCTTCGCGGGTGACTTATTCCGCATGTACAGTAAATACGCCGAGCGTCGCGGCTGGCGCTTAGAAGTATTGAGCACCAACGAAGGTGAGCACGGCGGCTATAAAGAAATCATTACGCGTATTGCCGGTGACGGCGTTTATGGTCAGTTAAAATTTGAATCCGGCGCGCACCGTGTTCAACGTGTGCCCGCCACCGAATCGCAAGGTCGTATTCATACCTCTGCTTGTACTGTCGCCATCATGGCCGAAGTCGAAGACGAAGCCGAAATCGACATCAACAAAAACGATTTACGTATTGATACTTTCCGCGCCTCCGGTGCTGGTGGTCAGCACGTTAACAAAACTGACTCTGCTATTCGTATCACTCACTTACCAACAGGTTTGGTGGTGGAATGTCAGGACGAACGTTCGCAACATAAGAACCGTGCTAAAGCCATGTCCATGCTAGCCACGCGCTTAAATGATGCCGTGATGCAAAAAGTCCAAGCGGAACAAGCGGCGGAACGTAAAAGTTTGGTGGGCAGCGGTGATCGTTCAGAACGTATTCGTACCTACAACTATCCTCAGGGCCGTGTGAGTGATCACCGTATTAACCTGACCTTGTACAAGTTAGACGAAATTATGGAAGGCGATGTGGACTGTGTAATTCAGCCATTGCTGCACGAACACCAAACCGAAATGTTAGCCGCCATGGGTGCAGATTCTTAATCAGGTTTAACGGTTAGACTGCCCGCACGAATCTTGCGTTTGATTGTAAGATTTCTGCGGGCAATTTTTTTTATGAATATTAAACAAACCCTGCAACACGCCATAACACAGCTTACCGAATCCGACTCGGCCAAACTGGATGCTGAATTGCTTTTATTGCATGTGTTGCAAGCCAGCCGCACGATTCTATTTACACAACCAGAGCGAGAACTAACCCAACAAGAACAAACACAATTCGATGGCTTAATTGCGCGTCGTAAACAGGGCGAGCCGGTTGCGTATTTATTAGGCTCGCAAGGTTTTTGGACATTGGACTTATTGGTCGCGCCGAGTACGTTGATTCCCCGTGGCGATACCGAGTCGTTAGTGGAGTGGGTGTTAGAACATCACGATGCACAAACGCGCAACGTGTTGGACTTGGGCACAGGCACAGGCGCCATTGCATTAGCCCTTGCCAGTGAACGCCCTGAATGGCGTGTACAAGGCGTGGACTTTCAACCCGACGCCGTGGCGCTTGCCCAGCAAAATGCCAAGCGCAATCATATTAACAACGCTACGTTTGTGGTCAGTGACTGGTTTAGCGCCATCGAGCCGAAAACCCGCTTTGACCTAATCGTGAGTAACCCGCCTTACATTGACGAAGCCGATGAACATTTAACTCAAGGGGATGTACGTTTTGAACCAGCTTCAGCACTGGTAGCCGCTGAGCATGGTTTAGCGGATTTACGCAAAATCGCCGAAGATGCCCGAGCGTTTTTAAACGGTTATCTAGTGATGGAACACGGCTGGCAACAGGCGCAAGACGTGCAAACAATTTTACACGGACTAGGTTACACCCAAGTGGGCTCAGGAAAAGACTTGGGTGATCGCGAACGTTTTACGTTTGGTTTTTATCCCGCCAACTGCTGATACAACTTCGGCAACATTAACGGTAGCTGTTCTGGTTGGCGAATCACCGCAAAACCGTTTTGCCCAAACACATAGGGCAAATAACTTTCCGCTTTTTTATCTATGGTAATGGCAAACGGGTGCAAGCCTTTCTGCCGCGCTTCTTTCACCGCTTGCTTTGTATCTTCTATGCCGTAACGGCCTTCATATTGATCAAGGTCGTTGGGTTTGCCATCGGTTAGTATCAATAACAGCTTTTGTTTTTGCGCTTGTTTTTGCAGCAATTGCGTGCTGCGGCGAATGGCTGCGCCCATGCGGGTGTAATAGCCGGGCGTTAGCGCATCAATGCGATGACGGGTGTTGCCAGTAAAGGCTTGTGAAAAGTCTTTTACCTGATGGTAGCGAATGGTGCTGCGGTATTTACTGCTAAATCCGTACAGTGCGAACGGGTCGCCTAAGGTATTCAGGGCTTCGCTGAATAAGTGCAAGCTGTCGCGAATTATGTCGATGACCTTTTGGTCGTTGTTGATGTGGGCGTCTGTAGAAAGACTTAGATCGGCCAACAACAAACAACAAATGTCTCTGTGTTTATCGGTTAACGAACGATAGGCTCGCAGTTCGGCGCTATGGCCCGAACGAATTTGCGTTTGGTAATTTAACCAGCCGTCTAAATCCAACTCGTCCCCTTGTTCTTGTCCTTTTTGCCACATGCGCTGTGGTGCCAATTGGGAAAACTGAGCACGAATTTGACGAGCCAGTTTCTTCAAATGGGGCGGGATGTCTGTGTGTTTATCTTGCTTATTTTCTAAGGTTTGCAAGCTGCAGTGGTCAACTTGAAGCTGCTGGGTTTTATAGTTCCACTCAGGTAATAAAATACCGTCACCTATGGGTGCATCGTCTAAATAATCGGACGGTAAATCCAAATCGAACTTAACCTTGCTGGCGATTTTTTGCCGAGTTTCACTAACAGAGATTTTATCTAGGTCTTCTGCTGTGTGTGCGGCATCGTCCTGTGGTTCGTCGTCTTCTGGACGGTCTACTTTCACAAACTCAGACCAACTGAACATGCTTTCTAACCGAAATAGCAGCAAGCCGCTGCGGCCATCGCCTTCATCGACTTTTTCCGCTTTACGTCTGAGTTCTAATTCTTTTTCGCTGTCACTATGTTCACTGTTTTGTGCGTCACTGCCTTCACGGCTAACGCGTGCGCTGGCTCGTGCATCGGGATAGAACCACAGTGGCACATAGTCTGGAAATTGATAAGTGGGCAACAGAGATGTCGCACCGCCTTGGGATAACGGAGAAATCAGCGCCTGACGAATGCGCATTTCGTTTTCTTTTTCGTCGTCGCTGCGAGACTTATTTAAGGTGTTTTCACGCTGGGATAAACAGGCGCTCACCAAATTGTGATAAATACCACGCAAACCGGGTAAGGCTTTTAGGGTTGCTACCGTATAGGTTTGGTTGTCCATAAACCAATCGTTGATTGGCGTTGAATTCGAACCTTGCCAATGGGCCGCGAGGGCCATTAGCCATAAATACAGCTTTTGATTTAACTCGGGCGTAGGAAACACACTGAGTTGTTCAGGCATTAATATCGCGTCTTGCTGGAACTGAGGCAATTCAAAACGCACACCGCTGCCCGCTACTTTTTGTAAGCGATCTCTGTGTTGGGCTAATACGGTTGGGGCGGATAATTTAAATTGAACATGGGGTTCGCCGCCGACACCGCGAAAGAAAAAGCGGTTGGTTTTTTGTAAGTCGCGCCACAATACGGCCGCGTCTGGGAAGGTATGGGAAGATTTTTTGGTGATGTATCTATGCCAAAGGTTGCCGACAAATTCTTCCATCTTTATGCCTCTATAGAGTCGCGTCGAGGCGACGCTCTTACAGGTTTCGCTTTTTTCGTCTCGAGGTAATCTTCCTACGAAGGTAAGAGGCTCGCCCTCGAGCCGAAAGAAAATAAAAAACAAGCTGAGGAAACCCTCAGCTTGTTTGTGGGTGGCGATTATTTCGCAGCGTACGCTGCGTTTTCTTCAGCCACACTGTCGCCCTTCACGAAGAAGGATGCGAAGTAGCAAATCAAACCGATCAGGAACACCACACCAGAGATCTCACGTAGCCAGTAGAAGATGGCCAGTTGATCTTGGGTTGCGATGAAGCTCATGGCTGCGCCGCTGTCTGGAATACGTTGCAACCAAACTTGTAGGATGCCCGCGCCAGTCAGGAACAGAGTGATGAACACCATGGCGATGGTCATTAACCAGAAGCCCCACATTTCAACAACTTGTGCGTTACGTGGTGCAGCTTCGCCTTGACCACGAATTTGTGGCATTGCGTAGCTGATGATGGTTAATACGATCATTGCATAAGCACCGTAGAACGCCATGTGACCGTGTGCTGCTGTGATCTGAGTACCGTGAGTGAAGTAGTTCACCGGTGCCAAGGTGTGTAGGAAGCCCCATACACCAGCGCCTAAGAACGCCATTACACCTGTACCCATTGCCCACAACATGGCAGCGCGGTTTGGAGATTCACGACGACGACGGTTAATCATGTTGAATGCAAACAGTGTCATGGCGAAGAAAGGCATTGGTTCCAGTGCAGAGAAGATAGAACCTACCCATTGCCAGTATTCAGGTGCACCAATCCAGTAGTAGTGGTGACCAGTACCCAGAATACCTGTAATCAAAGCCATGCCGATGATCACGTATAACCATTTTTCGATGACTTCGCGGTCAACGCCTGTGGTTTTAATTAATACGTAAGCCAAGATAGAACCCATGATTAATTCCCACACGCCTTCAACCCACAGGTGAACAACCCACCACCAGAAGTATTTATCTAGGATCAGGTTTTCAGGGTTATAGAAGGAGAACAAGAACATCACAGCCAACCCGATCAAACCAGTCATTAACACTAGGTTGATAACGGTTTTACGACCTTTTAGTACAGTCATACCTACGTTGTATAAGAAGCCCAGTGCAACCACCACAATACCCACTTTGGTAATGGTTGGTTGTTCTAAGAATTCACGACCCATGGTGGGTAAGAACTTGTTGCCAGTGATTTCAGCCAGCGTGGCGTAAGGCACTAACAGATAACCCAATACCGTTAATGTACCGGCAGCAGCGAATACCCAGAACAGGATGATCGCCAGTTTTGGACTGTGTAATTCTACATCGGCTTCTTCTGGAATTAGGTAGTAAGCCGCACCCATAAAGCCAAACAATAACCAAACAATTAGCAGGTTAGTGTGCACCATACGGGCAACGTTGAAGGGAATTTCTGGGAACAAAAAGTCGCCCATAACATATTGAAGACCCATGATAAGGCCGAACAATATCTGGCCTGCGAATAAGGCCAGCGCGAAAATAAAGTAGGGTTTTGCAACCGCTTGTGATTCAAATTTCATAGATGCTCTCCTTAACCTTCGATATTAGGTGGCCAATTGGCATCGTTGACTTTTGAAGTCCACTTTAGGAACTCAGCTAAATCATCCACCTCTTGCTCAGTTAAATTAAACTGCGGCATCTTACGGCGATTAGGCACTTGTAAAGGCTGCATGGCCATCCAGCTTTGCATGAAGGCTTTAAAACCTTCTTCACCGCCACGACGGTCGAATACGTTGGCTAGCTCTGGTGCGAAATAAGCACCTTCACCCATTAACGTATGACAACCAATGCAGTTGTTGTCTTCCCAAAGCAGTTTCCCTCGGGCAATTGCTTCGGTAATTTCTCCGCGGTTGTCCCTTTCGGGCAATACTGAGAGTGTGTCGAGTGTGAGGCCGAAGAACACTAGGAGGAAGAAAATACTTCCGCCGTAATAGATGTTCCTGGCTGCACTCTTGGTAAAGAACTCTGCCATCAGGTCCTCCTTAGTAGCAGTGAGTGAGTACCTGACAAAAACTATCAAGTTTTGTTAAGGGGCAATTGATAAGCGTCAACTTAGTTAGATCGGCTGCGGCTAAATCTGGGCATAAAAATCAATGACTTAACCAAACTTGTTTTAAGTCAATTCAAACCCTTTGTGATAAAGGGTTATTCGCCAAAATGGTGGAGTCTTGCGGTGTTGTAAAAATGCGCTCGAAATCCTGAAAAACACACATCAAAATAAAAGTTCGGGATACCACAAACGTAGTGATTATACGGCTTTTAGCTTTTTAAATGTGTCCTCGCCATGGAGGGCCTGCCCCGTGCGCGAAGCGCATGTTTGGGTATGGCGAGGTCAAGGCCCCATGGACGGGTTTACGCCGTCATTTAAAAAGCTAAAAGGTGGATAAATCACGGAAATGACTTTGTCAGCAGTCTGAACCCTTTTATAAAAAAGGGCTTAATTTAAGAAAGGTGATGGCCGCGTAACGTTTTTCCATTTATGGCTCGAGCCACCGCCATGGTTGCCAACAAAATAAACCCGCCATGTATCGAAATAAAATACACAATCATGAACATGATGATGGATTCGTGAAAGTGCGACAGTAAGATGGCCGCTAGAGGGATTACCACTAACAACAACAGCGCGGCTAAGTTACCGTACAGTCCCACTAAAAAGTAATGGGCCTCCAGTTTAGTTGTGCGCTCGTTAGACATTAGGTACCAAACCAGCAATATCAAAAAGGCTATGCCGGGGAACAAAGTAAGATTCGCGAGAAATAAACCCGCGATAATCATACTGTTATCACGGGGTTGGTCTTGCGGTGTAGAAGTTTGCTCTGTCATATATTTCAAACTTATCCTTGCGGTGGTAGGTGAGCTTGAATCACCTGCATGATAGCACTGACGATTTCGCTGTCATCTGACAATGGCTCTGCCAAACTGGCCTCTAATGCTTGAATGATAGGCATACCTGCTTGAATCAATTTAGCAGCATAAACCAACAAACGTGTGCTCGCGCCTTCTTCCAAATCGTGCTCAGAAAGCTGGCGCAGTTTGTAGGCCAGCGTCACCAATAGTTTGGCTGTGTCTGCGTCAATGCCAGTCTCTTGTTGCAAGATGGTTTGCTCCAGCTGTGCACTTGGGTAATCAAAACTGATGGCCACAAAGCGCTGACGCGTGCTGGGTTTTAAACCTTTAATTAAACTTTGATAACCCGGGTTATAGCTGATCACCAACATAAAATCAGGGTGTGCTTGAATAATTTCACCTGTGCGGTCAATGGGTAAAATACGGCGATCGTCAGCCAATGGGTGAATGACCACAGTTGTGTCCTTACGCGCTTCGATGACTTCGTCTAAATAACAAATACCGCCTTCACGAACGGCTTTAGTCAGCGGGCCGTCTTGCCAATACGTGCCTTCGTGGTTCACTAAATGGCGACCGACAAGGTCGGTGGCAGTCAAGTCATCGTGACAGGCTACGGTGTAAAGCGGGCGATTTAAGCGTTCGGCCATGTGCTCCACAAAACGGGTTTTACCGCAGCCAGTGGGACCCTTTAATAGCAAAGGTAAATGATGGGCCGCTGCATGTTCAAACAGCGAAACCTCGTTGTGTTGCGCCTGATAAAACGACGTAACGCGAGCAGAATCTGGGGGCGTGGCAGCGTTCATAAGAGTCTCCAATATCTATGGCCCCCAACTTTTCATATTTAACTGTTCGGAGTATTGACCAGTATCAAGCCTAGTTTTGGCCATGGGCCTAGCATGGCCACTAATCCAACGTGATTAGTCGGGTATTGCATGATGTGCCCGAAACCAGAGAGGAAAAACCATGAAAATGATGAAAATGGCACTGGTAGCAGCAATGACCGCTGGGATGGCTATGGGCGCACAAGCTGCGGGAGATGTTGCCGCTGGTAAAGCGAAAGCATCCATGTGTGCCGGTTGTCACGGTGCAGACGGTAAGAGCATGAATAACCTATGGCCAAACTTGGCGGGTCAAAAAGCGGGTTATTTGGCGAAGCAATTAAAAGATTTTCGTTCTGGCGCGCGTAACGATCCAATGATGACGGGCATGGCTAAGCCACTTAGCGATGCAGACATCGAAAACTTAGCCGCATTTTACGCAAGTTTATAATTTGAAAAGGGCATTGAAACTCAATGCCCTTTTTCGTTTTACACTTTTATATGTGATATAGGGAAATCCAACAATGAATTTGATTTCCACACACTCAGTTCAATCATCCTCATTCAGTTTTGTTCTTGCTGTTTTTTTATGTTTACCGCTAAGCATGGTGCAAGCCGAAACTTCTTCCTCGACTTTATCCGACGAGCGAAAACAATCTCTGATTCATTTATTAAAACAAGACTGTGGTAGCTGCCATGGTATGCGTCTAAAGGGCGGTTTAGGCCCTGAACTAACACAAGAAAAAATGTCAGCCATTGGCGTGGCCAATTTAATGGCCGTTATTAAATACGGTCGCCCGGGTACCGCCATGCCCCCTTGGCAAGCCATACTAAACGATTCCGAAATTCAATATATCGCCGAACAACTTGTGGCAGGAGTGCAGTAATGCCGAATCAACTTCTATTTATTTTTAAGCACATTCTGGGCGTGGTGATTTCTGTTGGTGGTGGTATTGCGGTTGTGGCCATTATGTCAGGGCTTAGCGGCTGTGCCACTACCCAGTACCATGCAACAGGAGATTTAGGTGTACTCATTGAACGCGCAGATGGCCGCGTAAAAATTATTAATTCCAGCGCCAAACAAATTGTACAAACCATAGAAGGGTTAGGAGATTTAAGTCACGCCTCAATCGTGTTTAGTCGGGACGAGCGCTTTGCCTACGTCTTTGGTCGGGATGGCGGTTTAACCAAGGTGGATTTAATTCAGCAAAAAATCAGCAAACGCGTGATTCAAGGTGGTAACGCCATTGGCGGTGCCATTAGCCAAGATGGAAAATACGTAGCCGTATCCAACTATGTACCCGGTGGCGTGAAAATTTTTGATAGCGAAACGCTGGAATTAAAGTTTGATATTCCCGCAACTCAGTTAGCATTGGGCACCAATTCTAAATCCGGTACAAACTCAAAAACCGTGGGCTTGGTAGACGCACCGGGTAATAAGTTTGTATTCAGTTTGTTCGATACCCATGAAATCTGGGTGGCGGATATTTCCACTGGCGAATTACAACTGACCAAGTTTACCGATGTGGGTAAGCAACCCTATGACGCACTAATTAGCCCGGATGGTCGTTATTACATTGCGGGCTTATTCGGCGAAGACGGCATGGCGCTGTTGGATTTATGGAACATGGAAATAGGCACGAAAAAAATTCTGCCCAATTATGGTCGCGGTGATGAAAAACGCCCTGTGTATAAAATGCCTCATTTAGAAGGCTGGGCCATGGCCGGTGATTTAGCCTTTGTGCCTGCGGTGGGCCAGCACAAGGTTTTAGTCGTCAACACGCGCACGTGGGAACAAGTGAACGAAATCGCCGTAGTGGGCCAGCCAGTATTTGTTATGGCCAGCCCAGATCACCGACAAATTTGGGTCAACTTTGCCTTCCCCGATAACCAACACGTACAAGTGATTGATGCCCAGCAACAAGCTGTCATTAAAGAATTGCAACCGGGCAAAGCTGTACTACATATGGAGTTTACGCCCAGAGGCGAACACATTTGGTTAAGTGCGCGCGATGATCACCAAGTCAAAGTGTACAGCACCGCCGACTTTAGCGAATTGCAAAGTCTTTCAGCGCAAAGCCCAAGTGGTATTTTCTTTACCGCCCGTGCACACAAAATTGGTTTATAACCACGGCATAAACGGCAAGAGGTTTATATGGATCAACTCAGTCAAACCTTGATTAACGCTTATCAAAAAGGGTTTCCGGTGCACCCCAAACCCTTTGCTGTGATTGCCGAAGAAATCGGCGTTAACGAAGCCGAAGTACTAGCCTGTTTTCGTCGCTTAAAAAACTTGGGTGTGCTGAGTCGACTGGGGCCTGTGTTTAATCATAAAAAAGCGGGTGCCAGCACGCTCGCGGCGGTGCAAGTACCAGAGCAGGACATGGACCTGTATGCCGAAATCATCAATGGCTTTCCTTGTGTAAATCATAACTACGCGCGTGAGCACGACTTTAACCTTTGGTTTGTGGTCACGGCCGCCGACCAAGAAAAGCTTCAGCAAAACATTGATGCCATTAGCGAAGCCTGCGAGAGGCCTGTGCTCGTTCTACCCATGGAAATGGCCTATCACATAGATTTAGGCTTTAAGGTGTCGTGGGCCTGATCGGGAGACGTGGGGCGGGAAGTGCTGGACGGGAGACGGAAAACGCAACCCCGATTTAGTTTATTTCAGTCAGCTGTGTTTTCAGGCTTTTTCAAAGCCCTTTTCAAATTATCTGCTCTATATCAATTAACCCTCACTCTTTTTTCTGTCGTTTCTCTGCATCGCTTTTTCTTGTCATAACTCAATTCTCTCAGGCTGCGATTTCCGTAGTCTCGGGTCATGCATTGCACGCCGCAGGCACAGAGCTAAATACGTTCTGATCGGCGAAGCCCATATAACGAAACCTAATGAGAGAGAGGGTGCGTATGCAGCAAGCGTTAGCCGTGTCTAAAGACACCCCTGTGATGCCCTTGTCGCTGAACGACGATCAAAAGAAACGACTTCGCGCGTTGATTCAAGATGGATTGCCGCTAGTCGAAGCACCATATCAACTATTGGCAGAGCGTATTGGTTCTCAAGAACAGTTGGTGATGGATTGCATTACCCAGTGGCAGCAAGACGGTTTAATTAAACGTTATGGCTTGGTGGTGAATCATCACAAGTTGGGTTACGTGGCCAACGCCATGGTGGTTTGGAATGTAGACGATCGCGAGGTAGATGCGGTCGCGGCCAAGCTCTCTTCTTTTGACGCTGTAACCTTATGCTATCGCCGTCGTCGTCAATTACCCGAATGGCCCTATAACCTGTTTTGCATGATTCACGGCAAAAGCCGCGAGACTGTGTTGGCCTATATCCAACGTATGGTGCAAGAAGGTCGACTACATCACATCGAACATAAGGTGTTGTTTAGCACCAAACAATATAAGCAACGCGGTGGCCGCTACGTGAGTAAAAATGCTGATAGCAAAGCACTAGAAGGAGCGGCCTAATGCATCATGTCGACAAAGCCATCATCAACCAACTGCAAGACGGCATCGCCGTATGCGACAACCCTTATCTCGACATTGCTAATCAATTGGGCGTCAGCGAAGACGAAATTCTAGTGCGCATTCAGCGCATGTTAGACGACGGTCGCTTAAGCCGATTTGGCCCCATGTTTCACGCCGAGCGCATGGGCGGTGGTTTAACTCTAGCGGCCATGTCCATTCCCGAAAATGAATTCGATGCCGTGGTGGAAAAAGTGAATTCCTTTCCCGAAGTGGC
>JBFHVZ010000067.1:0-16788 GCA_041589295.1 Pseudomonadales bacterium
GCATTTCCAAGTCCGGCTCAAGCGCTAGCAATTCTTCGTCGAGGGATTCCATGGCCATGGCATCGTCTTCGCGCTGCATGGCCAATTCTTCAAAACTGCTTTCTACTTCTTGCAGGTCTGAGTCGATCTGCAATGTGCGTTGACTTTGGAATTGAATGGTTTGATCTAGGCGGCCTAGTTCGGCACCCAGTTCGTAGAATTGTGTTTGCACTTTTTCGAAGGCATCGGTCAGTTCGATCAAACGTAAACGCTTTTCTTCGATACTGGTGTCGTCTTGCACTTGTGCGGTGACGGCTTGTTCTAGGGTCAGCTCTTGTTCAGCGATGACCACTTGAATTTGGTTTAGCTCTTCATCCAGTGCTCGCCAGCGCATGGCCAACAATTCGGACTTAACCTGACGTTCTTCTTCTTTAAATTCTTTGTACTTTTCTGCGCTTTCCGCCTGACGTTTTAGACGTGACAACTGGCGGTCTAATTCTTCGCGAATATCCGAAAGGCGTTCTAAGTTTTCTGTGGTGCGACGAATGCGGCTTTCGGTTTCTTTGCGGCGTTCTTTGTACTTAGAAATACCAGCGGCTTCTTCGATGTAAACGCGCAGCTCTTCTGGCTTGGACTCGATCAATTTGGAGATCATGCCCTGTTCGATGATGGCGTAACTGCGTGGGCCAAGACCTGTGCCTAAAAACAAATCGGTAATATCACGGCGACGACACTTGGCACCGTTGAGGTAATACAACGATTGGCCGTCACGAGTCACTTTACGCTTAACACTGACTTCGCTGTACTGGGCATATTCGCCCTGTAACTTGCCTTCACTGTTATCGAATACCAATTCGATACTGGCCTGACCCACAGGCTTACGCCCAGTAGAACCATTGAAAATAACGTCGGTCATGGCGTCGCCACGCAGGTTTTTGGCCGAGCTTTCGCCCATAACCCAGCGCACGGCGTCTATGGTATTGGACTTACCACAGCCGTTAGGGCCGACAATACAGGTCAGGTTGGTTGGAAATGGAATTTTGGTGGGGTCCACGAAGGACTTAAATCCCGCCAATTTAATGGACTTGAGCCGCACACTACGCCCCTTTTAGCTTTTTCTTATTATTAGTCTTCAAGGGCATCCATCATGATGCTTAGCAAGTGATCGCCGTACGCCTTGATGGAAGATTCTACTTTGGCTTCGTCTCGTTTGAGCACGGCTTCGAGTAATTGGCCGAAAAAGGTCATGCTATGGGACAAAGCATTGCTGTCTAGGGTTAATGCCATTTGATAAGCACGGTGGATGGCCGGTTGCAGGTCTTCCAAAATGCCTTCGAGATAAGGATTTTCCGCCAGCGGGTAGGCCATGCGCATAAGGTCAAAACCGGCTGTAACCACGCGCTCTGGGGCTTCGGGATCATTACTGTTGGCGATGGCGCGAATTTTTTGCAGTTGTTCGATCAGCGGGTCCAACTGCCCTTGTTGCCACTGTCTGGCCACCTTGGTTGCCAGCACAATCAGCAAGGTTAAATAGGTTTCGTACAGCGCGCTGACGTTGGCCTTGTTCATATTGGCCACCATGGCGCCACGGCGCGGCAAAATATCAATTAGGTGGCGGCTTTCCAAAATCAGCAGCGCTTCGCGTACCGAGCCACGGCTGACCTCTAGGTCATTGGCAACTTTTAGCTCTTGGATACGCTCTTTGGACTTTAACTTGCCGGTGATAATTTGTTCACCGATATGCTGAGCAATTTGTTCCGCCAAACTTTCTGGTGCTTTGAAACTCATGCAGCCTAAGATCCTGTACAAATTACAACCAATACCGGCTGTTCTGGGTAGAAAAAAACGGCTGTAATTCAACAACATGCCGCCATAAATAAGCGGGCTAGTGTACCACATAGATTGAGATTGACTACGGCCCAGCGCACCTTGGTTTTTGCACCTTGGTCACAAACTGAGACTCCACAATTTAAGGCACTGTGGTCAGATGCCAAGCGTCAGTTAAATATCTAACTTTTGCATCAGACAAAATGCCCGTATCACCCAAAGGGGTGTCGCCAACAATTCCTCGGTAGCCGAAACGGACACTCTTCTTATCAAATGCGGCCAATGCCTTGTTCTTAGTTGAAATCCGCTTTTTTTGGCGGAAGATTCACACCTCTGTCACATAAGAACAATAAAACCCCCTGTCTTACACCATTTCAAATGGGATCAAGTCAGGCCTATTTCTGAGGAAGTTAGAATGTCTATCTCTCGCCGCCACTTTCTACAAACCGTTATTGCAGCTGCATCTGCCACCGCCCTTCCGTTGTTAAGTGGTTGTAAATTCGACGATGACGACAACAATAATCGTAACAGCAGCACACCTAATTATTTCCCACAGTCCGTTATGTCCGGTGATCCGCGCACGAACAGCGTAATTTTGTGGACCCGCGTAGAAGACAGTGCGATCAACACCGACATCAGCCTGACCTTGCAAGTCTCCGAGGACAGCACCTTCGCCACTGGCGTGGTGAACACACAAGTAATTGCACCGGCCAGCCACGATCACACGGTAAAAGTGCGCGTCACTGAGCTGAAGCCATACACCACGTATTACTACCGCTTTGTTTACAGCAAAGACGGCGAAGACGTGGTCACCAACACAGGCCGTACCAAAACCGCCCCGGAAGCCAATGCCGACACCGAAATCAAGTTCGCTTACGCCAGCTGTCAGGATTACATCGGCCGCTACTACAACACTTACCTGCGCCTGCTTGAACAAGACATGCTCAACAGCATCGACTTTGTGGTGCACTTAGGTGACTACATTTACGAGACCGTGGGCGATAAAAGCTTCCAAGCCGCATCCGCAGATCGCGACATCCAGTTCACCGACTTGGCCGGTGCCCTTAAGCGCGGTGGTGCGGGCAAAGAGTTTTATGCAGCGCAAAGCTTGAGCAACTATCGTCAGTTGTATAAAACCTATCGCACCGACCCTGTGTTACAAAAAATGCAGGAAAGCTATCCGTTCATCGTTACATGGGACGATCACGAGTTTTCGGACGACAGCTGGCAGGACAACTCCACCTACCTAGACGGTGCCGCCAGTGAAAAAAATCGCCAGCGTAAACTGAACTCAGAACGGGCTTACTTGGAATTTATGCCAGTGGACCACGAGTCCACGGGTGATGACGCCACTACTGACGCGGCTGCACTGCAAGTGGGTGACGAACACATTGGCGACAACATTAAAATTTACCGTGACTTCCAATTTGGTGAAAACCTGCACTTGGTGATGTCAGACTTTCGTTCGTACCGTCCCGATCATTTGATTCCAGAAGACGCCTTCCCGGGCACCATCGCCATGACGCAAGAAGCCATTAGCGCATCTGTACCCGCGCCATACTTGGATGCCACGCTAGCGATCATGCACAACTACGGCACAGGTGCTGACGTGCGCACAGGTTTGGGCGACCAATACCTAAAAACCATTTTTGCTTTGTCGTTGTCATTGCAAAAACAAGCCGTAGATCGCGGCGTAGACATGAGCTTTACCCAAGCCCATGACATTCTCAAAAGTACCTTCGCCGATGACCAATTGATCTCCATCGACTTCATGAACAATTATGTATTGCCACAATTGATCAGCATGGGACAAATCAAAGCGGGCACCAGCATTGCAACGGACGGCGCGAAAAAAGGCATGCCGTTCTTCTTAATGGGTAAAACCTCGCACCTTGCAGACTTGGGTGCACGTTACTTTGTAGTAAAAGACACCTTCGATCTGTATGCACAATACAAGGCGGCTATTAGCGGCAACACCGCTGACGACATGTACGGCGAAACTCAACGTACCTGGTTAACCGGCAAGCTCACGAGCAACACGGGCACTTGGAAAGTTCTAGGAAGCTCAGTGTCGTTCTCGCCATTGGTGATGGACCTACGCGCGAAAAGCGCTGGCCGCGCTGCTCTACCTGACGCTTACGCGCAACTGGACGCCGCATTGGACGGTGTACCGTCACCGTTTAATCAACGTTTCTATCTAAACGTGGATCACTGGGACGGTGCCGTTGTAAACAAGCAGGTCATGATCGAGACTATGAAAGCACGGGGCAACGTGGTGTCCATTGGTGGTGACATTCACAGCCACTATGCTTCGAAACTGGCAGACGGTGTATTTGACCTAACCTCTTCATCGGTTTCTTCTGGCACCTTTGGTTCATACCTTGATGGTGGCCTCGATGGTTTGGTGGGTTCGGCAGGATTGAGCGATCAACAAAAAGGCTTGGTGCAAGATTTGAAACCCTACTATGACGTGCTGATGGAAAGCGCATCAGAACCGTTAAAAGTTGCTCGTACCCGCGAACACGGTGTCGCAGTCGCCACAGCTAACGCCACTGAAATGTCGGTGACTTTCTATAACTTGCCGACAGAAAGCAACGACGGCCAAACCAACTTCGTCACACAAAATCTATACAGCCAAAAGCAAACCGTATTGGACAGCATTGTTGAGCGCCAATACACAATGCAAGATGGCGCGGCTGATTTGACGATCGGTGGGAACTAGGCAGTCGATTGGGGGGAGACCCTCCTAACCCCACCTCCCGCCGTTAATTGACAAAGCGTACGTCTAGGCGTACGCTTTTTTTATTATTGGAGGTGAGTTATGACCACACTGAACGCCACAGAGGCGCGCGCTAAACTATACGCCCTCATCGACGAAACATCCGAAAGCCACCAACCCATTGTTATTACAGGCAAAAGAGGTAATGCGGTGTTGCTGTCAGAGGCAGACTGGAACGCCATCAATGAGACTCTGCACTTGCTGTCTGTACCGGGTATGCGCGAATCCATTCGTGAAGGCATTGAAACCGATCTAGACGACTGCGATCAGGAGCTAGACTGGTGAGTTGGAAGCTCTTTTATACCAAGCAAGCGCAAAAGGACGCGCGCAAATTAGCTTCGTCGGGCCTTAAAGAAAAAGCCCAAGAACTGCTAACCATTATTGAAACTAACCCCTACCAAAATCCCCCACCTTACGAGAAGCTCGTCGGCGATCTTTCTGGCGCGAACTCTCGCCGCATCAACATCCAACACAGATTGGTGTATCAAATTTTAGAAGACGAAAAAGCGGTAAAGGTATTGAGGCTTTGGACGCATTACGAGTAGCGTAAATAAACCTCGTCGTTCATTTAGCCACAACATCCACCACAGCAAGAGCTCTCTGCTTGTTGCGGAATAAATTTCCCACGACTAATTAAAAATTCAACCGCCTTCTCGGCATTCATATTATCGATTGAGCAAGAGTTAAAACGTGTATCGCTACCAAATTGGGTTTCGATGGCGGTTTGTAGTTCAGCCGCCGAATAGGCTTGGCCGCTGGCGCTGATCATTTCTAATATTTCGTGTACATGTGCTGTTTGCATAATGGGCCTTTAAAATCTCAATAGAATTTTTTGGGCTAAGCGAACACCAAGTTAAACAACTTTTATAAAAAGCGCATAAACATGATGAGCAACTTAGCACCTCAATGAAGACGTCCCGCATTTGAGCACAGTTTATGTTTAAAAATATTGAGAATGATCAACTGAAGATAGATAGAAAAACCCTATTTTTTTACGTTTTCTATCTTCTACCACCACTTTTAATAGAAGCATTGGCCACTATAACCACATAGTCAATCAAGCCATGTTTTCGCAGCCATTGAATTAACCTTTTGGTGATACGGCTTTTTAACTGCCAGCGTCTAGGCAAGCCTTCGCCAAAGTGTTTGTTTTGTACAAAGTGCACGAAGCCATCAAGCACTTGTTCCCCCACAAACCGAATTTGTTCAACGTCGAAATCCGCTTGCTGTAATTGATCTTCATATTCTTCGGCAGTGATCCAATTTTCATTTGGAATGGAAAACACGGCGGCAGCAAAACGCAAGCGCAATCGGTCGGTACGGGTAAGATGTTGTTTAGCCACCACAAGATCGCTAACAGCAAGGCGACCCTGCGGAGTGAGCATTGTGTTGGCCGCCCGCCAAAGACGTTCACGATTGGGAAAATGATAAGCGCAATCTAATGCACAAATAAGGTCGTACTGGCTCGTGTGTTCAGTATGTATAGAAAGTTTAGAAGCTGACTGATTTCGCCAATGATGCTGAGGTTGATTCTGTTTTGCGGTAGCAATGGCCAGTGGATCCGTGTCCCACCCTTCAAACTCGGCTGTTTGAAGAACTGTAGATTGCCAATGTTGAGCCTCTTGGCCACTACCGCAGCCCAAAACCAACACATGATGCACTGCGTCTAACGGGATATCCAACAACAACTGATCGGCTAACGTTGCAGCCGCCTGTTGGTAATCTAACAGGTGTTCTCGGCCTAGATCAGGTTTGGCAGACCAATACCCCAAGTTACCCCAGTGCTGGGTTGAATCGCTGTGATTAAGCAGGGTTTTGGTTTGTTCGAACGGTGGGCGACGACCAATCAGACTGGCGAACAGTTCTTGTATAAACAGCAGTGTCCAACCTAGGGTTTTCATAACAGGGCTTCTAACTCGCGTTCTGCGTTGCTTGGCTTTGCTCGGCTTGTATTGGTTCAGCTGGATCAATTTTGAATGAGCCGATTCTATCTGGAACAGTTTGTGGTCGATTTTGAACGCACACTAAACAAGCTCTAGGCCCCGTATGAGCGTCGCCTCGGCGCGACGGTATTTTATTGGCCCGAGGCGAGCCTCTTACAGATAGAACACCACTCATTCAGCAGAAGGATGATACAGTCTTTTGCAGCAGGATGCGTGCATAGACGGTGACGCCCATTTGAGCCAAAATGCGAGGCTTAGCCTCTGGCATTTGGGTCGCTTCTGCGACGGCAGGGTGTCGGAAAGGGCAAATAATAATAAACACAGGATCACGACATGGGCCTTAAAATCGCCGTGATCGGCAGTGGCATTGCCGGTTTAACTGCCGCACACGAATTAAGCCAGCACCATCACGTTACCTTGTACGAGAAAAAATCAGAACTCGGCTTAGGCAGCGAAGGTTTGATGGTGGATTCGGCCCATGGCCCTGTTCGTGTTGATGTCCCGCCTAGGGTTTTTAACGCACTGCACTACCCTAATTTATGCGCGTTGCTTGATCGCTTAAGCGTTCCAACCTATCCCATTAAACAGGAACCCAATTTCACCTATCCGAATGGCCGTACCTATTTTTCGTTATGGTCGGGCAAACTCCCCTTCACTAGCGCAGGCTTTTTCACGTTACCCAAAGTGAACGCTCACAACCTGACTTGGCTAATACGTTTTGGGCCACAGTTGCTACGCTGGATGCGCATACTAAAACAACAGCAATATGCTGTGGTCGATGACCAAACCACTTTACGCCCTTGGTTACGCGAACGCGGATTTACGGACGCTTTTATTCGAGAATATTTGTATCCCATTTGGTCTTTAATGTGCAGCGCCAATCAGCAAGAGCTTGATGCCTACCCTGCTAAGCCTATGGCAAAGTTGTTTCATGATTTTTCTGGTGCCGCGCAAGCCTATCGAATCTCGGGTGGCACGCGTACGCTTGAGCAAAAATTAAAGCAGCCCATTAAGAACATTTATTTAAATCACAGTGTCAATCAGCTGGTACAAGTAGCGCAAGGTGTGCAAGTGTTGACCGATCACAGCCAACGCATTTACGACCATGTGGTGGTGGCGACTGAACCTAAAATAGCAAAACAATTTTTAGGCCCCGACTTAGAGCTCGAACAATCACTACTAGCGCGTGTACCGTATCGCTTAACCGAAATGGTCATGCACACGGACGAGAACGTCATGCCGCGCAAGCGCCGCCTTTGGTCTGCCGTAAATATGCGTCACGATCATAATGGCGAACCTTGGGCAACGGTATGGATGAACCCAATAGAGCAAGCAGTTTTACCTGAGAATTTATTTCAAAGTTGGGACCCGCTATACGACATAACGCCTAAGCGTATTTTAGCCCGTAGCCAATTTCACCGTACCTTGTTAACACCGGATTCGGCGAGCGCCATGACAGAGTTGATGAATTTGCAAAATACGGGTTCACTAAGACGAGTTTGGTTTGCGGGTTCTTATGTGACGGATCAGGTTCCGCTTTTGGAAGATGGTGTTAGCAGTGCACAACGTGTTGCACAAAGAATTAATGAAATATCACAAGCCAACGATCTATCCGCCTGCTCAGATTGCCGTTCTGACTTTAACCCCATTTTAGCAAAATAAATAACATCGGCTTAATCGCTTTTTAATAAGCGATTAAGCCGACCTCATTGCATTACTTTTTCCTCTTAGACTGCTTAGCGCACTTTCACTTCAATTTGTTTGGGTGCCTGTTTTTGTGATTTATGTAAATCAATTTCCAGTACACCGTCTTGAAAATTCGCTTCGACATTTTCTGCTTCTACGTTGTCAGGTAAACGGAAGCTGCGACTAAACGAACCGTAAGATCGTTCGATACGGTGGAATTTTTTTCCCGACTCCTCTTTTTTCGATTCACGCTGGCCACTGAGTGTCAGCACACCTTCATGCACATTAATTTTGATATCTTCTTTTTTCACACCCGGCAGTTCAGCATGAATGTGAAACGCGGTTTCAGATTCGGCGACATCGACAGACGGATACCAATCGGCACTTGCCATGTCCTCGTGCTTGCTAATAGTGCGATTTTGACTTGGACGGTAGCGGTCTAGCACGGCTTCCATTTCACGAAAAGGGTCCCAAACGGTCATGGTCTTACTCCTGTTGCATTTGCAATTTTGTTCGTCATTCTGTTTGCGTTAAACCCTTTATGCGGACAGCATTTTTACTTTTCAATCGTGGAAGTTAGATTTTTTTTCATCACTTACATTGAATTTGATTAATATCAGCTTTTAAAAAAATTTATGGTTATATGACTTTAATTTTTCATCCGTATCCCCAAGGCCTATTTTAGGTTTCATCAATCGGAGCTAAAGTAAATGCCAGCATAACTAGAAAAATCAGTCTATGATGCTGGAACCCTCCTACCGAGTCTCATTCATGAAAATCACTGTCTCCACAACTTTAAATGCGTCACTTAAGGTCGTTTGGCACGCTTGGACCGCACCAGAACATATTACCGGCTGGAACTTTGCCTCAAGCGACTGGTGCTGCCCAAGGGCTGAATCGGACTTTCAAATCGGCGGGAATTTTAGCTACCGAATGGAATCAACAGACGGTTCTATGGGGTTTGACTTAGACGGGACGTTTATCGAGATCATTCCTATGTCTTTTATTCGCTTTGCCCTTGGTGATGGTCGCGAAGTTGCGGTGGAATTCACCGCTGAGCATGACAAGGTGCGGATCACCGAAACCTTTGACGCCGAAGATATGCACACAGCACAAGAGCAGCAGCAAGGCTGGCAATGCATTTTGGATGAGTTTAAGCGTTATACCGAAACCCTTAACAAACCCAAAATAACTTAGTCCTTTGACGCCTACTGTCTGCGCTGGTGCTGTGTTTTAGAAAAAGATAACCGATCGCTTTACATCAGTTATCGCACTGCTGCGCGATATCAATGCTAATCTGGTTAGGATGCCCGTGCTTGCTTACGGGCATATCCACAATCAAAACACCGTCTTCAACCTTGGCTGTGATTTTGTCGTATGCAATGTGGTCACTTAAGGTGTACGAAACACTGAATTTTCCGCTTTGACGGTTTAGCACGGGAATTTCTTTGTCTTTAGTGTCGTAATGCAAATGACGCTCGCCACTCAGGGTCATAACGCCGTTATCCACACTTAGATGTAAATGCTTCAGTTTGACGCCAGGTACGTCGGCATATAAACGGTAACCGTGGTTGGTTTGAATAATGTCGGTGGCAAGAAAACCCGACATGGTCATGATTTCGGTGTTAAAAGCGTTGGCGCTTTCTAAAAACGTGCGCTGTATATCCAACAGTTCGGTTGGGTTCCAAGGGGACAGTTGCATGGTCGATTTCCTCCAATGTGACTCAGTTTGAGCATAGTCAGTTGGCGACCTTGCGATGAAAAGAGAGGTGTTTTCCAGAATAAAGCATGAGGCTAAATCGCCCTTAAATCTCATTTGATTTAAGGGCGATATTTGTTAGCGCTGCTATCTATAAGAAAGGCTATAAGAGAACCTACAATAGGCCCCATAAAAGACGCTATAAAAAACGTTTAAAAACGACCGTTCGTTAAGCGTGTTCCACTCGGTTTTGAATCAAACTTTCAACCACGCTCGGGTCCGCCAACGTGGAAATATCCCCCAGAGAAGCAAAATCATTTTCCGCAATCTTACGCAGAATACGTCGCATGATTTTACCGGAGCGCGTTTTCGGCAAAGCGGGGGCAAACTGGATAATATCCGGCACGGCGATAGGGCCGATTTCGCTGCGCACCCAGGCCTTGAGTTCTTGGGTAAGCGCCTCATCAGTTTTTACCCCTAAATTAAGCGTGACATAAACGTAGATGCCCTGCCCTTTAATATCATGGGGGTAACCCACCACCGCTGCCTCAGCGACTTTTTTGTGAGAAACTAACGCGCTTTCGATTTCCGCCGTGCCCATGCGGTGACCCGATACGTTTAGTACGTCGTCCACACGGCCTGTGATCCAGTAATAACCATCGGCGTCGCGACGCACACCGTCACCAGAGAAATACTTACCAGGGAAGGCTTTGAAATAGGTGTCGGCGAAGCGTTGATGGTCGCCATATACGGTGCGCATTTGTCCGGGCCAACTTTCTAGAATCACCAAGTTGCCTTCGCACTCGCCTTCTAAAATGTTGCCTTCGTTATCCACCACCGCAGGCTTCACACCGAACATAGGCCAAGACGCAGAGCCAGGTTTTAGGTCGGTGGCACCGGGTAATGGCGTAATCAGCACGCCGCCAGTTTCGGTTTGCCACCATGTGTCTACGATGGGGCATTTTTCATCGCCGATGGTTTTGTAATACCACTCCCAAGCTTCTGGGTTAATAGGCTCACCCACACTGCCGAGTAACTTCAAGCTGGTGCGCTTAGTATCGGTTACGGCGGCGCTGCCGTGAGCCATCAGGGCACGAATGGCCGTGGGCGCGGTGTACAGAATATTAATTTGATGTTTGTCCACCACCTGAGCCATGCGGTTAACCGCTGGATAGTTGGGCACGCCCTCGAATAATACGGTAATCGCGCCATTGGCTAATGGCCCGTAGATCATATAACTGTGGCCGGTAATCCAGCCCACATCAGCGGTACACCAATACACGTCACCGGGTTTGTAATCGAAAATGACTTCGTGGGTGAGCGAGGTATACACAATGTAGCCGCCCGTGGTGTGCATAACGCCCTTGGGTTTGCCGGTGGAGCCTGATGTGTACAAGATGAATAGCGGGTCTTCGGCATTCATGGGTTCACATGGGCATTCATCGGACACAGTGGTTAATGCTTTGTGATACCACACGTCACGCTCGGCCACCCAATTGACGACGGCCCCCGTGCGTTCGACCACCAAAACCTTCTTCACGCAATCGGTGCCGGGCTTGCTTAAGGCCGCATCAACACTGGCTTTTAACGGGACAATTTTGCCACCGCGCACACCTTCGTCTGCGGTAATCACCCATTTTGATTGGCCGTCTTCAATACGACCTGCCAAGGCTTCCGGCGAAAAGCCACCAAACACCACGCTATGAATCGCGCCGATACGGGCACAAGCCAGCATGGCCAGTGAGGCTTCAACGATCATGGGCATATAAATGGTGACCACATCGCCCTTTTTTACCCCCATGTCTTTTAACACGTTAGCGAAACGACTAACGGCCACTTGTAACTCGGCATAGGTGAGGGTTTTGTCATCCTTTGGGTCGTCACCTTCCCAAATGATGGCAGTGTCATTGCCTTTGGTGGCAACGTGGCGATCCACACAGTTATGACAAATGTTCAGTACACCATCTTCAAACCACTTGATGTGCAGATTATCGGCGTCGTAGCTGTAGTCACGCACTTTGCTGAAAGGCTTAAACCAATCAATGCGTTTGGCTTGCGCTGCCCAAAACCCGTCTGGGTCTTCGACAGACTGTTGATACATAGCTAAATATTTTACTTTATTAACGTGCGCGTTTTGCGCCCATTGCTCTGAAACAAAATGAACAGGGTAGACACTCATGGGAACTCCAAGACGTTTTTATAGTTATGCCTGGCTGGGGTCCATTTAACCGTTAGCGCATTTGAACTGCAAGGGTTGGCCGTATTTACTCCTTATGCTGGCCCATGCAGCCCTTGGCGACCAATTGATCCTTTTTTATGCTTGGCTCAATTTTTCGTTTTATACGCAGCGCCAACCATGACTCAAAATGCTTTTGCCCCTGATGCCCCTCAACCGTCGAGACCGCCCCTCGATAACCTAATTGATCAAGCTGGTCAGGTACAATTTGGGCTATTTGATTACCCGCCCAAGGACATTGCCTTTGACCGTTTTGATTGGCGCAGCACCATGGATCAACCAATAGCTGGTTGGCGTAAACGTATGGCGCCAAATCAATTTCAGTTTATTGGTTTGACCGGACCGCACTTTATTTTGGGCGCGGCAATCGTCAACTTAAAGTGGGTGAGCAAAGCATTTGTGTATGTTTACGACCCGATGACAAAGGCCTTTGAAGAGTTTTCTTGGCTAATGCCTTTTGCGCTGGGGACACATACAAGTACTCAACCCATGGGGGGTAGCTGGACGTTTAAAAGCGGTAAAAATCACATCACCATGGCCGCAGACGGTAACAGCCGTAGACTAACCATGAATTTAAAAGACCGTCTTGTGGTTGATGTCACGCTAGATGAAAAGACTATTTATCAACCCTTACCCGTGTGTTGTCGCGCAGGTTATAACGGCTGGGTATTCACCAATAAAGTAACAACTCGTCCGTTTAGCGGTGATATTTCTTGGCAAGAACAAGCCATTGATACCCAAGACTTATTGGCCAGCGTTGATTGGTCATGTGGTTTCATGCGCCGAGAAACTTTTTGGAATTGGGCTAGCCTTTCTCATCAAACCACTGACGGCACCAAGGTCGGATTCAATTTAGCGAATGGTGTAAACGAAACAGGCGATACGGAAAACGGTTTATGGATAAACGATGAATTAATCAAACTGGGTCGGGTGTACTTTGAATTTGATCGCCAAAATCGTGAAACCACTTGGCGAGTCAAAACCTCAGATGGTCATATTAATTTAACCTTCGAGCCAGAAGGCACACGAAAAGAAAAAACCAACGCAATTTTATTAGCCTCTAATTTTACGCAACTGTTTGGCCGTTTTTATGGCCAAGTAAAAGACGCTCAAGGACGCTCAATAAAAATAGACGGCGCACTGGGCTTTTGTGAAGACCATTACGCCAAGTGGTAGAATTCAGAGATAATTTTTGTCTGGAAAAAAGATTGAAAAAATAGTTTCCGTAGTGTTTGACTGCACTTCTACTCGGCCACTATGCGCTTCGACAATGGACTTAACAATGGCCAACCCCAATCCAACGCCGTCACTCTGGCGTTGTCGTGAAGGATCAACGCGATAGAAGCGGTCAAATATCTTTGATAGATGCAACGCTGGTATGGGTTCGCCATGATTTTTTATGGAAAACCCCACCTCGCCCAGCTCACTAAACACAGCAACGTCAATGGTTTTTCCTAGGGGTGAATGGCGCAATGCGTTTGATAATAAATTAGAGATGACTCTGCGTAACATTGATTTATCTGCATTCACCAAAACGGGCTGACCAATGAGATTCAGCTGGATATTCTTTTCATCAGCCAATACCTCAAAGTAATCAAATAGATCCTGAATCTGCCGACGCAGGTCGAGCTGTTCAGGTTCAATTTCGATTAACCCATTATCACTTTTTGCCAGCCAAAGCATCTCGTTAACCATTTTCGCCAACCGTTCTTGCTCTTCAAGATTGGAATAAAGTAGTTCTTGATACTCGACATCCGATCTAACTTTATTGAGGCCCACCTGTGTTTGGGTAATTAGATTGGTGAGCGGCGTGCGAATTTCGTGTGCAATGTCGTCTGAAAAATTTGATAAGCGCTTAAAGCTGAGCTCCAGCCTGGACAGCATCTCATTAAATGAATTAACAAGGGTGACTAATTCACTGGGCACACCATGAACATCAATTCGAGTATCCAAGCGATCCGCTTTTATCGAAGCAATGTCAGCCGTCAACTTATGCAAGGGAAGATGACCTTGATGTATCCCAAACCACGCAGCGCTTAAAATAACCACAGCCGCAATCGCCATAATTAACCACAAGGTGTATTGAAATTGATCTAAAAAATGCATATGGAAATCCATTTCAATGGCCGCGACCACATAGTAGTGATTCCCAGAAATTTTGACGGGAGTTATTAACCCTCGATAATGCTGACCATTAAGCTCCCAAGTTACGGACTCTAGTGCTTCGTGTGATATTTCGGGTAGCCGAGTCTGAATGTCGATTTGGTAATTGAAGGGAGGTGTAAAATACAAAATATCTAGCTGTTGGTTCAACACTTGATAATAAACACCATGATGGCCCGATACTGCTTGCTCAAGTGTTTTAGCAAAGTGGCTGTGATCTGTGTTTGCTTCACGTAAGGCATCTTCAACTGCTTTTGTTATAACATGCAGTTCTTCTTCATCCTGTTCAATAAAATGATTCGATACAGCATTCTGAATTAGATAACCAATTAAAATTAGGCTCAGCCCGATAGCAGTCGCCACGAACAACATGACGCGAGCTTTAAGCGATAAGGGTCTGCCACCATTCATTCTCATCACTAGGCTTCCTCAATGTCGAGTTTGTAACCCATGCCACGCACGGTATGAATTAACTTCACATCAAATTCATCATCCATTTTTGCACGTAGTCGCCTGATGGCCACATCAATCACATTGGTATCGGAATCAAAATTCATGTCCCACACTTGGGATGCAATCAAGGAGCGCGGCAACACTTCACCTTTTCGACGAGCCAACAATTCTAATAATGCGAATTCCTTATAGGTTAGGTTAATGCGTTTACCACCACGGACTGCTTTATGCTTGGCTAGGTCGAGTGTGAGATCCGCAATAGTTATCTCACTATTACTCACTTGGGCATTTCCGCGACGCAATAGAGTACGAATCCGAGCCAGCAATTCAGCGAAGGCAAAGGGCTTTACCAAATAGTCATCCGCACCCAGCTCTAAGCCCTTTACGCGGTCTTCAATGCTGTCTCTGGCCGTCAAAAACAGCACGGGAGTTTGGCGCTTGGCTTCTCTTAACGATTGAACAATACGCCAGCCATCAACGTCCGGTAGCATCACATCCAATAGCAATAGGTCAAACTCTTCGGTCATTGCCAGATGATGGCCATCTAAGCCATTGCGCACCAGCGTGACCATAAACCCCGCTTCTCGCAAACCTTGTTCTAGGTAGTCGCCGGTTTTGACTTCGTCTTCAACAATCAATAAGCGCATATAAATTACCTTACTCCCGCTCAAGCCAACGCATGTTACACGCCCCACACGGGCATTAACATGTGCATGACATTACGGTCTTGTCATCTTTGAGTCATGGTGATGTCAGGCTGTGTGGTTATGCTAAGCGTGTATATGGAGCTAGATCTAATTACCGTCGAGGTTAGCCAATGTCACGCCCGTTTTTATCACCGCCATTGCCAACATTAACAACCTCTCGCAGACGCTTTGTACAGGGCTTGGCGACAGGTGGTCTATTGGCTGGTTTACCCCCTCTGGCTGCAGCATTACCCACTGCTGCGGAACTCACCGGACGTGAGATTTTTTTAACCGTGGATGAACTCAAGGTCAACTTCACGGGCTCAGCACAAATTGCCACTGCCATTAATGGTAGCATCCCCGCCCCAACCCTTCGCCTACGCGAAGGTGACGACGTCACCATTCATGTAACAAACAACCTCAAGGTACCCACATCCATACACTGGCATGGCATTATCTTGCCGTTTGATATGGACGGCGTGCCGGGAATTAGCTTTCGCGGTATTGCACCGGGCGAAACATTTACCTACCGCTTTACGCTCCAACAAAGTGGCACGTATTGGTACCACAGCCATACTGGTTTTCAGGAAATAACGGGCATGTACGGTGCGCTCATCATCGAACCAAAAGAAAAAGAGCTGCACCCGAGCGAGCAAGACCACGTCATTCAGCTATCGGATTGGATGAACGAAAATCCCATGTCTGCGTTTGCCAAATTAAAAGTGCAAAGCGACATTTATAATTTTAACCAGCCCACTTTTTTTGATTTTACAAAGGATGTTGCTGAACAAGGCTTTAGGGCAGCCCTGCAAAAACGTCAGATGTGGAATCAGATGCGCATGAACCCTACCGACCTTGCAGATTTATCATCGGCGAGTATGACGTACTTAATGAACGGCAAAAACCCCGCAGGTAACTGGACTGGTCTATTTAAACAGGGTGATCGCGTCCGTTTACGGTTTATCAATGCAGCCAGTAACAGTTTTTACGACGTCCGCATTCCCGGTCTTAAAATGACCTTGATTCAGGCCGACGGACAAAATGTGAAGCCAGTAGAAATCGATGAATTTCGCTTTGGCCCCGGGGAAACCTACGACGTCATAGTCACGCCCACTCAATCAGCCTACACACTGTTTGCGCAAAACATGGATAGAAGTGGCTACGCCAAAGGCACATTGGCGACTGAAGCAGGACTCCAAAGCGATACACCAGAATTAGACCCAGTTGAATGGCTAACCATGGCCGACATGATGGGGTCTATGAATCACGATGGCATGAGCCACAGCGGTATGAATCACGGCAACATGAACCACAGCGGCATGAGTCACGAAGCACAC
>JBFHVZ010000068.1:0-16716 GCA_041589295.1 Pseudomonadales bacterium
CACAACGGCGGACATAGGGAAGCACCTCAAAGCAGGTACTAATTGCGGCTCCTGCGTGCCTGAGCTTAAAACCCTGCTGGCTAACTTTGATGCGGCAGAGTACCAAGCCAAGGTGGCTGCATTGGCATCGGAGGCGTAATAAGTAAGGATGTCTATAGGTTTAGCTCAGGCGGGCTTTTAGGTGCTTCACGATATCTCGCTTTTCGTGAATTACACCCAAAATCACTGGAGGTTTGCCTGAGCTAAACAAAAAGAAGATGAAATGCTGTCGGTACTTGGTAACCAATAAATTGGGGAAGCGCATAGAAAAGCTTCGGGCTCTTACGTCGCCAGTTGCAATACGCTCGAAGCAGACCTTTAAACCTTGTCGATACTGCTCCAATTGGGCTTTACCCCAATGCTTTAATGTGTACTGCGCAACTTCCTGTAGATCTTGTACCGCCTCTTCCGTGAGTAGGTAGTCAGGCATGCTAACGAATCTCCTTTGCCGCCTCATCAAAGATGTCGTCTAGGGTGCGGTCCGAAAACTCGCCTCGCTCAGCTGCTTCAACCCGAGGAGCGAGAAATGCTTCCAACTCTTGGATGGCTGCCTGTTGAGCGCCTGTTGACAAAGTGCGCTCTAGAACATAATCCTCAATGCTTAGCCCCATTAGTTCGGCCGCTGACTTTAGTCTCTTATGCTGCTCAGGGGTAATATCAATGGAAAGACGCATACGTTTGTCTCCTGACAAGGTCAATTAAAGCCATACTAGAAAATGACTAAGCATTGATCAATAGCCCAATCCTTCCCAGTCAGCGCTCGCAAGGCTATAATTCGCGCCTCTTAATTTTTGTCCAATCCCAAGCATTAAGGTAAGGCCATGTCCTTCGATCAGATTCCTGTTGGTAAAGATGCACCAGAAGACATCTACGTTGCGATTGAAATCCCAGCGAACTCTAGCCCAATCAAGTACGAAATCGACAAAGACATGGGCGGCGCATTGATGGTTGACCGTTTCATGGCTACCCCTATGTTCTACCCAGCCAACTACGGTTTCATCAACAACACCTTGGCTGACGACGGCGATGCACTGGACGTATTGGTGATCACACCTTACCCAGTACAAGCGGGTTCTGTTGTACGTTGTCGCCCTGTTGGCGTACTGAACATGACCGACGAAGCCGGTGAAGACGCTAAATTGGTTGCAGTACCGCACAGCAAACTGACCAAAATCTACGACGACATCAAAGACATCAACGATGTGCCTAAACTGCTGCGCGATCAAATCGCTCACTTCTTCGAAAACTACAAAGATTTAGAAGAAGGCAAATGGGTTAAAGTTGAAGGTTGGGGCGATGCTGACGAAGCACGTCGCGCCATCGTCGGTGGTATCGCAGCGTATAACGCGAAGAAGTAATTTAGCGATACTCTCAACGCATGACAAAAAGCCGATATGAACATTTAAGCTCCGAGCTTGAATAACCTATCGGCTTTTTTGTGTGCGTCGTTTAGGGTTTCTACTCGACGACATTGCCACCCAAAACGTGTCCACCGTAAGCCAAAGCCTACAAATATAAGCTTTTTAGAACTTCCTTCTCTAACTCGATCTCGCCGTTACTGCCAAAACCACTAATGGGATCATCCTGTCTTCACTGCTCACCAGCACCGCCGCAACAACCGCCTAAACTGACATAAGACCGAACCAACTTTGTTTTATTCCACTCACTATTGGGCTTTTGTTTGCACTTTTCTGAAGTAAGGAGCGACGACGATGAGCCAACGTATTCCCACCATACTGCTCGCTGTACTGACCTATTTCAGCAGCGCTTCGCATGTTAACGCAGCAGAGCAATCAAACCTTCAAGACGAACTGGCTTTGCTGATTGGCGAAACCCACACCCTGATGGTGCACATGGAAGAATGGGAGAGTTCCTCCATTAAAGATAAATTCATGTACCGTTTGAACGAAAACCTGCTGCTGATGCAGCTCGCGAAAGAAATGGATCGCTTGCCTCAAACCACAGATCACGATGTTGAGTTTTACCAAGAGATCGACAATTTAATGGAGTATCAGGTGGGCGTGCTTTATGTGGGCTATCAAGTCATGGACTTTGTTCGTAGCCAGCGCATTCCGTTCGCGCACATTCTACGCAAGTATCCCGCACTCAAAGTGGACTTGCACAAGGCACTTGATCGTCCGGTTAAGATGCAACAGGCAAAAACCCTGTTTGATCGCTGGCTGTATTTAGGCTTAGTAAGCCGATACTAGTGTTTCTAAGAGTGCTTCTAAACCGTGTTTTTAACAAGCGAAAGTAACCCAAAAAAACCAAGCGCTCTCGCTACGACTGATCACCGTCTAGCGAAAGCGCTTGGGGTATTGTTATAGGCTTGTATTGGTAAACCTTAAGAGCCCGTTTTCAAACGGTGAGACACAAACGCGGATGGACCTGCCAGTACAATTTCAACCTGTTCACGGAACGCCAACATTTCATCATCGGCTATTTTCCACTGGGTCTCGTTCATCACCGACTTGTAACGGTCGCGAGCAAACGGCAGTAGGTTATTTTTAGACAGGGATGTGATCGCCAACAATGGCCCCAGCATCAAAGCCCGTTCGTCTCGGGTGGCTAGGTATTCCTTTTGTAACACCTGCATGCGCCGCTCAAGATCATCCGTAAACGCTATGTAATCCATAATCCAGCTCTACATTCTGCAACGATTATTAGCAGTGTAGTAGAGGATCTTCACTATACTTACTTTTACCCTAAGAGATTTGTAACAGAGTGGCGCGCCGCCGTAATGGATAAACGGACCAACACAATTTTACTCGCCGCGCTGCTCTGCATCACATGGCTGACGCCGCTATCAACGTTAAAAGCTGAAGCGCAAGTCACGGTACAAACCGAGGTACAGACGAAGGTACAAACCGAGGCGCGCACAGAGCTTAATAACACCTATTTGGTGGGGGTCGAAACGCAAGATTACGCGCCCTTTTCATGGCTGGAAAAAGGTCGCTATCGCGGCCTGATGCGCGAGCTGTTAGACGCCTTTGCGGCAAAACATGGCTATCTATTTCGCTACGAACCCTACCCTATTCCGCGCTTATACAGGGCTTTTCGTTCCGGCAAGGTCGACCTTAAATTTCCCGACCATCCCAATTGGGGCAGCGAACAAAAACAAGGCTTAAAAGTGCACTACAGCGAACTAGGTATTCCTGCGGTGAATGCGCTGCTAACTTTGGCAGGCGATGAACAAACCCCGCTAAACCGACTGCGGCGTGTTGGCACGGTGCTGGGTTTTACCGTTCCTGAATTGCGTAGCCACGCCGACCGAGGCACCTATGAGCTGTACGAGGTCAACAATTTGGGCAACCTGCTCAAGATGTTACAAAAGCGACATGTGCGCGGCATTTACTTCGATGCCAATGTTGCCCGCTATTATTTAAAACGAATGGACAGTAAAGACTTGGTGGTCAACGAACACTTTCCACTTACGCGTTTTAAATACCGCTTATCCAGTATTCATCATCCCCACATAGTGAGGGAATTCGATGCCTTTCTACGCGAAAACGTGCAATGGGTAGAAGCACTTTTCAAACGCTATGACGTTCACTAATTCATGACCCTAAGCATGACCCTAAACGAAAACGACGCCATTCAGAGACTGAATGACGTCGCTTGAGGTTTGAGTGGCTCTAATGCTTTGGCGCGTTAGCCTTGAGCAAGCAAATTGCGTAAATCAATGATGGCTGCGTTAGCGCGGGCAATGTAGGACGCCATCACCAACGAGTGATTAGCAAACAAACCAAAGCCGCCGCCGTTTAAAATCATGGGTGACCATACGGTTTGCTGGGTGGCTTCTAGTTCACGAATGATCTGGCGCACGCTCACCAAAGCGTTTTTCTTATGCAGCACATCTGAAAAATCAATTTCGATGGCTTTTAGTAAATGCAGTAACGCCCATGCAGTGCCACGTGCTTCGTAGAACACATCGTCAATTTCAGACCACGGCGTTTTCACTTCAAACTCAGCCAACTTGGCGGTGCTTTGCTTTGCCGCGCTGTCACCGGCCAAATCGGTATTCACACGTTTTTGCCCCACGCTGGCACTTAGCCGTTGCGATAAAGAACCCAGACGGGTTTCCACGTCTTTCAACCATTGCCTTAAATTATCAGCACGAGCATAAAACTGGGCATTGCTGTCGGACTCACTGGCCAGACGAGCAATATAGGCTTCAAGCTTATCTATGCCCCGTTGGTATTCGCCTTCGGTATCCGGCAACGCCCACGAATTATTATCAAAATGGAACTGAGGCTCAGCGATGGCCAAGTCTGGGTCTTCGGTGCTTTGACTTTGCGAACGGCTAAAATCTTTACGCAGCGCACGGGTTAGATCGCGCAACTGCACCAGCGCGCCGAATTCCCAATTAGGAATATTGTCCAACCACAGTCCCGGCGGCAGTATGTCATTGCTTAGATAGCCGCCAGGTTTATCCAGCAATGTTTGCGCAACTTTAACCATGGTGGTCGTGGTGGCGTAACCGGTGACGACTTTGTGGCCATGCTCGTCACTGTACTCTTTTACATGTTCGCTAATCGAAAAACTATCCGGCTCGCTGCTCCAGTACACGCCAACGAATAACGCACCGGTTAAATAAATGGCCAAGGTAAAGACCAGCACCCGCACTAACCAGCCTGCTTCCACAAAGGCGTCTAGCTGATCATCTTTTAATTTCATTTTATCCCTGATACTCATGACTGCTCTTCCGCTTTTGTTACCCATGGGCACTGCATCATTAATGATGGTGATGGCCGTGATGACCATGATCTTCAACTGGACTTTGTACCGGCAGCGTTAGCTGATGCTGTTGACCTTCGCTGTCGGTCAGAGTCAGACGCACTGTATCAGCCGGCGTTAACGGTTTGTTCAACCCCATCAACATAATGTGATACGCACCCGGTTTAAATTCAAATTGCCCTTTTGCCGCTACGGTCACACTTTCAACTGCGCGCATACGCATTACGCCTTGAGCATCCATGGTATGCGTGTGAAATTCGGCTGTAGAGGCGGCCGAGGTGGTGGCAGATGTCAGCTTCACGTCTTTGTCCGCTGGGTTACGTACCAGCATAAATGCAGCGGTATTCGGCTGGCCCGGTGGCATGGCTCTGACATACCCCTCCATGAGTTCCAGCTCAGCCGCACTGAACGACGACAACAAAGACAATAAACTGAATCCCGCAATGTGAGACAACTTCATGGGCCAACCCTAATTTGTCAGTAAGGAAAATACGAGGCCCAGACTATAGCAGAAAAAGTCCGGTTAGGACGCTAACTCCAATGCTTGCGGTTCGAACACACCGTAGCCCATCATGCCGTCTACTTTAAGGTCGATCAGTGCCTGCATTTCGGCATCGTCTTCAACCCCTTCGACATAGCATTTAGCCCCTTGGCTATGCAGCACTTTTATCATGCCAGCCACGAAAAAACGGTTGTCTTTGTGTTGATGAATGTTGCGAATGTAACGACGTTCGATCTTGCCTTGGGCCAGAGGGAAACGCGCTAAAAAACCAAAGCTTTCACCACTGGTACCTAAATGGTCAACACTGATGCGTAAACCGCGGGAGACCAAGCCATGCAGCCAACTTTCAACATCTTCGTCGGCGTTGGCCAAGCTGTATTCACTAAACTCTAGAATCAATTGAGACCAGAAACGCTCGGGCACTTCGGTTTCAAACCAAATACGAAAGGCTTCGCTGTTAAGACTTTGGCCACTGATGTTGACCACCCACTGGCTGACCTCATCATCCAACTGTTGGCACCACTTGGTTAATATCAGTCGATCAAAATCAGGGGCCAGTTTTAATTCTTCTATTAACGGCCAAAAGAAACCCGCCATCATAGGCTGACCATTTTCATCTTTTAAACGACAGTGAATTTCTTGTTGAATTAAACTGCGCTCGCTGTTTACCAAGGGCTGAGAGAACAACAGGATTTCTTCATGCTGTAGCACTTTTTTCAGTTTTTGTTGCCAATGCACCCAATTCGTCATTTGGTGATCTTGCGCTTCGCCAATTAAGCAATCTTGATTTTGCTCTTGCGCCTGACGCAACACTAAATCCAGTTGATGTTTTGCCGCCGCTGGCTCTAACAATTGCGCAAGCGGTAAGGCTGCCGCCAGCAACTGGGCCTCTAACGCTTGTCGACGCGACAAGTCATTTACACGATCAAACAATGCTTGAATGCGTGGTTTAAATGCACGGTCCAACGGGTCGGGACAAAAAATCCAAAACTCACTGCCGCCGGGGCGCGCGATGTGAACGTTTTCGTGTTTGAGTAATGGATCTTGCTTTAAGGTTTTGGCCATCTGCACCAGCAGCTGATCCACTTCGTTCTTGCCGTGCTGTTGATTAAGTTCCGCTAGATTCGACACTTGAATCACCATCATCCACCCAGGGGCAAAACCATCGTGGGTCATCCAGTCCTGTAAAAAGTGATCCCAACCGCGACGATTATCCAGCGACGTTAAGTCGTCTTGATACTTGTCGCGCTGCAACTGACGGACGGTTTCACCATGGGCTTTATAGCTGGCTTGCAATCGTCCACTTAACACATTCATGGCGTGTACGAGCTTTTCAAACTCTTTGGCTTTGGGTTTATGTTCAATACGGACAAATTGGTTTTCGCTGAGCTTTTCCGCCACTTCTAACAGCTCCGGCAATGCGGCTAATTGCCACGCCAGCAAAATACGCACACCGTAAACCGCCACCAATGTCATCAGTAAAAACCAAGCAAATTCGGCCTTAACCATTTTCCATAGATCGCGATACACAAACCCAGGGTGTAATCGCACGGTGACATGGCCAAACTGCCGCCAACCCAAAGATACGTCGGCTTTAGCCTTGCCCCCCTCCAGTCCCATCCAATGCTGGAACCATTCGGGGGCATCTGGGGCCAGTTCGTTCCGAGCGTATCGCGCCACAAAACCGTTATTGCCCACATAATCAAAACGCACTTCTTTGAAATAACCGCGGTCAAACACCACATCAATCATCGAACGCAAAAACGCATCGTCTTCTAACTCGGCTGACGTGGTCATACTTAACGCCAGCGTAGTGGCGGTTTCGTCAGCACGGGCTTGTAATTGTTCTTCGAAATGGGATTTGAGCTGTTTTATATTCAGCATCAGGTTGCCGCTGAGCAGCACCAGCATCAACAGGCCAATCCCGATGGCTAACTGGCGACGAATACTCATGGTCTGGGCTCCTGCACTTGAAGGCTGGTGTTATTGGGTTCGAATAGCGGTCTTAGGCCCTGCTCTTCCATACGTACTAACAGGTCCATCCACATATTTAACCGGTTAGGGTGCCCGACCCGAATACTGCCACCCCGTTCGCGCTCAAGCCACAAGCCGCCACCGTTAAAGCTGTAAACGGGTGCTAAATCGCGACGCTTTGACGCAGGCTCTATGCGATTAATAAGATTATCTAAAATGAAAGGGTCATCTTTTGCGCTGGGGTAATAGGCTAACACCATGTGGGCTTGATTTAACTTAAGCGCCTTAACATAGGTAATGCGCAGCTTTTCCTGCGGTACGCCCATTTTTAAAAGCGAAAAGTATTTGGCAATGACAAAATCTTCGCAGTCGCCCCCTTGGCTACCAAGGGTTTCCAACGGCGTCGCCCAGTAGTCCTCGGCGGACCAATGGCCTTCGTCACTCTTAAAACTCACCGCCTGATTAAAATACGTATTCACTGCCACAAGTTTGTCATGTTCTTGCTGTTGTTGACCGTCCTGCAGCAATTGGGCCCACGTAGCCAACATGGGTTCTAGATGATCTCCCCAGCGTTGCTTGGCATCTTGCAGATATTGCCCAGACAGAATGTGCTGCACACTTTCAGCACTACTCCATAGCACCAACACGAGCAACACCACCATAGACAATCGTCGCCAAGCAATGGGGGACCCAGTGGGTTTAGCGAAAGAAGTGTTCATATACCGCCATGTAGATCATTTACCCTTGGGTTAACTATAGACGGCACTGGGGACACTGGGTTGGCTGGGCTCCTTTATCGCCCTGCGTCAACTATGGTGTTGTTGATCACCCCTAGATAGTTGGCGACAGCAAGAACCTGATCGCCCGTTTGCAGAAAACGTCGCTCTACAACTGCCTGTTCCATATAGGTATCGACGACGCTTTGCTGGACAGTGGAAGTGAAACCAGAAAATACCCAGCGCATAACACCCGTAACTTTGGTTTTTAATGGGATACCTTGAAACGCCGTACCTTCAGGAGTACCACTTAAAATCAGCGAGCGAGCGGTGATCGTTTCCGGTTGTTCTAACAGGCGGACTTGCTTGCCTTGGTATTGCCAGACAACATCCCGTTTTGCCCAAATATTTTCTAATATTTGGTGGATATTCCAAATCATTTGGCTGCTCTGACCTGCCTGACGTTGAGCTTGATTCACATATAGCTGCAACTGAATGTTTTGTGAAAACGCCAAGTAATTTTTAGGAATGACAAACAAGTTGCCTACAGGCAATAAGCCGTGACCGCTTTTACCCTGCGCGAAGCCAGTACCCGAAGCAATATTGCCGACCTCCACAGAAGACATCAGCACTTCGCGATTGCTGTAATCGTTACTTAACACAATGCCCATGTAGTCCGGCAAAGTACCAGCCTTAATATCCGTTAGTGGGACAAACGCCATTTCAACTTCATAATCCAAGCTATGATTGGGTTTGATGACGGGACTATAAGGGGGCGTGGGCTGCACTAACTTACAAAACAGAAACGGCGTTTGTTTTAGCTCGGCTTCATCAGCATGCGAAGCGTAGTTGGTACCTGTCGCAATATTATGGTCTTTGAGGTTAACTGGGATATCTAGGTGACGTACATCAAATGACTCAGCTCGATTTCGCAATGATTCAATACGAGCTTTTAGTTCGTCGTAACCATACAAGTTGAACAGGTCAATGGCATCGCCGCCGGAATCACCCAAGTCGATGCCTTTCAGCATATATCCTTCATACGAAAGCACTGCGATGGTTTTGTTATTTGCTCGCGCAAAGGTCAGTGCTTGATCCAACGGAGCTATGTTTATAGTACCCGGTGGTTGAATAGCGCCGACCCAACACGGGTAGAATAGAAACACTAGCAAGCTTACTGGGTGGAATATGCTCGATTTGAATGTTGCCATGTGAATTCCCTTATTATTATTTTTCTGTCCGTTTGTTGCTTCCGTTTATTGCTGTGGAGGCGCGGCATGAGTGCCTGTCAGCAATTGGCCAATAAAACCAAAACGGCACAGCAATTTTCATGCGAGAAAAAATAATAATGGAAGCACAAGAAGCCAACACGAAGTGCTGGCTTTAGAAGAAATCAATGACGGCTTTCGTCTGCCAAAGGTTTAAACAGCATTGGCGGTGGAATGAACCTCAATGTCGGATTCCCGCGTCAATAGTGTGTACAACACAGGCACGACATAAAGCGTAAGTAATGTAGAGGTCAGCAAGCCGCCAATAATGGCCCAACCCATGGGGGACCACATGGTAGAGCCACTTAAAGTCAACGGCAGCAAACCCACTATGGTTGTAACTGACGTCAGTAAGATAGGCGTCATGCGAGTCTTGGTGGCATCCGTAATAGCATCATAAATTGCCATCCCCTGTTGTCGCTGCTGATTTGCATAGTCGATCAGGATAATCGCGTTATTCACAACAATACCCACCAAAGAGGTCAACCCTACAAAGGCGGTAAACGAGAAACTATAGCCCGTTACAAACAAAGCGAAGAACGCCCCCGTTACAGCAAAAGGGATTGCGCTAAATACAATCAATGGTTGTTTAAATGAACGGAACTGCATAACTAACACGGCAAAAATGCCTAGCATGGCAACAATGAGTGCTTGCGCCATACCGCCAAAACTTTCTTCACGACTTTCTTCTTCACCCCCTAACGATATGCTAATACCGCTGGGCAAAATTACATTTTGAAGTTTTTCCACCACCTGTTGCGTTACTTGAGCAGTGTTATATCCGGCTTTTACATCGGCGGTGATTCGAGCCGTGCGTTGCAAATCGTGATGTTGAAACCCTGGGACATTGGTTTCCAATTCGATGCTAGCCACTTGTTTTAACGGCACCATGACACCGGATTGACTGCGCATCAGCAGAGTTTCAAAGGCTTGAAGCTCGGGCTGCTCTGAATCTGCTGATTTCAGCATAATGGTAAATTCATCGCCCAAATCATCTTTATAGGTACCCATTGGCAGCCCCAACAATGCCGCTCGCACGTTTTGATCAATTTGATCAAGTGGTAACGCCGCCATAGAGGCCTTGTCGCGATTGATATTCAGTTTTAGATCAATTTTATGCTTCCCAATGGCATTCTCGATATTCAGCGTACCCGGTGTTTCGCGCATTATGCGCTCCACTGCGTCTGCTCCTTCACGAATTTTTTGCCAGTCCTCACCCATTACACGAATGGTCACCGGCGCTTCCGATGGTGGACCTTGGTTAAATTCCTTGATTGAAATCTTCACTCCGGGATAAACATTTAATCGCGTTCGCAATTGTTCGATAAACGGTTCAACAGTCGCTAGATCAGCCGCCGATAGCTTGACTAGTAACTGCGCATAATTTGGGGTTTGGCGGTCTGGGCTGACGTTGTAATAAACTCTTGGGTTACCACGCCCCACATTCACTACAACATCCTCCACTAACCGCTCCTCTCGAATTGCCTTTTCAATTTTAAGCGCCTCTTGCTGTGTGGATAAAAAGCTCGTGCCTTCCGCCAACTCCAAATTAACCAATATCATAGGTTTTTCGGCTTTTGGAAACAGGCTCACACCAATCAGGGGAAACAACGCCAACGCCGATACGAATAAAGCGATGGCTAACATCAAGACTATTTTGGGACGCTGTAACGACCAATGTAATGATTGACTAAAACGGCCTAAAGAAAACTGATTCAATAAATCTTGCATGGGAGTTTGCTTCGCGCCTGTAAGGCGGATGCGACTGCTCAACAGAGGTGTCAAGGTCAATGCAACAACAAGAGATGCTAACAGTGTCAATACAACCGTCACAGGCATTGACCGGATAAACTGCCCAGGACCATTTTGCATTAATAGCATGGGCACAAAAGACAGAACGGTAGTCAGTGTACCACTAAGTATCGCCAGCCCTACTTGTCGAGATCCTTGTTCAGCGGCGTGACGAATACTTAAACCCTGTCGCTGATGGCGCATCACGTTTTCGGTGACAACGATTGCATTATCAACCAACAACCCTAAAGCAATTACCAACCCGACTATCGACATTTGCTGTAACGCAAAGCCGCTCAAGTCTAACCAACCAATAGCGATAAAAATTGAAATGGGAATCGCCACAACGACAACAAAACTGGGGCGAGGCCCTAACACCAAGAAAGTAGCTAATGCGACGAGCAATAATCCTTGCAGCAAGTTGCCAAAAAAGCCTGAAACACGTTCATCGACACTCAAGCTTTGATCAACAAGCGTATGCAACGTAATTGTAGCGGGAAGCGTTTCTTGAAAATCTTCTAGAACTGTTTTTACCGCTTCGGTCACCGCAAAAATGTTACTTCCTTTACGTTGAATGACAGACAAAATGACAGATGGTTGATTTTGGTAAAATATGCGGTAACTCGGTAGCCCTTCGTTAATAGAGACCGTCGCAATGTTGCGTAAGTAAACGGGTTGCTCATAGGTCGATGCAATGACCGTATTTTCAATTTGTTCAAGACTGCTAAAGTCGCCACTGGTTAGTACGCTAAAACGCCGAGCCCCGCCATGAACATGCCCGCCAGGAGTATTAAGTGAGGCGCGGTTAATGGCATCTTGGACCTGCTCTAAACTTAACCCCAAAGCATGCAGCTTTGCTGGCTGTAGTTGAATTTGAACTTCAAGCTTGGCCTGCCCATCTATATCTACTCGTTTAACACCTGCCACACGTTCAATTCTATGCTCCAGAAGCTCACTAACACGTCTTAGCTTATTAAAGTCGTGACTATGACTGCTTAACGCGATTTGTAGAATACCGACTTCGTTTGGCGAAATTTTGTTTATATCTAGCTGCACAATCCCCTTGGGTAGCTGATCACGCACACCATTTACAGCGGTCTGAACGTCTTCGTACTTATCATCAGCATCTGTGCCGTACAAAAATTCGATGTGGATCTTAGCCAGCCCGTCTTCAATGTCAGCTTTAATTTCTTGAACATCTTCTAGCTCATTTAGCGCTTGCTCTATTGGGTCAACGATCAAAGATTCCATATCGTTAGCCGTCGTACCTGGATTCACCACAATAATATTGCTCATGGCAAAATCCAGCTGAGGATCTTCAGCACGAGGCATAGTGAAATAAGAAACCACACCTAATAGGATTAAAATACTACTCATTAACCATGTAACCTGATGGTTACGAATAGCCAGAACAGGAAGATTCATTGATTGGCCCCGAATTCGCTAATTGCGCTAATTGTGCTAATTGCGCTGAAAGTTATCACGAACAGAAAACGCTGGTGAGATTAAGGTAAGAGATCATGACTAAGGCAATAGGTTATGGGAAATATCAAAATGTTTCTTAACGGATACCGCCGATCCGGGAACGATAAACGAACCACCTTCAATTATGACCTGATCACCATCATTTAACCCCGAAGGCACTAAGGCATAATCTTGTTTTAAATAACGAATAGCCACTTTCTTCAAATGCACATTGTCCTGCCCATCCAATACATACAACTCTCCTTGTCGGCCATTCGCTCGCACGAAGGCCGTCAACGGAATGCGCATAGCCTTTTGTGTTTTTGACGATAAGATTTCGGCGTGGGCAATTAACCCAGAATAAAGCGCGGGCAAACCAACAGAGTTGAAAACGATATCCACTTCGAAGGTTTGAGATCGCATATCAGAGCGGCCTGATATTTCTCGAATAGCCCCGTTGAATACCTGATCAGGAAAAGCATCCAAACGAATTTTTGCGGTATCGTGAAGCTGCAATTGAATAACATCCACATCGGCTACCGAAAGCCTTACGCTCCAACCCTGTTGTTGATCTGCAAACACAAAAGCTTGCTGCCCTGCCTGTACCAACTCATTAGGTTCAATATTACGGGTTAGAATTCGCCCATCACTTGGCGCAGATACAACCGCGTACTTTCGGTTAAAGCGTGCAATTCGTAAGTCAGCCTCGGCAATTTGCAAACTGGTTTCAGTTTGTTGCCTATTCTGCGCTGACGCTAAGTTTTGATTAGATAGAGTATTTATTCGATCTTTTTGTCGTATAGCATCTGCCAAAACAGCCTCAGCCTTAGCCACGTTTGCATCAAACTCTTCAAGAATTAATGTCGCTAAAGGCTGTCCTTTTGTAACAAACTCGCCTTCGTACACCATGACTTTTTCAATTATCCCGGGCACTTTAAAACTTAAAGACTGTTCAGATACTGGTCTGACAATACCACTGGCCACTATGGTTGGCGCCATATCCTCAAACAACACCGTCTGAACTGAAACAGGGACGGTATCCTTTTTATTCTCAGCAGCATTGTGTTTTGTGTCCGCCAATACAAAATTACTGAACGAGAGTACTAAAAAAAACATCCATAAATCAGAAAACCTAGCCATTTAAAAACTCCCTAAGCACTTTTCAAACTTCCGCTATTGACAGAAATCGCATCCTAGGTTCTCATGTGTTCACTGTCAACACTGATTACATTAGATTAACAAAGAGCTTTTATTATGAGCACTAAAAGTAAAAGCTATCATCATGGTGATGTTCCTCGTTCACTAATGAAAGCAGCGATTAATTCCATTAAAAAAGAAGGTATTGATCGCTTAAGTTTAAGAGCATTGGCTCGCTCAATTGGTGTTTCTCAAACCACCCCATATCGCCACTTTTCTGACAAAACGCATCTACTAGCAACAATAGCAACCGAGGGATTTAATGAGCTCGTGGTAGAGCTTAGCGTTTACAGCAGTAAGCCATTTACACAAAACAACCTATTAAACATGGGTCTTTGCTATGTGCAGTTCGCCAAAAATAATCCAGAAAAATACAAACTTATGTTTGGTAGTAGCATTGAAAACAGACGTGACTACAACGAGCTGATAGAGGCAAGCCATAGCGCAACTGCCTGCATAAACCAACAAATAAAAAAAGGCATTGCCGCAAATGAACTGGTGGCCGTTAAGTCTGAACTACTATCAAAAAGCTGCTGGACTATGGTTCATGGTATTTCCGCACTATTAATTGATGGGTTTTATGACAACCTGCAAGAAGATTTCGACACCTTTGCCAAAAATCAGATAGCGCTTTGGCTGCGCGGTATCACAAGCACCCCAAAGCCATTTAAAAAGCTGAATAAAAGCACTAAAAAAATTTAGTCATGCGCCATTAATCTGATGACTTTGATGTCAATTAAAATATTATAAAAACAAAAAAATAATAAAAACTGCCCTGTCAAACCTGACACAACCAAGTCTTATACAAACTAATTACAAAGAAACGATCACGTAAAAATTCAAAGGAACTGTAAAATGAATAGCACTGATGCACAGACAGCTTATTCAGATCCTAACAATGCACGCGAGACCATCATCCGTACCACAGGCGGATTTCGGTACCAGCTATTAAACAGAATTAATAAGCTGCTTACCGCTGCTTTAGTGATAGGAAAACTTTTCGCTACATTACTAGTCGAGCTATATAAGCATTTACGTTCACTTTTGTTATCGCCACTTGGCCTAGCAAAAAAGCGAAAACTATCTCAAACACTTTTCAGTATCGGCTTAAGCGTAACTGGCGAACGTCTGTATAACCGCTTTGAGTTCAAGGCCCGTCATTGCCGTCAGAGGCAGCTGTTACTTTTAAACGAGATCCTTCAAGAAAACAAAGACACTGAGTTTGGTAAAAAGCACAATTTTGCCAATATTCGTACTGTGCAAGAGTTTAGAAAGTCCGTTCCTGTTCACACCTACGACTTACTCGAAAGCTATGTAGCTCGGCAAACCCAAGGAGAAGCCAATGTTTTGGTAAAAGGCGCGCCAATTTCTTACGCTACAACAAGTGGTACTACTGGCCGACCAAAGTTCATCCCCATTACCAAGCAGGCTCAATTAAAATCCCACCAAGACGTTTCTCGTATTTTTTTCCCATAGTATTTATCGCGAATACCCTGAAGCATACGAAGGGACTATCTTGCCCATAGTGTCACCAGCGGAAGAAGGCAGAACACCAGACGGCACCATATTTGGTTCGACATCAGGTCAGGTGATCTTGAACATGAACAAAGTCATTCAAGACAAATACACCATTCCATACGCAATTCTGACTATTAGCAACTATGAAGTTCGAAACTACTGCATCTTACTTTTAGGCATACATAATTATGTAACCATGCTTTCAACCGCAAACCCATCTACCTTGATACTTATTGCAAAACAGGGGAATGAATGGAAGCGACAACTAATTAATGACACTCGCACTGGTACATTAACCACCGATTTAGACATACCAGATGACATAAGAAAAATTGTTGAGAGCCGAATAACAGCTAAGCCAGCAGTGGCAGAGCGACTCGAGCAAGCTATCGAATCCGACCCAGAGAAGAAGCTTAGACCTAAGCATTATTGGAATAAACTAAAGCTCATCACCTGCTGGACCGGAGGTAACTCCAACGTATTCTTGCGTGATGTTAAATTATGGTTTGGTGACGTAAAAACCCGCGACTTGGGATACTTGGCTTCAGAAGTTCGCGGTAGTATCCCACTGTCTTGCCAAGATAATTCCGGAATTCTAACGGTTGGCGAAAACTTTTTTGAATTTGTAAAAGTTTCTGATATTGATCAGCTCGAGCCCACGTTTTATATGGCAGACGAACTTGAAGTCGGTGAGCGATACTATATCTTCTTTACGACAAAATCAGGGTTATATAGATACAACATTAATGACATCGTTAAAGTTACTGGTTATATGTGGAGCACCCCAAAAATTATTTTTGAACAAAAAGGAAAGGGTGTTACCAACATAACTGGCGAAAAACTGTACGAGCAGCAATTGCTGAGTGCAGTTGAGCTTGCAGAGCAAAAAACTGGGTTAAAAACAGAATTCTATGTCTGCCGAGCAAATGCAGAGGTAGCGCAATATGAGTTTTATGTTGAGTTCGAACAAAAAGACCTAACCGCAGATGAAGCTAGCAACTTTGTTAAATGTGTAGACCAAGGTTTATCAACAATTAACATCGAATACGACACCAAGCGTAAATCATTAAGATTAATGCCAATGCGCCTTTTTTCACTTGGCGATGCTTCACTTGAAAAATATAAGCGTTGGCGTGTTGCTAATGGCATTCGCGAAGCGCAGTTCAAAATCACACCGTTGGTTTCTGATGCCAGCTTTCTTGAGCCTTTAGAGATTATTCAGTTGCCCACTGCTACACCACTATCAAATCATCAAACGAATACCAAGCCAGTGGTGCATTGCTAATGTCTAAACCGTTTCACGTATTGCTTTGGCTTAGCTTCTTGCTAAGCCTGCATACCTATAGCCAAGCAGACCAGTCGTTGGCCTCATCATTCGAGGCCGACCTCAAAACAGGTGAGCACTATAGATTTAAGCAGCAGGGTTATTATGTCCATTACACCCGCTGGACACCTGACCAAAGTAACGGGCATATCATCGTTTATAACCACGGTATGCAAAGTCACCGAG
>JBFHVZ010000069.1:0-16473 GCA_041589295.1 Pseudomonadales bacterium
GATTCAAGAAGTAGATAAAAGTTTGGCCGAGTCGTTTGGCCTTGAGAAAGCCGCAGGTGCGCTGGTTAGCCAGCTGGTGCCAGAAGGTCCGGCCGCACAAGGTGGCTTACAACCGGGTGACATTATCACCGCGTTTAACGGCAAAGACGTGGTATTGTCTTCAGACCTGCCTCATTTAGTGGGTCGCGTACGTCCCGGCACCGAGGCCAAAGTCACCATAGTTCGACATGGTAAAACCAAGCATTTAACTGTGGAAATCGGTGCGTTGCCATCTGATGGTATTGCCAAGGTTAACGGTCACAACAAACATAAAGGCACGCCCACGACCAACCGTTTAGGGGTGGCAGTGGTTAACCTGACGCCACAGCAGCAAAAGCAGTTGGATATTCAAGGGGTGATGGTGAAGTCCGTTGGCCCTGGTCCGGGTGCTAATGCAGGCTTGGTGGCGGGTGATGTGATTACCATGATCCACAATGATTTGATTCGCGATATTAAGGACTTTGAGCGCGTGGTGGAAAACCTCCCTGCTAACCGCGCAGTGCCTATGCAAATCGTTCGTCGCGGCAATGCCATGTTCATTCCGCTGCGAGTGAATTAACACCGCGGCAATTGGCTGAGGTGGCAACACCTCAGCTAGAGACACGCCCAACTTATTGGCTATTATCAGCCATACTTTCCTCACGTCTAGCCTGCGACATGCCCCACGCTATGTCCCACACCATATGGCGTAGCGCTATCTAAGTGCCTGAAAATGGGTTAGAATTTGCGCCATTTTTCTACGGGTTTGGGTTGAAATTACGTGAGTAACCTAGAACACATTCGGAACTTTTCCATTATTGCCCACATCGACCATGGTAAGTCGACTCTGGCAGACCGCTTCATTCAAACATGTGAAGGCTTGAGCGATCGCGAAATGCAGGCGCAGGTTCTGGACAGCATGGACATCGAACGCGAGCGCGGTATTACCATCAAAGCGCAAAGCGTGACCCTTAATTACACCGCTCGCGACGGCAAAGTTTATCAGCTGAATTTTATCGACACGCCGGGGCACGTGGACTTCTCCTACGAAGTATCACGCTCACTGGCTGCCTGTGAAGGTGCGTTGCTCGTGGTGGACGCGGCTCAGGGCGTAGAAGCCCAGTCGGTTGCCAACTGCTACACCGCCATTGAGCAAGATCTTGAAGTGGTGCCCGTGTTGAACAAAATGGACCTGCCACAGGCAGACCCAGATAAAGTCGCCAAAGAAATTGAAGAAATCATCGGCTTAGACGCCTCCAATGCGGTGCGTTGTAGCGCTAAGTCTGGTTTAGGTGTCGAAGACGTGTTGGAAGACATGATTGCGCGTATTCCACCACCGCAGGGCGACATTGATGGTGATCTGCAATGCTTGATCATCGACTCTTGGTTCGACAGCTACTTGGGCGTCGTGTCCTTAGTGCGTGTGGTGAATGGCACCTTGCGTAAGGGCGACAAGATTCGCGTTAAAAGCACAGGCCGTGACTGGTATGCCGACAGCGTGGGTATTTTTACCCCTAAACGCGTTGTCACCAATGAATTAAAAGCCGGTGAAGTAGGCTTTATTTGTGCGGGCATCAAAGACATCCACGGCGCGCCAGTGGGTGACACCATAGTCAGCAGTAAAAAAGCCGACGAGATTAAAGCGCTACCGGGCTTCACCAAGGTAAAGCCTCAGGTGTATGCAGGTTTGTTCCCTGTTTCAACTGATCAGTACGAAGACTTCCGTGATGCTTTGGATAAGTTGTCGTTGAACGATGCGTCTTTGTTCTTCGAACCAGAAACCTCCGACGCTTTGGGTTTAGGCTTCCGTTGTGGCTTCTTAGGTATGCTGCATTTGGAAATCATCCAAGAACGTTTAGAGCGTGAATACAATCTAGACCTGATCACAACGGCACCTACAGTGGTGTACGAATTAGCACTGACTGATGGCTCCATCATCGAAGTTGATAACCCGTCTAAACTGCCTGATCCAAGTCGTATTGACGAAATGCGCGAGCCAATTTGCGAAGCCAATATTCTCGTGCCAAAAGACATGGTAGGCAGCGTGATTACCCTGTGTGTGGAAAAACGCGGCATGCAACGGGACATGAACTTCACCGGAACCCAGGTTGCGCTGAAGTACGACATGCCTATGAGCGAAGTCGTGGGCGACTTCTTTGACCGTTTAAAGTCTGTTTCTAAAGGTTATGCCTCGTTGGATTACAGCTTTACTCGTTTCCAAGCGGCGCCTCTGGTACGTATGGATATTTTAATTAACGGTGATCGCGTGGATGCTTTGGCCGTCATTATTCACCGTGATAAGACACGCACTTATGGTCGTGCCATTTGTGAAAAGTTGGCCGAGTTGATTCCTCGTCAGATGTTCGACGTGGCCATTCAGTCGGCCATCGGTAACCAGATTATTTCCCGTTCAACCGTAAAAGCATTGCGCAAAAACGTAACGGCGAAGTGTTATGGCGGCGACGTGAGCCGTAAGAAGAAACTGTTGCAGAAACAGAAAGAAGGTAAAAAACGCATGAAGCAACTGGGTAACGTCGAAGTACCTCAGTCTGCCTTCCATGCGGTATTGTCTGTGGACGGCTAAGCCGTCCATTGTTTTTTTACCAAAATCAGTGAAGGCGTTCGCAACACGGTCGTTAAACACCTTTTAGACTAAGCCTATAAAAATAAAGGTAATAACAAACCTGTTTCATTAGTATGAACAGGTTTTAGCTGAGGTAATGATCATGAAACGTCAACAAGGTGCAGCGTTAATCGTCACGTTGCTGATCATCGTTCTGGTGATTATGGCACTGGTGACCTTGTTAAAGCTGATTCCCATCTATCAAGACGACTGGGCCGCAGGTTCGGTATTCGAAAGCTTGTTAGAGGAAGTCAAAGCGGAAGACCTGACCAGACAGGAAGTACAACGTCGTATTACACGTCGCTTTGATATCAATAACATTAATGAACTTTCTCAACACGTTAAAGTAGAAGGCCAAGGTTCGGTCATTCGTGTTGGGATGAATTATGAACGGCGTGTGCCGTTGGCTGCTAATATAGAACTGGTGGCTACCTTTTCCCATAATGTGATACTCAGTGAATAATCCATTTTTAAAACTTAGCCAACGCATTGGCTACGACTTCAAAGACGAGAGCCTGATTCACTTGGCTCTGACCCACCGCAGTAAAGGTGGCAAAAACAACGAGCGCCTAGAGTTTCTAGGCGACTCCATCGTCAACTTCGTGATTGCCGAAGCCCTGTTCGAAAAATTTCCTGCCGCCAAAGAAGGCAAACTATCGCGCTTGCGTGCCCGTCTGGTGCGCGGTACCACACTTGCTGAATTAGCCCGTGATTTTGATTTGGGCGAGTTTCTGCGCTTAGGCAGTGGCGAATTAAAAAGCGGTGGATTTAACCGCGAATCCATCTTGGCCGACGCTGTAGAAGCCATTATTGGCGCCATTTATTTAGACGCGGGTCTCGATGCTGTGCGCGAACGCGTATTGGATTGGTACGGCGACCGTTTGGATAACCTGAGTCTCAATGACGTGGTGAAAGACCCGAAAACCCGTTTGCAAGAGTATCTGCAAAAACGTCAAAGCCGACTACCCAAATACGAAGTTAAAGAAATCGTCGGCCAAGCCCATGATCAACAATTTAAAGTGACTTGTTGGGTTGAGCATCTGCCTGAGTTAACCGTCGGCATGGGTGGCAGTCGTCGTCATGCCGAACAAGCGGCGGCAGAAAAAGCGTTGAAAGCATTGGGCGTGGAGGAAGCATGAGTCACGAATCCGATTTACCCGAAGATGATTTAGATGCGCGTTTAGCCGCTGCGGGTCTTAATGACGGCGATCAAGACGAAACCCAATGCGGTTTCATTGCCATTGTGGGCCGCCCTAACGTGGGTAAGTCCACCTTGCTGAATCGCATACTGGGCCAAAAGCTAAGCATTACGTCGCGCAAGCCACAAACTACTCGCCACCAAATTTTGGGCATGAAAACCGTGGGCGCAGTACAAGCCGTTTATGTGGATACACCAGGGTTGCACGAAGGCCACAACCAAAAGGCGTTAAACCGTTACATCAACAAAGTGGCGACCACCGCCATGAAGGATGTGGACTTAGCGGTATTTGTGATTGATCGCACCAAGTGGACCAACGAAGACCAAGCCGTGCTGGAAAAACTTAAGGCGGCCAACATTCCTACAATTTTGGTCATCAACAAAACCGACTACCTGCAAGATAAAGCTGACCTGCTGCCATTTTTGCAAAAAGTCACTGCCATGCACGACTTTGTTGAAGTCTTTCCCGCGTCGGCAAAGCACGGTCACAATGTCGAAGCGTTAGAAGCCTGCATCGCCAGTCATCTACCGCATAGCATGCATTACTATGATGCTGAACAATTTACCGATCGTTCTGCTCGCTTTTTAGCTGCCGAGCTTGTACGTGAAAAAATTATGCGTCAGCTGGGCGATGAACTGCCGTATTCTATGACGGTGGAAATCGAAAAGTTTGAAGAAACCGACCGCCTCATTACCATTCACGCGTTGATTCTAGTTGAGCGTGATGGTCAAAAGAAAATCCTAATCGGTGACAAAGGTGAGCGTATCAAAAAGATCGGCACCGATGCGCGACGGGATATGGAGCAACTGTTCGGCACCAAGGTTATGCTCAATACTTGGGTGAAGGTGAAGAGTGGTTGGGCGGATGATGAGAGGGCGCTTAAGTCTCTCGGTTACAACGACTTAGATTAGTTAGAAGCTAGTTGCGCAGCATAGGTAACGCAGCATAGGCAACGCAGATAGCTTAAGCCAAAGCCAATGATTAAACAGAACGCTTACCTATTGCATTCCCGCCCTTATCGCGAAACGTCAGCCATGGTGGATTTATTCACACCCGACCATGGTTTGATTCGATGCATTGCGCGCGGTCTCAAAAAACAAACCAGTAAAGGCCATGGTTTACAGCCGTTTATGGCCTACAGCGTTTTTTTTCACGGGGACGGCGACCTTAAAAACCTCGATCGTTTTGAGTCCTGCGACCTGCCATTACTGCTAAAAGGCGATGCTCTGTTTAGCGGCTTTTATATTAACGAAGTGATTTTACGTGCACTGCGCAGTGAAGCAGATATCGAAGCCGAACAATTATTTGCGGCGTATCAAGCGGTGCTGCATACCTTAAACGGTGTAAAGGTGGATGAGCTGGAAATCGTGTTGCGGCAATTTGAGCTAACCCTGCTCGAGTACATGGGGCAGAGTTACGAATGGACAATGGACTTTCGCACAGGGGATTGGGTGGATGCCGATGGCTATTATGGCTTTTTTGCTGAACAAGGCATGGGCCGTGTCAGCGCGCAGTATGCACAGCAGAAACCCGACAGCTGTTTTTTAGGATCGCATCTGATGGCGTTTGCCGAACTGGACTGGTCCAAGCCAGAGGTATTACGCATGGCCAAACGTCTACTGCGTTTAGCATTACGCCCCATCATAGGGTATAAACCCATTCAAGCTCGTGAACTGATTAAACAATACAGAGACATTGGAAAATGAAAGCCACTTCCCGCGTTCTTTTAGGTGTAAACATCGACCATGTTGCCACGTTGCGACAGGCCCGTGGCACGCGCTATCCAGATCCAATTCAGGCGGCTATTTTAGCGGAAGAGGCCGGTGCCGATGGCATCACCCTGCACTTGCGTGAAGACCGTCGCCACATTCAAGACCGCGATGTGTTTATGTTGGCGGAAATTCTAAATACCCGCATGAATTTGGAAATGGCCGTGACGGAAGAAATGCTGAGCATTGCGGAACAAGTCAAACCGGCTCATGTTTGTTTAGTGCCCGAAAAACGCGAAGAGTTGACCACAGAAGGGGGACTAGATGTGGTTGGCAACGAGGCTGTGATTAAAGCCGCGTGTGAACGCATGGGTAAACTGGGCATAGATGTGTCTTTGTTTATTGATGCCGATAAAAAACAAATTGATGCAACGTTGCGTTGCGGCGCGCCAACCATCGAATTACACACAGGTCATTACGCCGAAGCGCAAAACCAAGACGAGCTAGAAAAAGAATTAGCGCGTATTAAAGCGGCGACAGAATATGCGCTATCAAAAGGCTTGGTGGTAAACGCAGGTCATGGTTTACATATGCATAACACCGAAGCCATTGCAGCTATTCCCGGTATGAATGAATTAAATATTGGTCACGCGATTGTGGCGCAAGCCGTGTTCGTCGGTTTAAAGCAAGCCGTAAAAGACATGCGTGACTTAATTACACAAGCCTCTGCCCGCGTTTAATTTTTCTATGACCATTGCAATTGGTACTGACATCGTTGAGATCGACCGTATTGAGTCGATCTTTCAGCGTCAGGGCGACAAGTTGGCGCAACGCATATTAACCGCGCAAGAACTGCAAAGGTTAAATGCGTTGACACAAACCCGAGCGCAAGTGGCGTACTTAGCAAAGCGCTGGTGTGCCAAAGAAGCCATTGCTAAGGCCTTGGGGACAGGTATTGCGCAAGGGGTTGGTTTTCAGCAAATGGATATCGATCGCGATGAACTCGGCGCACCAGTGGTGACGTTAAGCGGCGCTGCATTAGCGCGCTTACATGTATTAGGTGCGCAGCGGGTGTTGCTAAGTTTAAGTGATGAACGCCACTATGCCGTGGCGTTTTGTTCGTTGGTGTAGTGCGTTGGTATAGTGCGTTGGTTTAGCGCTTTAGGCTAAACCTTATTTTACGATTTTATAACAGGGTTCGTAGTGGCTGCCCGGCAGTTTCATCCTGTGCTGCGCCACCATGGATTCCAGCAAATGTTCCATAGGATGGATGATTTCTGGGTCGCCATGTAACTCAAATGGGCCGTGTTTTCTAACGGCCAGTATCCCTTCTTTTTTCACGTTACCCGCCACAATACCGCTAAACGCTCGGCGTAAGTTTGCCGCCAATTCGTGGACCGGTTGCTCTTTGCTGAGTTTTAACTTAGCCATGTTTTCATGGGTAGGGTTAAACGGTGACTGAAATTCACGGTCGATGGTTAGCATCCAGTTATAAAAATACGCATCGTTTTCTTTTTTACGAAACGTTTTTACTTGCTCGATGTTTTCACGCATGTAACGGGCGACGGCAATAGGGTCGTCCACTATGACCGTGTACTTGCTTTGTGCCTTACTGCCTAAGCAGGTGCCAATGAACTGATTGATTTGTTCGAAATAGGCTGAGGCACTGGCTGGGCCAGTAAACACCACGGGAAATGGAATATCCTGATTTTTTGGGTTTAATAACATGCCCAACAAATACAAAATTTCTTCGGCAGTACCTGCGCCACCGGGAAACACGATAATGCCGTGAGCCATACGCACAAAGGCTTCTAAACGTTTTTCAATGTCGGGTAGAATCACCAGTTCATTGACGATGGGGTTGGGTGCTTCGGCAGCGATAATGCTGGGTTCGGTAATCCCCACGTAACGTCCTTGAAGGTTGTGCTGCTTAGCATGACCTATGGTGGCTCCTTTCATGGGGCCTTTCATGGCACCGGGTCCACAACCTGTTCCTACGTCTAAACCGCGTAGGCCCATTTGGTAGCCTACCTCTTTGGTGTATTCATATTCTTCACGGCCGATGGAGTGACCGCCCCAGCAAATAACGAGGTTGGGTTGGCGGTCGTAATTTAAAACCTGTGCGTTGCGTAAAATATGGAATACCGCATTGGTGATGTGTTCGCCATCGTCAAGGTTAAACCGATGACTGTCGATGACGGCATCTTGTGTGTAAATAATGTCGCGCAGCACGGCAAATAGATGCTCGCGAATACCAAAAATTAATTCGCCGTCGACAAAAGCGTGGGCGGGGGCATTGACTAGGTCTAATACGATACCGCGATCAAGTTGCACCACTTGAATATCAAAGGCTTCGAATTCGTCTTGCGCGGCGAAGCAGTCATCCGAATGAGAGCCGCTGTTTAATACTGCAAATGAGCAGCGCTTAAAAATTTCGTAAAGATCACCTTCGCTAACACCGATTAGGCGGTTTACTTCTTGGCGAGACAGGACGCGTAGGGCTTTTCTTGGAGTAATTCTGGCACTGATTCCAGACATGATATGAACTTCCTTATTTACTGCAAAAACCCGTGACGGGGTTTGTCACTGAGTGGGAAAACTTCGTTTATTCGTTTAAGTGTGGCGGTTTTTTGTCAGTTTTACGCTGTGGCCAAAGAGTCTTTTGCATTTACTATTCCAGCACGTTTAACTAATAGGCTAACGGCTATTGCGTGGCCATTATCTAGCTGAAACCTAGTAAACGGTTAGACTGCTACGCCCAATATTCCATAGGGCCGTAGGCACTCATCACTTTTAAAATGTCATAACGGGTGACAATGCCGATGACACGACGCTTGGCATCCACTATGGGAAGCGAGCCTATACGTTCATCAAACATTAAATGAGCAAGTTGATGAATATCTGTATCTGGCAGCGCCGCGTGTACTTTTCGAATCATGATCTTGTCTAACGAGTCTGGCAATGCTTTGTTGTTTAACGCGTGCAAAAGTAAATCGCGTTCACATACCATGGCGATGAGTTTGCCTTGGTCGACGACAGGAATGTGGCGAATATGATGCTGTTGCATTTTTTGCCATGCCAGTTTGGGTGTGTCGTGATTTAAGTCTAATGTAATAACAGGTGCGGTCATGATTTCGTCGGCACGGCGTACCCGTTGGCGTGTCGGCTTATCGGGTTCTGTCTCTGTGTATTGTTTGACGGCTTGTTGTGCAGACGGTTTTGCGTGCTGGTGTTTTGATTGCTGGCGCGCATCAGGTTCATCTTGTCGATGCACAACTTCGCTTGCTGCGCCTTTGCTAACTTGTTTAATGCTAGGGCCCCGCACCGTTTGATACGGGCGGTTCACCATATTGCCATTATCAATATAAATAAACGGCATTGCATGACCAGCCTAAGGTTAGAAGGTTTCCCTCATTATGGTTTTTCTGGCTGATTTATCCACTCTTTAAACTGCTTGCGTTCGTATGGTGTGGCTTGCTGCTACCAATACTGCAGTTGTTGTAAGTAGGGAAACGCTTGTGGTTCGACTTCTTTTTTCTCGTTGAAGGTTAGTGGGTCTGGCGCTTTTAATGGAAAGCCCGAAATTTGTTGTTCGCGGCTGACCAAGCGTATGAGGCTGTTTTCGGCAAATGTACGTGCTTGTTTAATTTGTACGGGACGCTCGTAATCGAATGACCATTGCTCACCATTTCGCGCATCAAATTCAAACAAAATGGGTTGAGAGCGAATGACCTCATGATTGTCGCCATCTAGATCCCACAGGGTTTCATATACCACAATTAATTGGTGAGGACCCGGCGGTAAAACTAGGGTCATAGCGTCGCTGCGAAAACGTTGCTTGCCTTGACTGATGACGCGTCCGTCCAATTCGATGACTTCTAAATCCAGCGGTAAGGCGATGCGGGTGCTGACATCATTGGCTAGGGCTGGGCCATCGTACAAATGAACCACTGAAGTGGTGGAGCAGGCAGACAGGCCCAATAGGATGAACAAAGTAAAACTAAGGCGACGTAAGTAAATGAGCATAACGAGTTAGAGAACAGTGTAATTTACGGGTTAAGTTGAGTTTTTTGACCAGCCAGTTTATAACCCTGCTTCTTTTCAAGCCAGCACCAGAGTCAGTAGGCGCCCATGGAACACACATACCGTTTGATTATTTCTTGTCCCGACCGCGTGGGGATTGTGGCTAAAGTTGGGCAGTTTGTTTCCAGTCATGGGGGCTGGATTGTCGAAGCCAGTCATTACGCTGATCCCGTCAGCGGTTGGTTCTTTATGCGTCATTGCATTAAGGCTGATTCTCTGCCGTTTGGTGTGGAAACCCTGCGCGAAAAGTTTGCTCCCATCGCCGAAGAGTTTGGCATGGACTGGGCTATTACCGATTCTCAAGTACCTAAAAAAGTGGTGTTGCTGGCCAGCAAAGAAAGTCACTGCTTGGTGGATTTATTACACCGCTGGCACAGTGGCGAGCTGCACTGTGACATCCCTTGTGTGATCTCCAATCATGAAGATTTGCGCTCACTGGTGGAGTGGCATGGCATTCCGTATTTCCATGTCCCTGTGGATAAAGACAATAAGCAAGAACACTTTCATCGCGTGAGTCAGCTGATTGCAGAGCACAAAGCCGATAGCATTGTGCTTGCGCGCTACATGCAGATTTTGCCTGAGTCGGTGTGTGAAGAATACGAAGGCCGCATTATTAATATTCACCACAGTTTCTTGCCTTCGTTTGCCGGTGCGCGTCCCTATCACCAAGCCGCCGAACGCGGTGTAAAACTCATTGGAGCGACCTGTCACTATGTCACTAAGGATTTGGATGCAGGTCCTATCATTGATCAAGACGTAATTCGCATTAGTCACCGTGATACGGTGGAAGATATGGTGCGGTTAGGTAAGGACGTTGAGAAAATGGTGTTGAGTCGCGGCGTGCGTTTGCATTTGGAAGATCGCGTGTTGCGCCACGGCAACAAGACCATTGTTTTTTAGGTTACTTTAGTTTTGATCGCATAAAAAAGCCGATTCTAAGGAATCGGCTTTTTCGTTTTAGCGTACTGGGCGTTTATCTATCTACCACGCCTGCATGCTTTTAGTTACGCGCTTTTTTCAGTAGAGAAATGTTGCGGCCAGGATGCAAGCTGATTGCGGGCTCACTGTCAGCCATTTGGTAGCTGTGACGTAAGCGGAAGCTCTTATCAAGGCGGCGTACACAAAGCGTAAGACGCACGGTCAGCCAGCGGTAGTCTTGTGGTGTTTTGGTGTGCAGTACTACAGAGGCTTCGTTGTCTAGAATTTCTTGGCAAATCGGTGTCAGTTCATCGCGGATTTGACGGGTGTTGCGGTCGTCAATCAAGGTTTGGCTTAGATCGAAATTGGCCAGTGCAGGCTCGGTTTCTTCTTGGTTGCGCATGGCTAACGCACGTTCACGCTGTGCCTTTAGCGTGGCCAGTTTGGCGGCTGCTTGCGCTTTTTTCTCTGCTTCGCGACGCTGTTCAGCCAGACGGCGCTCTTCAGCTAGTGCTGCTTGGCGAGCTTTTTCTTGGGCAGCTTCTTTTGCCGCCAGTTGTTTTTGGCGTTTGGCCTCGGCGGCCTTCTTAGCGGCGAGTGCGCGGGCTTCGGCCGCTTTTTGATCAGCCAGCGCTTTTGCGCGGGCTGCTTTTTCGGCTGCATCGTCTTTCTTTGCCACAGGTTGTGGTGCTGGTTTGGCTGGGGCCGGTTTTGGTGGCTCTGCCTTTGCAACTGAGCTGCCCGGTGTGAATAGGCCGTCTAGTTTATCTTGTGCGCTGCTCAGGCCAGGGGTCAGGTATGAAAGCATCCAAGACTTGTCTAGGTAGCTTTGGGCTTTGTCGTAATCTTTGCTGGCTATGGCCTTATTGGCTAGCTCCACATAGAATTCGCCCACTTTGTTCACGCGACTGGTGACGCGCTGGTCGTAGGGCGCAATGGACTTAAACAGGAAGATCTTTTCGATGGCGTTATTGCCAGCTGGCGTGCTGTAGCGTTGTGCCGCGATATCGGCATCAATTTGACTTAGTAAGGCTTCGGGTTTTGTCTGGGCTGAGACCAGGTTGGAAAGGGTCAGAGCCAATACTGCGGCGAAGGCCGACTTCAATAGGGTATTCATAGGCTTCTTCTGCGTTTTTGTTTTTATAATTGCTGGCCATTATTGCCTAGGCATCCCTAAGGATGCAACCGCTAGGATAGGTCAGATTCGGCTAATTTTACGAAAGTGATGATTTGCCGAGTCTAAACAAAGAATTCTGTTTGTAAATGAGATTGATTACGAGGTTTGGATGTTACGTTGGGGCATGATTTTGCTGTTCTTACCCAGTATTTTGCTGGTTTCCCATTACACGTTGGAAGCACAGGATGTTGTGCAATGCGAGTACGCTAAGGGCAGCTGGGATTTTGTAAAAGGTGTGTGTGATTTTCAGAATCAGCATGAGTTTATTCCCTATTCGGCTCGTTACGGCTGGGTGGTAAACGTGGCCATGCTGTTGTCACTGGTGGGTTTGGTGATGGGCACTTGGGGCATGATTACGCGAGGTATGGGCCGCCCCAAGGGCGAGTAAAGCCGGACGAATGCAAGTGGCTAGCCGCTTAGGTTAGCGATTGGGGCGGCTAGGCAGCGAGTCTGTGACGTCATCGTCGCCGCCACTGTAGCGTAAATCCATGTTTAGGTAGTAACGCGCCATGTTCGGGGATTCGGGCAATTGGTAACGGATGATGGATCGGACCGCATTCAGTGCGCTTTGATCCAGCCCTCTATGACCGCTGGGTAGATGCACCCATGCGCGGTTTAAATAACCATTGATGTCAACCTCAAGGCGAATAACGCCACGGTGACGACGGTCACTGTCATCGGGTTTGACCCATACTTCCATCACTTGTTCGGTTAAGCGTTTATACACTTCGTTGTACCACTTTTTTAATGCTTCTTGCTGCTGGTCCAGCGGGCTTTCCACCAAAGTGTCATCCAGTTCGCTGTCACTTAGCGGCGTGCTTAAGCCTGACGTGTCGGGCTGAGGTGCAGTTTGCTCAACAACGCTTTCTGGGCTTGAACCTGTTGTGGTCAGTATGGGGGTTTCCGGCGCTTTTTTAGCGGCGATTTCATCTCTGGTCGTTGGCTCTGATTTTGGAGCGGCGGCTTTAGGTTTTAAGGCTGTTCCCTGTTGCTGGTTCGCCTCGGTCGGGTCGTCGGTGTTGTGCTCCGGCGGTGGTGGGCTTTCGTCCTGTTCTTGCTGATAATTAATGGATAGGTTTAGTGAGTTGGTTTGCTCTTGCTCAGTGGGTGTCAGGGGCGAGCGAGGCCCTAACCGTATATTGAGCAGCAAGGCCAATAGCAAATGAACCAGTACACTGGCCACAAGTGTGTAGAGAAAAACTCGGTTCATGATGCGCTTTAATACGGGTTAACCACAGCACTTTTTATATTTTTTGCCGCTGCCACACAAGCAGGGTTCATTGCGCTCTGGCGTATAGGGTTTCATCGTGGCTTGGCCGTCAATATAGACTTTACGGCCCTGATGTTCAGTAAAATTTGATTTTTCCTCTAGGCAGAAAAAGCCGTCTTCGTCTTTGCCGTAGGCTCGAAAGTGCACTTGATTGCCTTGTGCACTCACAATATCCAGTTTAAGCCAATGATCATCTGCATCCACATCCAACGGGTCTGGACATGTGCTTGGGTGCCATGTCTGTTTTAGGTAATCCTTGAGTCCAAGTACATAAGCACTAAAACGACTGCGCATGAGTTGTTCATAATCTTGGGCCGGTTGCCCTTGGTGCAGTGGCTGGCAGCACTGTGAATAGTCGCGCGCATCGGCTTGTTGGCGCTGGCAAGGGCAAGGCATTGTGGTCATAAACTATTGCGCCTGATTGAGTAGAGCGTGCATGGCGGTTGCCACTACGTCAGGACGGTCTGGACTGCGCAGAGCTTGCAGTAATAAGCCGCGCAGGCCGGGTAAAAATAACAAGTCGTTCATGATTTTAATGAAGGTGGCGTGGCTTGGGTCAAGACGAGCAAGCTTCTCTAAAAAGGTGGGGATGGCGTCTGGCATAAAAGCGAGGTCATCGAAATTGCGTGTGGCAAAAACCAACAGAGTTTGAACCTGTTCGCTGTAGTCAGAGGCTAACCAAGCTTGCCAAGTGTTGATTCGCAGTTGATCGTCTGAGCTTGCGCCAACGAGTCGCATGCCCGCTTCGACTGCGGTGGCGTTGTCTGCTTGATTGAGGTCGTTTGACAGGCGTTTGGCGGCAGCTTGTGCGATATCGTAGGGCAGGTTGTGATGCTCTAAGCATTGCGCAAATGCTAGGTACGGTTCATTAGGTAGCTGAGGTAGGCAGTGACTTAGACTTTGGCGGTAATCCGTCAGGCGGGCTGCAAAGTCAGCAATTCCTTGAATGCCCAGTTGTTGCCATTGGTCCAGTGCTTGAGGGTTTAAGTTGCCTGCTTGTAAATACCGCACCACTGGGTCGAAATGTTCGGATGCCTTACGGTGCTGGCTGTGTTGAATCAGGGCATGTAAGTTGGCACGACGCACATCGTCGGGGTTAAACGAAAATGGGTTGTCTTTGAGTGGGTCTTCTAGTTCGGTGTCTGTTTGTTGCAGCGGTTGCTTTGACAATTGCAGCAGGCGATTGACTAAATCGTCGCGCACGTAGGGAATGAGCATCCCTTGTTCATCCAATGGCCATTTTAAAAACCATAGGGTGTCGTTTTGTGGCTGGTTGGGCTGACTGATGTATAGGGCTAGCCAAGCGTGATGCAAGTAAGGCGTGGGGTAGGGAATCTGCAGTTGTTCCACCTGATGAAACTGTTTTTTATCCAATTTGCGGATACGGCGACCAACGTCGAATAGACGGTAGTTACCTTCCAGTTGGGATAAATACGTCGTGAGATCTAGGTGACTGCTGCTCATGGTAAGCCTTACTAACTATATTGAGGCATGCATCTAGTGGCATTTAGTGCCGTCTGCCTGCTTGGGCGCGCAATTATAGCGGCACCATCACCAGCATGGCCATATAGGCGACCAGTTCTTGAATTTGTTGGCTGGCGCCAAGTGCATCCCCTGTGTAGCCCTGTAGCCGTCTGTTAAACCAAGCGCGAATCAGTAAAAAAAACACTCCCCCTGTGACCAACAAGGCAATGGCAGACGTCAACGAGAACCAATAGAGCGGCAGCAAGCTGGTTGCCCACAGGATAATGAGATCCGAGCGGCGAATGCCTACGGCAATGGGTTTGGCTTTGGATTGAGCGTCCTGTTGAACATAAGGCAATACAGCCACTAGGCTGATGGACCAAGCACGGCTGAGCATGAAGGCGCTGACGAGCAGTGGCAATCCGCTTTCAAATAGGTTTGGGGTGTGTTGGATTAGCTCGTAAAGTAAGGCGGCTTTGAGCGTCAATATGCCCCAAAGTCCAGCGACGCCATAGGTGCCAAGGCGACTGTCTTTCATGATGCGCAGCACGTCATCGCGGTGCCAGCCACCGCCAAATCCATCGCACAGGTCTGCAAAGCCGTCTTCGTGAAAGGCTCCGGTAGCTAATAGACTCGCCACTATGGCCAACAACAAGCTAACGGAATTGGGCAAGTAAAAACTGGCAAGGCTATACACGGCGGCAAACCAGACGGCCAAGCAAGCACCGATAAGTGGAAAGTAGCGACTGGCCTGGTTTAGGTTTTCACTTGAATGGACAACCCAAGCCGGTGCGGGAAATCGCGTGTAGAATACCCACGCATTAAAAAACAGATGAAGTTGTTGCATGTGACCCACCATTGATCGGGCCGCTATGTTAGCACTGACCAGCATGAGGAGTAATTGGTGTGACGGAATCCATCCATCAGACGTTGGCACAACACTTGGCGGTGCTGCAAGTTGCGCTAGAGCAAGCTGGGATATGGCAATGTGAGGAGCCCAGTGAAGAGGCGTTGGCCAGTCAGCAGCCTTTTTGTGTGGACACCATGGGATTCGAACAATGGTTGCGCTATGTTTTTGTGCACCGCTTTACGTTGATGGTGGAGCATCAGCTGCCTTTGCCCAGTGAATGCGCCGTAGCGCCCATGGCCGAGGAGGCCTTTAATCAGTTACCGCTGACTGCGTCGGCACGAACAGCGGTGGTGGAAGCGTTGAATGCCATCGACCAGTTAGTGAGTACTTCAAAACATTGACGTTGATGACAATTTGTAAGAAATGAGTTCGGGAATAGTGCGTAAATTAGTCATGCTGGCGATTTTTTTCTGATCTTATGCACATTTGATGTGCAGTTGAAAAGATGCCTGCCAGAAAATTGTTTTTTTTCCGGCAAATTTGTGCTTAAAACCTTATCCCATTGAAAAATATAGGTTTTTTCTCTTAGAGTAAAAACTGAACAATTTGCAAAAGGGCCCGTAAAAAAGCCACTTGCAGCGAGTTTTAGGCTGATTAGTCACAGAGTTATCCACAGTTTCTGTGGATTCTTACAAGCTGATGCATTTTTGACAGCCTTGGCGTGTTTACCTTCGGGCTTAGGCCGTTGGTAGGTGCTTACATCATTGATATTGGATGTTGTTTTCATTTTGGTCGGCGGCACTGGCGCAGGCCTTTATTTTTAAAAAGGGGAATTAAATGCCATTTATTATTGCAGGTGCTTTTTTGGCGGGTGTGCTGGTGAGTTACTTTTTTCTCGCTCGCCCTGTCCGTAATGCACTTAAAGAACATCAAGGTCATTTAGAAGAAAGTCAGGTATTGCTCAATAAAGCACAGCAAGAGCGTGACGATATGAAGCAAAAGATTGCAGACTTGGAGTACAAGAACAAAGAGCTTGAAAAAGATTTGGCGTTTGAACGTAAAAAATCGTCTTAAGTTTAATGGTCTGAAGAAAAAGCGCCGCCTAAACAAGCGGCGCTTTTTTTATTGCTAGCTGTAAGGGTGGCTTCCACTATTGTGGTGC
>JBFHVZ010000070.1:0-16457 GCA_041589295.1 Pseudomonadales bacterium
CAAAAAGACGAAGGTCTGCGCCCCAGTCACATACAGCCCATGCACGACCAATGGGCGCAAACCATGCTCAGCATTTACGATGCCTACGAAGAAGCGTGTCAGCGTGGCGGCATGGTGGACTTTGCCGAGTTATTACTGCGCGCCCACGAATTGTGGCTCAACCAGCCTTCCGTGTTGCAACAATACCAACAGCGTTTTCGTTACATCTTGGTGGACGAGTTTCAAGACACCAACAGCATTCAATACGCTTGGCTGCGTGTTCTGTCAGGTGCAGGCACCGGCAGCGCCCAGCAAATTCCACTTATGGCCGTGGGTGATGACGACCAATCTATCTACGGTTGGCGCGGTGCCAAAATCGAAAACATCCAACAGTTTTCTAACGACTTCCAAAACGCCCAAGTGGTCAAGCTGGAGCAAAACTATCGCTCCACCGCCAACATTCTTAACGCCGCCAACGCGGTGATTGATAACAACCCCAGTCGTCTTGGCAAAAAACTTTGGACCGAAGACGAAAGCGGCGAACCCATTTCGTTATACGCCGCGTTTAACGAACAAGACGAAGCGCGTTTTATTACCGACAGCATTGAAGAGTGGAAGAAAAACCACCCGCAAGGCAAATACGCCGACATGGCCATCTTGTATCGCTCCAATGCGCAATCGCGTGTGTTGGAAGAAGCCTTCTTGCGCGCAGCCTTGCCCTATCGTATTTACGGCGGTCAGCGCTTCTACGAACGCCTCGAAATTAAAAACGCCATGGCCTATTTGCGCTTAGTGCAAAACCGTCATGACGACGCCTCGTTGGAGCGCGTGATAAACGTACCTGCGCGCGCCATCGGTGAAAAAACCGTTGAACAGCTGCGCAAAATGGCGCGAGAAAATGGCACGTCTTTATACCAAGCCGTTGAACAAAGTATTCGTCACAAATTATTAAGCGCCCGCGCTGTGGGATCATTGGCAAAATTTGAAGAACTGCTCGACGAAATGGAGGTCGCGTGTAACGGCATCGAACTGCACGAACAAGTGGATCATGTCATTCAAGCCAGCGGTTTAATCGAACACCATCAAAAAGAAAAAGGCGAAAAAGCCCAAGCTCGCATCGAAAACTTAGAAGAACTGGTTTCCGCTGCGCGCAATTTTGATTTTGAAGATGCGCTGTCAGAAGAAGATCAAGCCGCAGGCTTACCCGTACACACCACACCACTGGCGGCGTTTTTAGATCAAGCGGCCCTCGACGCCGGTGATGCACAGGCAGATGAGTTTGAAGACGCCGTGCAAATGATGACGTTGCACAGCGCGAAAGGTTTGGAATTTCCATTTGTGATTATGGCGGGCGTGGAAGAAGGGTTATTCCCCCACAAAATGTCCATCGAAGAACCGGGTCGTCTCGAAGAAGAGCGCCGCCTGTGTTACGTCGGCATCACCCGCGCCATGGAAAAACTCATTATTTGCTACGCCGAGTCCCGACGTTTACACGGCCAAGAAATGCTGTGCACGCCCTCGCGCTTTGTGCGGGAAATTCCCAAAGAATATCTGCAAGAAGTTCGCTTAAAAGCCACCGTCAGCAAACCGGTATCAAACTTCTTTGGTCAAAGCGCCGCAAAAGAAGCCACCGGACTGAAACTGGGTCAACGTGTGTATCACGCAAAATTTGGTGAAGGTGTGGTGATGGATTTAGAAGGGCAGGGTGCGCAAGCGCGGGTGCAGGTGAACTTCGACTTTGAGGGAACTAAGTGGTTGGTGGCTTCCTTCGCTAAACTTGAACCACTTTAAAGCTATTTGCCTCAATTACGCTTTATACAATTGTAGGAGTCGAGCTTGCTCGCGAAACCAACAATCTAGATGTGATCGCTGCTTATCGATGGTGAGTATTGTTAAATCGAAACCACTTACCATCTAAACGTAGCTGTTGAATCCATATCACTCGTGTCGCGAGCAAGCTCGACTCCTACAAGATTAGCATCGTGCTGTATGTCGGAGGGCGCTAGCGACAAAAGCGTTTCCCGTCTCCCGTACAGCGTCGAGCAAACATAGAATTCAAAAGGAGAAAAACAAAAAATGAAATTTAGATTAATTCTCACCGCTGCTCTAGCGCTATTGCTCACCGCCTGCGGTCAAAAAGATTGCGATAGCCCTTCAGGCGAAGTAGCAGCGGTTCCTGCCGGTGAAACCATTAAATGGAAGCTGGTGACCAGTTGGCCGAAGAATTTCCCCGGTTTAGGTACAGGCCCAGAAAAGTTTGCCGAAATGGTAAACGACATGTCTGCGGGTCGTTTGCAAATTAAAGTGTACGGTGCAGGTCAATTGGTTCCTGCGTTAGAAGTGTTTGATGCCGTATCACGCGGTACCGCCGAAATGGGTCACTCGGGTGCTTACTACTGGAAAGGCAAATCGCCTGCTGCGCAGTTTTTCACGTCCGTGCCGTTTGGTTTAAACGCGCAAGAAATGCACGGCTGGATTCATTACGGTGGCGGCATGGAAATCTGGGAAGAAATCTACGCACCATTTAATTTGATTCCTTTAGCCGGTGGTAACACAGGCGTGCAAATGGGCGGTTGGTTTAACAAAGAAATTAACAGCCTAAAAGATTTAGACGGTTTGAAAATGCGTATCCCAGGTTTAGGTGGTGAAGTCTTGGCCCGTGCGGGTGGTACACCCGTAACTTTACCCGGCGCTGAATTATTTACCGCGCTGCAAACCGGTGCCATCGACGCCACCGAATGGGTTGGCCCTTACAATGACTTAGCGTTTGGTTTGTATAAAGCGGCGAAGCATTATTACTACCCAGGCTGGCACGAACCCGGTTCTATGTTGGAATTCACCGTCAACAAAGATGCGTTCAATCAACTACCAAAAGATTTACAAGCCATCGTCCGAGTTGCTTCTCGCGCCATGAATCAAGACATGTTGGACGAATACACGGCGCGTAATAACGCCGCGTTAAAAGAATTAATCAGCAAACACAATGTAGATGTACGTCCGTTCCCAGACGACGTATTAATCAAACTGCGTGACCTATCGGACGAAGTATTGCAAGAAGTGGCGGCCAGTGATGCGCTTGCGAAAAAAGCATACGAAAGTTTTAAAGCCTACAAAGAAGGCGTGCAAAGCTATCATGCTATTTCTGAACAAGCGTTTTTGAACGCCCGTTCGAAGAAGTAATTCAATTTAGACTCGGCCTCAATGGCCGAGTTTTCATTTGTGAGGCAGGGAATGTTCTCCACTCTTTTTAAATCCAAAAAGCCACGCACTCATGTCATCGAGCCGGAAACCTATCTGTGTTTCTTGGGGCATCCTCATACAGATGAATTGATCGAACTCTTAAAAAACGATCAATGGTCTGAGCTAGAGTCTCGTTTGGCTAGCTACAGTGAAGATGCTCTTTATCCAGCTCTGCTCGGTTTAAGTCAGGTTATTCTGGGTTGGAAAAAATCCGAGTGGCCTGCCATTCCGGAGCAAGGTCGATTAACGATTTTAAAAGCCTATTTTCTGGCGGGTAAAGCATGGATTGAGCGTACAGGTCAGCGCGCCAGTGAAGTAACGGAAGACCAATTTCGGCGGTTTTATCGCGTGTTGGATCAAGCCGAAGATTTACTGAGTCGTTATTTTGATCAGTACCCGCAAGAATCTTTAGCCTATCGCGCGATGTTTAAAGTGTATATGGGGCAATCCTACGGCACCGATGAGTTATATCAGGTGTTTATTCGGTACGCGAAAAACAGCCAGCAACATATTGCTTGCCATACGGCGATGGCTTATGCGTTAACTAAGCAGTGGGGTGGCAGCCACAAAGATTTATTTTCGTTTTGTCGTATTTCATATAAGCAAGACCCGCGTTTCGCCCCCATGGTGGCGTATGCCCACTACATGCGTTGGTTTTATGATTGCTACTTCGAAGACGGTGAACTGGATGAAACCTACTTTTTACGGGCCGATGTGGCAGAAGAATTAGCGAACGCATTTAAGCACTATGAAACACTTGAGATTCCAGAATACGAACGTCGTATCGGCGCTAACTATTTTGCCTTTTGTTTTTCCAAAACCAGCAACGCTGCCATGTTAAAACGTGCTTTGATGAATGTGGATCGTTATCCATTGGAAGATGTTTGGGATAGCGAGTACAACGATGTCTTTCGCACCATCAATACATTGCGCAACTACTGCGGCTTGGCGAAATTTAAATAAGGCAACTGAGCGGTTTTTTAAGCGTTCACACAATAAAAAAAGGGAGTCTTGCTCACAAGGCTCCCTTTTTTTACATCTGACGTCAGGCATCTTACTCCGACGGCACCGGACGAATGCGTCCACTTTCATCAATGGCCACGTACACAAAGGTAGAATCACAGACTTTAGTGAGTTCGTCGTAATAGGTGTTCTGGCTCCAGACTTCCACTTGAATGTGAATGGAACTGCGGCCAATTTCTTTTACCTTGGTGTAAACACACACGGCTTTGCCCGCTTTTACCGGTGATAAAAAAGACGTGCCTTCGCTGCTGACCATGGTGACGCGACCTTGGGCGATCATGCGTGCGGTGTCTTCGGCGGCTTTATCCATGGTGTTGAATACCCAGCCACCGCTAATGTCGCCACTGGCGTTGGTGTCAGCTTGGGTGGGGATCAACCTCAAGGTCAAACGACCATTGGGTAATGGGGTGTCTTCCGACTGGGATTGGGAGTAGTCGCTCATCGTTATACTTTTTAATTTTTTGTTATCTGTCGGCTTTTTACGCCCATTGTAGTGAGAACTCAAGAAAGCGGTGTAAAACGATATGTCCTAGTTGTCGGAGTCGCACCTAGCATGCCCCCGTTCGCAGTGGGGATGCTTTGGGTACTGTGTGCGACCCCAACAATGAATCAGCCGTAAATCTGATCGGGCAACCAGGTGGCCAGCTCGGGCCAGAACGCCAATAGCACCAACATCAACAGCTGAATGACAATAAACGGAATCACGCCTTTATAAATCTGCATGCTGGAAATACCCGCTGGCGCGACGCCGCGCAGATAAAACAGGGCAAAGCCAAACGGCGGCGTTAAGAAACTGGTTTGCAGGTTAATGGCGATCATGATGCCAAGCCAAACTGGGTCTAAACCCATGGCCAACAAGATGGGCGCGACAATGGGCACAACCACAAAGGTGATTTCGATAAAGTCCAAAATAAAGCCCAGTAAGAAGATGACCAGCATGACCACGAGGGTGGCACCCAATACGCCGCCGGGCATACCGGCAAAAATTTCTTCCACTAACTCGTCGCCGCCATAACCACGAAACACCAGCGAAAACACCGCCGCGCCAAAGAAGATCAAAAATACCATGCTGGTGACATGCACCGTGCTGTCTAGGGTTTCTTTGAGCTGCTTAATTGAAATGGATTTGCGTAAGCAGGCCAACAGAGTTGCGCCTACCGCGCCAACGCCGGCGGCTTCTGTGGGGGTCGCAATACCGGTCAGGATGGATCCCAAGACGGCAATAATAAGTACCAAGGGTGGCAGCATTTCTTTGAGCGCCTCGCCCACGTTAGCGTGGCGGTCGGCTTCGTCCATGGCGGGGGCGACTTCGGGTTTCAGATGGGCAATGACCAATACGTAGATGGCGTACATGGCCACGAGTATTAGGCCGGGAATCAATGCCCCTACGAACAGGTCCGCTACAGAAACCGTCTCGGGGGAGAAAATACCCATCTTCAATTGCGCTTGTTGGTAAGCGCTTGATAACACGTCACCCAGTAGAATTAGGGCCATGGAAGGCGGAATGATCTGGCCTAAAGTACCCGTCGCGCAGATGGTGCCAGTGGCCAAAGCAGGGTCATATTTGTGTTTGAGCATGGTGGGCAGGGTGATCAAACCCATGGTCACCACGGTGGCACCGACGATGCCCGTACTCGCGGCCAGTAGCATACCGACAATAATCACAGACAGGGCAAGGCCCCCTTTAAGCCCGCCGAATAGGCCGCCCATGGTCTTGAGTAGGTTTTCGGCAATGCGGCTTTTTTCCAGCATCACACCCATGAACACAAACAGCGGCACGGCAATTAAAATCTGGTTGCTCAAAATGCCGTACAAGCGGTTGGGCAGGGCTTCTAAAAAGGCCATGTCGAATTGACCGGTTAGGTGACCGATAAAAGCAAACATCAGCGCCACGCCGGACAGGGTAAACGCCACCGGATAACCCAGCATGAGTACGGCACACACGGCCAAGAACATAATTAGAGGCATGAACTCCATTAGTTGGCCTCCTCGGTTTCTGGATGACGCAGGCCATGGACGGCTTTAAGCGCTTCGCCCAAACCCTGCACCATCAGCAAGACCGGCTGCAATAACAATAATGACTTGAGCAGGTAAACAAACGGTAATCCATTGCCTTCAATGCTGGTTTCTAAAATGGCCCAGCTGCTGGCCACATAGGGGTAACAAATTACCAGCACAAACACACAGGTTGGAAACAGCAAAAACAGGGTGCCAAATAGGTTGACCCAATGTTGCTTACGCTGCGAAAACCCCTGATAAAACACGTCCACTCGCACGTGACCGTCGTGACGCAAAGTGTACGCGGCCCCCAGCATAAACAGGCTGGCGTGCAGGTAGGTCATGGCTTCTTGCAGCGCAATGGGAGACCAGTTGAACAGGTAGCGCAGGGCCACGACGAGCCCGGTATTGATGACCAGCAGCAGGCCCAACCAGCGAATGGCGCGGCCCCACTGATCACTGAATTTGGTGGTCGCTTGATAGATGGAGAGCATGAATTGTTATGGTTATTGGTTAACAGAAGGCGGCGATTATACCCATGGGAGAGGCCGTTGGCTTGGAAACCGGTAAACAGAGCCAGAATACTTTGCCAATCTGGCCAATTTCAGCGCTTTAGGCCTGATATTCAGCGGATTTGTTTATCAAATAGCCGATCTTTTACCGTTCTTTTAATGGTTCTTTTCTACTATGTAATATTACTGTCACATAACCGAAATATATTGGCCACATTCAAAATTAAGACTCAAACAAGGCTTAACGCCGGAGATGACAATGAAAATGAAGAAGCTAGTATCCTCACTGGCCGTGGTGGCAGCCACCTTTTCTCTGCCAACCATGGCTGACGTCAGCGTTGACAAAGATTTGCCAGAATACAAAAAAGCCAGTGGCGTATCAGGCAACGTATCTTCAGTGGGTTCTGACACCCTAGCCAACATGATGACTCTGTGGGCAGAAGAATTTAAGCGCGAATACCCTAACGTCAACATCCAGATTCAAGCAGCGGGTTCTTCTACTGCGCCCCCAGCTCTGACCGAAGGCACGGCAAACTTCGGCCCTATGAGCCGCAAAATGAAGGACAAAGAAATCGAAGCCTTCGAAAGCAAGTTCGGCTATAAGCCAACACCAATCCCTGTGGCCATTGATGCCTTGGCGGTATTCGTAAACAAAGACAACCCAATCGAAGGTCTGTCTATCCAACAAGTGGATGCCATTTTCTCTAGCACCCGTAAGTGTGGTGGCGATAAAGAAATTACTACTTGGGGCGATTTGGGTTTGACTGGCGCATGGGCCAACAAAAAAGTTGAACTGTACGGCCGTAACTCAGTTTCCGGTACTTACGGTTACTTTAAGAAGAAAGCCCTGTGTAAAGGCGACTTCAAAAACAGCGTAAAAGAACAACCAGGTTCTGCCTCTGTTGTGCAATCTGTTTCCACTTCTTTGAACGGCATTGGTTATTCAGGTATCGGTTACCGTACTTCTAGCGTACGTGCTGTGGCACTGTCTAAAAAAGGCGACCAGTACATCGACGCTAGCTTCGACAACGCAGTAAACGGTTCTTACCCATTGGCTCGCTTTCTGTACATGTACGTGAACAAAAAGCCAAACCAAGCATTGCTGCCAATCGAGCGTGAGATGATCAAGATGATTTTGTCCAAGCAAGGTCAGTCCATCGTAGCGAAAGACGGTTACATTCCACTGCCTGCTGACGTGGTAGAAAAAACACTGAAGAAGCTGGACATCTAAACGCTTCGCACAGTGAATCAAGCCAAGTGGCTTGATTAAATAAAGGGGACGGCTTTTAATCCGTCCCTATTTTTAAGGACCCCTGAAAATTGGATTTTCGATTTCGGGGGTTTCTCGTTGCAGCCTGATGCTTTTTTTACCCTGGGTTGCGTGACATCCAACAACTTGTCCAGAGTGGCTGAGCGATTAGTATGAGTGCGCCTACCTCCCCTGACTTAGACTTTAATACACCTGCGTTACGTCGCCATCGGCAGTTGCGTGCACTGAAAGACAAGCTGGCGGACTGGGCTATTGCCATCGGCGGTGTCAGTGTGATCGGCGCCGTATTATTGATCTTCTTCTATTTATTATTCGAAGTTGCGCCGCTGTTTATTCCGGCCGAACTAAAACAAGTTAACGAATACCAAGCTCCGGCGCTGACTCAATCCGCCGACAGCCAAACCTTATTGCTCACCATGGAAGAACAGGCCGAAGTGGGTCTGCGTGTACAACAAAGTGGTGATATGACCTTTTTTGATGTGGCTTCTGGCGACATCATTGATACCAAATCCTTTCCGTTAGAGGCCAGCATCAGCGCCTTTGCCGCAGAAAGTGCCGCTAGTCGTAAAATGTTGTTCGCCACCGACGGCGGCCAAGTTTTGATGGCCCGTCACAATTACCGCACCACCTATCCTAACGACAAACGCTTGATTACCCCTTGGGTGGAATTTCCTTACGGCGAAGAGCCGCTAACCATTTTTGAAGACGGCAGCAGCATTGCTCAAATCAGTGGCCGTGATGGCGAAAGCCAACTGACCATTGCAGCGTTGAATAATCAAGGCGAACTAAAAGTCGTGCGCTTCGTTAAAGAAGAAGACTTCATGACCGAGGAAGTCACCCTAGAAGCCGAAGAAGTGACCTTGCCTAACTTGGCAGGCAAAACCATCAACCGCGTGTTGATCGACCAAAGCCAGCGCTGGATGTTCGTCATGGCGGACAAGCGTTTGCTGCATGTGGTGGATCTAAAAGAAGAAGCCCTAAACGAAACCGTGACGCTTGATGACAAGCAAGGTCAAATTACCCGCTTGGAATTTTTGCTGGGTGAGCAATCACTGCTGGTGGGCACCGCCAAAGGCCACGTCAGCCAATGGTTCATGGCACGTGATGGCAGCGATTGGGCACTAAAGCGCATTCGCAGTTTCGAACTGGCACAAGCCTCTGTGCTACACATCGAACCTGAACACCGCCGCAAAGGCTTTATTGTGGGCGGCGCAGACGGCCATTTAGGTATCTACCACAGCACCGCCTCTCGCACACTGGTGGATGGCAAACACCTTAATGCCGAAATCCGCACCATGGGTATTAGTCCCCGTGGTAAAGACCTGTTAATCGAAGACGCCAACGGCCGCATTACTCACTGGAAAATCGACAACGAACACCCAGAAGTGTCCGTGTCTGCATTGTGGGATGAAGTGTGGTACGAAGGCTACGAAGAACCCACCTACACTTGGCAGTCGTCTTCTTCCAGTAACGACTTTGAGCCTAAGTACAGCTTAGTGCCGCTGGTATTCGGTACCATCAAAGGTGCGTTCTACGCCATGTTGCTGGCCGCGCCGTTAGCCATTTGCGGTGCTATTTACACTGCGTACTTCATGTCACCGGCCATGCGCCGCAAAGTGAAGCCCATCATCGAGTTAATGGAAGCCTTGCCGACGGTTATTCTGGGTTTCTTGGCGGGTTTGGCATTAGCGCCGTTTGTTGAAAATCACCTCACTGGCATATTCGCGTTGTTGGTCATCATGCCCATATCCATGTTGGTGTTTGGCTTTAGCTGGGTGAATTTACCCGCCGCCATTCGACACCGCGTGCCCGATGGCTGGGATGCGGCTTTGTTAATTCCGGTGATTATTTTGGCGGGCTGGTTTGCTATAGAGGTGGCCGTGCCTGTTGAGAACGTCTTCTTTAATGGTTCTATGTCCGAGTGGTTGAGCAATGACATGGGCGTGGACTTTAGTCAGCGTAACGCCTTGATTGTTGGTCTGGCCATGGGCTTTGCTGTGATCCCGACCATTTTCTCCATTGCTGAAGACGCGATCTTCAGTGTGCCCAAATCCTTAAGTTATGGCTCGTTGGCACTGGGTGCAACGCCATGGCAAACCATGACAAAAGTGGTACTGCCAACGGCGAGCCCAGGTATTTTCTCGGCGCTGATGATTGGCTTAGGCCGTGCCGTGGGTGAAACCATGATCGTACTGATGGCCACAGGTAATACGCCAATCACCGACATCAACATCTTTGAAGGTATGCGTACGCTGGCGGCGAACATCGCGGTGGAAATTCCAGAGTCCGAAGTGGGCAGCTCCCACTACCGAATTTTGTTCCTGACCGGTTTCGTGTTGTTCTTGTTTACCTTTGTGTTCAACACCGCCGCAGAAACCGTACGTCAGCGTTTGCGTACTAAGTACGGTCAGCTTTAACGGGGAAGTATTACGATGAGAATGAGTGCAAAAGAGTGGTTTAAATCAGGCTCCCCGTTTATTTGGTTAAACGCGGGTGCCGTGGCCATCAGTGTGGTGATGGTACTGGGTATTCTTGGCTTTATTGCAGTGAAAGGTCTGGTGCATTTTTGGCCCAGCGCCATTGTCGAAGCCACTTATACCATTCCGGGTCAAACACCTACCAAGGTCATGGGTCAGGTTGCCGGCAGCGAAATGGTGGCAGCCCGTCAATTGGAAGCCATTGGTTTAGATGCACCGGAAGGTGCGGAAGAAGCCGAACGCCTATTGTTAAAAGTCGGTAACCGCGATGTATACGGTAGTGACTTCCAGTGGGTATTGGCGCACCACCTAAGCGATGAAAACTATCCGCGTAAAGCCATGGCGGTTGAACGTCGTGAGTGGGGTAATTTTTACGGTTACCTAAAAGCCGTATACGAAGGTGACAAACTGCTGGCTGACGCAGAACAAGATGACGCCGCGGCGTGGGACGCGTTTCAAGCACTCATTGAGCGTGCGCTGGATATTCACGAAGAAATCGTGGACATCGAGAAAAACGAAATCGGTACCATCAACTACGAGCTAGAGCGTATTCGTTTAAAAGAACGTGCTTTGGAGCTTAAGGGCGAGTTAACCGAACAAGATACAGCCGAGTTCAACCAGCGTCGTGCTGAGTTGGATGTGGAATACAAAGCCCTGCAAACCAATCTGCATAAACTCTATCAAGACTTTGAGCGTGATCGTTTTGTTGCGGTTGAAATGGGCGGGCATGAAGTCAGCGTTAACATTGCCAAAGTCGTGCGTGCATTCCGCCCCAACGACATGGGCTTGTTCGCACAAATCGGCGCGTACTTCGACAAAATGGGTGAGTTCCTATTGGACGACCCGCGCGAAGCCAACACCGAAGGCGGTGTGTTCCCAGCAATTTTCGGCACCGTGCTGATGGTTATTCTTATGGCCATCATGGTGACGCCGCTAGGCGTGGTCGCTGCGGTATACCTGCGCGAATACGCTAAGCAAGGCGTCATGGTGAAAGTAATCCGCATCGCGGTAAATAACTTGGCTGGTGTCCCGTCCATTGTTTATGGCGTGTTTGGCTTGGGTTTCTTTATTTACTTCTTGGGCGGCAGCATTGATGAGCTGTTCTTTCCAGAAGCCTTGCCAGCACCAACCTTTGGTACCTCGGGCTTGTTGTGGGCGTCGGTGACCTTGGCGTTGTTGACACTGCCCGTTGTGATCGTGGCCACCGAAGAAGGTTTGGCGCGTATTCCACGCATGATGAAAGAAGGCTCATTGGCTCTGGGTGCCACCAAATTTGAAACCCTGACTCGCGTGATTCTACCCATGGCCAGCCCAGCCATGATGACAGGTGTGATCTTAGCCGTGGCTCGTGCCGCTGGTGAAGTTGCACCACTGATGCTGGTGGGTGTGGTGAAACTGGCTCCCACATTGCCATTAAACGGCAACTATCCATACCTGCATTTGGATCAAAAATTTATGCACTTGGGCTTCCACATTTATGACGTAGGTTTCCAAAGCCCGAACGTGGAAGCGGCGCGCCCATTGGTTTACGCCACCGCCTTCTTGCTGGTGTTGGTGATTGCCCTGCTTAACTTAAGCGCCATCGCCATTCGTAACCATCTGCGCGAAAAATACAAAGCGCTTGAGATGTAACGTACAGGGCGCAACAGAATAGCGTAGGAGCCCACCCTGTGGGCGATACCAGAAGAATTTAGAAAATTTAAAGATGACGACTATGACGGATACTGCACAAAACAAAGGTCACGGCATTGATATGTCAGCCATGGGACGCGAACGAAAAAAGCTGGATCTAGCCAGCGAAGAAATGGCGTTAACTGTAAACGACCTGCGCCTAAGCTATGGCGAAAAAGAAGCCCTGCACGGCATTAATATGCAAATCCCTAAAAAGCGTGTAACCGCGTTTATTGGGCCTTCTGGTTGCGGTAAATCCACCTTGTTGCGTTGCTTCAACCGCATGAACGACCTAGTAGATGGTTGTAACATCACAGGTGAAATCCTGCTGGATAACCAAAACATTTATCAAAAAGGCGTCGACGTTGCTGAGCTGCGTCGTCGCGTGGGCATGGTGTTCCAAAAACCAAACCCGTTCCCGAAAAGCATTTACGAAAACGTTGCCTACGGTTTACGCATTCAAGGCGTGAAGAAAAAGCGCGTGATTGACGAAACCGTTGAATGGGCACTGCGCAGCGCCGCCTTGTGGGACGAAGTAAAAGACCGTTTGCACGAAAGCGCCTTGGGCATGTCCGGTGGTCAGCAACAGCGTTTGGTGATTGCGCGTACTGTGGCGGTAAAACCCGAAGTGCTGCTACTGGACGAACCGGCTTCTGCACTGGACCCGATTTCTACGTTGAAAATCGAAGAGCTGATTCACGAGCTGAAAAACGATTTCACCATCGCCATCGTTACTCACAACATGCAACAGGCCGCCCGTGTGAGCGACTATACTGCCTTCATGTACATGGGTGACCTGATCGAGTTTGGTGATACCGATGAGTTGTTTACCAACCCGACGCAGAAGCAGACTGAGGATTACATCACTGGTCGCTACGGCTAGGGTTTTATAGTTTTAAGCTAGTTTGCTAGCTCTGGCTTTGTTAAAAGTTGCCGAGCAGTCGTTATGTATTACCTATACACGCCTCGTGCTCGACAACTTTTGCCTCGCCAGATCGTCGCCACTGACGCTTAAAACAGGCCTTATGTGGTTTTAAAAAAGGCTTGTGAAGAAAAAGGCGACCAATAAAGAATTAAGAGGGGAACATTATGGATTTAACCAAAGACGCGCACAGTCACCATATTAGCCAGCAGTTCAACGACGAGCTGGAGCAAGTTAAAAACCATCTGCTCGAAATGGGCGGTTTGGTTGAGCGCCAAGTGGGGGATGCTATTAAGTCGTTGATCGACGCGGATTCCGAACTGGCTGCCAAGGTTGTCAAAAGCGACAAGCGCATCAACCAAATGGAATTGGACATCGACGAAGAATGCACTCGCATCATCGCCCGTCGCCAGCCTGCGGCTTCCGACTTGCGCCTCGTAATTGCTGCAAGTAAAGCGGTGAATGACTTGGAACGCATCGGCGACGAAAGCGCCAAGATCGCCCGACTGGCGATTCAATTGTGTGAAGAAGGCGAAAGCCCACGCGGCTATGTGGAAATCCGTCACATCGGTGATCGCGTGCGTCGTATGACCCAAGAAGCCCTAACCGCCTTTGCTCGTCTAGACGTGGAGAACGCCCTGACTGTCGCCCAAGAAGACAAAGACGTAGACATGGAATACGAAAGCGCCATGCGCGAGCTGGTGACCTTCATGATGGAAGACCCACGCTCCATTAAGCGTGTGATGAACGTCATCTGGGCCCTGCGTGCGCTAGAACGTATTGGCGACCACGCCCGTAACATCGCCGAGGACGTTATCTACTTGGTAAAAGGCAAAGACGTTCGCCATGTATCGCTGGACGAAATGGCCCGCCAAATCGGGGAATAAGCCAAGCGCAAGCCAGAGCGCAGGATAGTGTAGCGGTCGCTGACTCCCCTAACAGCGGCCCAGACCACCCTACCACCTCGCTGGTTGATGAGTCGGTCGCATACGCTGCTGCAAACGCGGTTGCAAAACCCCAGTAACTAATTGAAATAAAAACGTATTTTAGGGCTTGACGAGATATAGGCTTGTCCGTAGAATGCGCCCCACTTCGTGCCGACATAGCTCAGTTGGTAGAGCAACTGACTTGTAATCAGTAGGTCCCGAGTTCGACTCTTGGTGTCGGCACCACTCTTTTAAAGCCCCCGCTAGTTAGCGGGGGCTTTTTTATTTCTGCCGTTTCAAATATTGTTTACAGTAATGTTTACATTAGGCATATCGCCTTAACGGCTATTAGTCTTATGTGATTCGATTCATTAAGCATGGACTTGCTTATGACTGACACTGCTCCTCGTTACCTATTTAAATTCTTTCCAGATCATAATCTTCTATTTGGGCACGACCAGTCCGAGTTAGATAAAAGAGTCGCGGCTCATAAAACACCCTATATATTCTGTCCTAAGCCAGAAATGTTGAATGACCCTTTCGAATTTCAAATCAAGGTTGATGCGTTTAGCTCTAGAACCGAGGTTCTAGAGCACTTTAGGCAATGCAAAGAAGCGGGTTTGATCGATACGGATCTCGTGGCGCTGGAGAAATACTTGGATAATGGTGGACTTGAAAAAGTTAAACAGAAGTCTGACGAAAATAATAAGAAGGCCCATCAAAATATTCGAAATAAGCTCAGGGCAGCTAGTTTTTGCCGCAGATACAATTCAATACTTATGTGGTCGCACTACGCTCAAGAACATAAAGGTTTTTGTATTAAATACGATACTAATGCGCTGGGTTTTCAGGCGCATTTTCATAAGGTTAGGTACAAAAAATCAAATAGATTCCCAGTAGTAAAGCCAAATGACTATTTTGACAAAGGGAAGGATTGGTATTTTTATCAAATGCTAGCGACAAAACATGTAGGTTGGCGTTATGAGAAAGAATGGCGCCTTATTTCTCAAAAAATGGAAATAGAATTTAATAGAAACGCAGTAAAGCAGGTGCTGCTTGGTGTTAATGCGGATAAAGACCTATACAAAGAACTTCTGAGTTATTATCCCAATGCGGATTTTTTAAAAGCTCAGGTGGCAGAGTCAAGATTTGAGCTTAAGTTTGAGCGGCTATAATTTTTTCTAATTTCGCGGGTATATAAATTTTCCTTCCACGTCGGTCTCGACATCCATAGGCCCTAAAGATTTAACCCGCCCCTCCCTAAGTTGTTGTATTGAATCCCTCTAAGCGAGGTATGACGGGCTTTCTAGGGGAGCAACTAAACAACAACCTAGCTTTTAAATTTGGTTCTAAATAGCGAAATGTGGCGCGTTGTCTCACCCGTAACGGGCCAAGGTGCTGAGAAGTACCTTAGGGTGTGGTGCCGAATAGTGTTGTGCTTTCCCAGCTTACGCCTTGTTTCGTTACTCCCGCCATTCTTTGCGACAAACCCTATGCCAGATATAGGGTATTAAAGTCATGACCTATTATTCTCATAAGGCTGATAGTCCATCAGCCGCTTCATATTCGCTAAGCCATTCTTCAGCTTCTGTACTGATTGTATTGTCTGTAATCTGGAAATAAGGAAGGCCATTAACCGCGCTACCTTGTAACCTTAAACCGTGATCCATACCCCCCGTATGGTTATATATAAGACTCTCGATATGTGAGTGGTTAATCCTTCAAAACCCCTAGGATAGTTCTCGATATATGACTCTAAACCACCAGCTTAATGAGGCTTTGGCTCATATAAAGAGAACTAATCACAGCTTGGACTCACATTAAGAGAGCGAGATTTTTTATTTCGGGGGTTTGCTTGAGGGTTGTATGCTCCATTGCTCCTTGGGCAACCGAAAAAAGTTTAACGGGCCTTCGTTGACTTTTATCCCTTCATCATAGTCCCACTTTTTTGGCTCGTGTATCCCGAGCCATGTGACGGCTACGAGCGTACAGTCTCCACGCACCTTCTTGCCTTCTTTGGTGACTACGATGAATCCTTTGTGCTCCAGCCCTTGCCGGGCTTTGTATAGGGTGCCAGTGGAAGTCCAGCCGTATTCCTTCATGAGCGTAAAGGTGGGTGAAAGGTTGCCGTTATTGTGGCCGTTATACTGGAGTAAGAGGTGGGCCAGTAGCCGAAGCTCTGGCCCAGTCAGGGCCTTGCCCTGCTCACTCTTTAAGACGTGGTGGGGAATAGCTATGTACGTCCCCAGCTTGCGCCTTTTTCCGTTACTCCCGCCATTCTTTGCCATAAACCCTACACCAGATGTAGGGTGTTCAAGTAAGGCTCTATATGGCGGTAAGCCCGCTCTTTTTGGCAATCGGCTAACCAATACCTGGCAAAGCGACTTAATCCTCCAGCTCGGTTTTGATGTGGCTCCATTCTGCGTTGGAACAGGTAGC
>JBFHVZ010000071.1:0-16451 GCA_041589295.1 Pseudomonadales bacterium
AAGGTCCAACCTCAATGGGATGCCCTAGTGGGCACATATAGGTGAAACAGTACTACAGTTACCGTCCAAATTCTATTAAGGCGCCGAGGAAACCGGTAGCGCATTCCACCGTATTTTTTCCTGCGACACTGCCAGCGGGGTAGAGGGAGCAAAAAAAGCACTCTTTACCAGTCTGGCCACTGGCCACCGATAATGCCACCTAACACGGACACCTCGGCCGACTTTACCCGTTTTACGCGCAAGCCGTTGTACCAGTTCACCCTAAGACACCCTCACGGCACATAGGGATACCTATCAATGGGGGAGGTTTGGCGCATTTCAACCCTGCATGGGCTACACTGGACTAAACTAAGCACAACCCAATGAAATAACCCATGAAGCGTTGGCGACTTCCCTGATATAATCCGCGCCTTCGCCCAAACCCGATCCAAACGCTATAGGTTCAAACCCTATACTTTAGCTACGAGAACTACCCTGCAATGTCATTGTCCCAAGACCGCAAAAAGGCACTACGCGCCATCGGCCACAACCTTAACCCTATCGTCACCGTTGCCGGTAACGGTCTGAGCGAAAACGTAAAAATGGAAATTGACCGCGCACTGGAAGACCACGAATTAATCAAGGTGAAATACTCGGTTGGCGATCGCGAATTGAAGAAGGCGCTAATCGAAGAAACCGTCGCCGTTAGCCGCTCTATTCTGGTCCAAAGCATCGGCAATGTAGCCCTGCTGTTCCGCGCGGCCAAAGAGCCAGACCCGAAAAAATCCAATTTGCTGCGCTAATTCCCAGTCACAGCGAATTTTTCACCAACAAAAACGCCCAGCACATGCTGGGCGTTTTTGTATGTCCTGATTTAAAGCTGCGACTTATTTATCTGCCGCCACCTTACGGTCATAACTCAGGCGCTTCGCCGCATCCAAGGTCAGCATTTGCATAAAGGCCTTGGTTTCAGAGTCCGACCCCACAGGCACCCCAGCTTCGCCGCCGCCAAATACGTTGGTTGGCACCTGCCGCTTGGCAAAGGCTTCGGCCCATAAGCGCTGAATTTCGATTTCGGCATCTAGCTTCTGCGCCAATGCGTTATCCGCGCGCAGAATCTCTTTCTTCTGATACGCTTCCGCATCCGCCAAAGTACGCTTGGTTTCGGCTTCGATACGGGCCTTTTCTAATTGAATTTGCGCCGTTTCTTTTTCGATTTCTGCCTGCGCTTTTAGCTTCTCGGCCTGAGTAATGGCCAGTTGCTTCTCGGTTTGCGCTTCGGTGGTCTTCTGGATTTGCTCTACCTTGGCCTGAGCCTGACGCTCCGCCACTTCGCGTTCACCTTTGGCAATGGCCAACAAGCGCTGCTCTTCTTCTTGAATACGCTGTTCACGGGCGATGGCACGGTCCGCAGACGCTTTTTGTTTAAGCTGCATGCGCTCAACAAACTTAGAGTTTGGTTTCATGTTCGTCACACGACCATCCACCACAGAAATACCGTAGTTTACGAACTTCTGAATTTTACGAATGGGCTGACCCGCTTCATCCAAAACCTTGTTCACCACAAACGACACTTTTGCTTCGTCGCCATATTCTTCTTGATCCTGACCTTTTGCAGCGTTAGCCGAGGCGTACTGACGCTTGTTAGATTTCTCCACCACTTCTTCGCGGCGCACCACATAAATACCCAACGACATTTGGTTTTCAAACTCGCTGTTAAACTCAGTACGGCCACCACTGTAGTAATTCTCAGCGGTCATCAGAGAGGCGGTTGCCTGCAAGGTTTCTTTAAATGCAGGAATCAGCGCCGTGCGTAACAGGTTCTCTGGTGAGCGATACTCGTGAGCTAATTTCAAAAACGACTCAGGATCAGTGGGAATGGAGAAACGCACTGTGGCTTCTGCGTTGGCGTCTACCTGATCCAGATACATAATATTTAATGGTGGCAACGACACACTGGCATTATTGCTTTCGTCCTCAGCATTCAAACGCTCCGCACTGCCCGACACCGCTTGTACCGTCATTGCTCGTTTCCACGCATTGTAACGGCCGAACAAATACATGTTGTAACCCACGTCATCGACGACTTTTTCGTCACCCGTAATGGTCCGCACGTGATACACATAACCCGGCTCGGCATAGAAAAAGATTTGATTAAACACACCAAACATAAACGCAACTGCAGCCGTTAACGCCAACGCTGGCACGGTTTGTTCGGGAATGTCATAACGTGCGGCCTCGATACGTGCGTCGACATCTTTGGCGTCCACGCCAGAAAGCTCCAAGTCGGCACGCATGCGTTCCAGTTTCATGTTCTGCGACGCGCGCAAAAAACCCAATGCGATGATGGCACCAATACATAGGATGCCGATGAAAATTCCCCAAAAAGACATACAAGTTCCTTTATTAATTCGATTCCAATTAGGAAGGGGCCAAATCGCCTTGGCATCTGCCAAGGCCGATTTTGACGAGGCCCAACGGTAAGGGAATGACCACCCGCAGGCAAGCACCAATTGCGTGTATCGGAGCCCAAATACTATTTTTATCAGCGCACAAAATAAGAGCACCAGGCTGTTTATTTTTCATACAAGTTATTGCCACGCCTATTGAGCGCGCACCTGTATAGAACAAACTCAATTTAAGTTTAAAAGGTCATCATTTTTTACAATGATTGAAATACCAGTAAGCACTCACATCAGATAGACTTCGTCTAACCAAAAAATCTTACCTTCCCAATTGGACCTTCTCAGTCACAACTCAACTGAGAACCTCCCATAAGAATTGGGCAGACGCTGGAGCTTAAATGAACGGTCAACAGCCCTCCTCTTATTGGTCCCAGGCGCGCGGGACGATTAGCTTCCCGACGCTTTGGCGCAATACCTTACTGGCAAACAATCGAATTGATACCAGCGCCAGCCAGCATCAGGTATTCCACCTATTGTTGATCAAGCCCACCCGCTACGACGACGAAGGCTACCCCATTCAATGGTTGCGCTCGTCCATTCCGTCTAACTCATTGGCCTGTTTAAACGGCATAGCGCTGGACTGTGCGGATCGCAAAATTTTGGGCGAAGACGTGGAGATTCGTGTCACCGCATTTGATGAAGCCTGCGACATCATCAACATCGACACGCTGGCCGCCACACTTCGCAAGGCGGGCCAGCGCGCATTAGTGTGCATGGCCGGCGTGCAAAGCAATCAATTCCCCCGTGCCATGGACACGTCCAAACGTTTTTTAAAACATGACATTCCGGTGTGTATAGGTGGCTTTCACGTCAGTGGCATTTTGAGCGTCATTGGCAAACCCACACCGGAATTGGTTGAAGCGCAGAATTTAGGCATTGCGTTGTTTTCTGGCGAAGCCGAATCCGGTCGTTTCGATCTCGTGGTTCAAGATGCATGGCAGAATCAACTTAAACCACTGTATGAATACCAAAGCGACATGGTTGCGCTAGAAGACCAACCGCAACCTATTTTGCCAACCGCGCTAGTAAAGCGTAATTTCGGCAGCATCAGCACCATCGACTTGGGCCGTGGCTGTCCGTTTCAATGTTCGTTTTGTTGCATCATTAATGTTCAAGGACGCACCAGTCGCTCTCGCTCTGCCGACGACCTAGAAGCACTGGCGCGCCAAGCGTGGGACGCAGGCTTACGACGCATCTTTATCACCGACGATGACTTCGCCCGTAATAAAAACTGGGAAGCCTTATTCGACCGCTTAATTTTATTACGCGAAGAAGGCATCAAACTCAGTTTATTAATCCAAGTGGACACCCAAGCCCACAAGATTCCAAACTTTATTGATAAAGCCTACGCCGCCGGTGTTGAACATGTGTTTATCGGTTTAGAAAACATCAACGCCGATAACCTAAAAGGCATTCAAAAACGCCAAAACAAAATTACCGATTACCGCCGCATGCTGCTGGAGTGGAAACGTCACCCCGTCATTATTTGGGGCGCGTACATTATTGGCTTCCCGAATGACACCTATGACTCGGTACTGCGTGATATTGAAATCATCAAACGTGAACTCCCCATCGACATATTAAACACATCAATTCTGACCCCACTGCCGGGCTCCATGGATCATAAAAACATGCTGGAAAATGGCGAATGGATGGACCCAGACTTAAACCGCTACGACCTTTCGCACCGTGTCACCCACCACCCGAAAATGACCGACCAAGTACTGGATGATTTATACAAAGCCGTTTGGGAAACCTATTACACCCCAGAACACATGCGCACCGTCATCAAACGCGCACTCGCACTGGGCAGTAATAAAAAACTTACGCTTTCCAGCTTATTAACCGGATTCGGCGTCAACACAAAGGTGAACAACATACGTTCATACGACATGGGCATCATGCGTTACATCGCGCGCAAAGAACGCCGCGAAGGCCTACCCCTTGAACACCCAATTGTGTTTTACCCGAAAATGATTTGGCGCACCGTCAGTGGCTTAATCACCGTTAGCCGCGCGTTTTCAGGCTTGAGTCGTTACGCCAAGAAAATTTGGAAAGATAAATCCTTTAAAGGCTATTTAGATGACGCCATCACGCCGGTTGCCGTCGACGATTACAGCACACTAGAAATGTACCAACAGACACGCGGCGTAAAAGCACAAGCCGACAAAGCCGCTGCCAACATTTCGAAAAAAGCTGCGAAAGAAACAGCAACAGAAAACGCATCCGGCGTGAACGTGTTTTACAAAGAAGCTTAAATTTAAGAAGTCGGTGAGCGCTTTTAAACGAGCCTCACCGTTAAAACACAGATAATCGCTTCTAGTTTCGCGACGGGACGTCGCTCTTACAAAGAGCGTGCGCATCAACGCAATATTTCTATCGAAGCCAAAAGCCTCTCCGTTAAAAGCGTATTGCGAGGACGTTTAGGCAAGGCATAAAAAAGCCGAAGTACCGCAGTGTATAAATCATACATGAGGAAGCTTCGGCTTTTTTTAACGCCGCATAAACGACGCAGCTAGCTTTTAACTAAAACTATTTACACCACGCACGGGCGTTTCTGAACATCCGCATCCACGCGCCGTCTTCGCTCCACTCATCTGGCTGATAAGAGTTTTGAATTGCGCGGAATACACGTTCTGGGTGCGGCATCATAATGGTCACGCGGCCGTTGGCTGCGGTCAGGCCGGTAATACCTTGCACAGAACCGTTGGGGTTTTGTGGGTATTGTTCGGTTACCATGCCGTAGTTGTCCACATAACGTAGAGCCACTGTGTTGTTTGCATTAACGGCTTCGATATCGGCTTCGGATGCAAATTCAGCATGACCTTCACCGTGTGCAACGGCGATTGGCATACGCGAACCTTCCATGCCGGCTAACAAAATCGAGTCGCTCTTTTGTACTTCTACCATGGCGACGCGCGCTTCGAATTGCTCGGATTGGTTACGCACAAAGTGCGGCCAGTGGTCTGCACCAGGAATCAACTCGTGCAAGTTAGAAAGCATCTGACAGCCGTTACATACGCCCAGTGCAAATGTGTCTTCACGTTCAAAGAAGGTTTTGAATTGTTCGCGTGCGATGTCGTTGAACAAAATAGATTTTGCCCAACCTTCACCCGCGCCCAGTACGTCGCCGTATGAGAAACCACCACAAGCCACTAAGCCACGGAAGCCTTCCAGTGTGACACGACCGGACAAGATGTCGCTCATGTGAACGTCGACTGTGTTAAAACCTGCTTTATCAAACGCGGCGGCCATTTCGATCTGACCGTTAACACCTTGCTCACGCAAAATAGCGACGCTTGGACGAGCAGATAGTTCTTTCGAGAATGCTGCGGTCACGTCTTCGTTTACGTCGAAGGTTAACTCTGCGTGTAAGCCTGGGTCGTCTGCATCTAACAAGGCATCGTATTCTTGTTTGGCACACGCTGCGTTGTCACGCATGGCTTGAATTTCGTAAGAGGTGCGCGACCACAAGCGCTGTAGTTCTACTCGGCTTTGGTTGAACAACACTTCGCCGTTTAAAGAAATGGTAATGGCGTCAACATCGTTTAGCTGACCGACCACCTGTACGCAGTCACCTAGACCAGCGGCATTTAATTGCGCTAATACAAATTCGGTGTCGTCTTGACGAACTTGCACCACGGCACCGAGTTCTTCTGCGAACAGTGCAGGGATAACATCGTCGGCTTCATCAACCAAGCTGTCTAAATCAATGTCGATACCCACGTGACCCGCAAAACTCATTTCTGCCAGTGTTGCCCACAAACCACCGTCCGAACGGTCGTGATACGCAAGCAATTTGCCGTCTTGGTTTAAGCCTTGGATAACTGCAAAGAAGGCTTTTAAGTCTTCGGCTTGTTCTACGTCCGGTACTTGGTTACCGATTTGATCAAACACTTGGGTAAACGCAGACGCGCCTAAACGGTTTTGACCGCGACCCAAGTCAATCAAGATTAAATCTGTGTCTTCGTCGTCGGCACGCAGTTGCGGCGTGAGCGTTTTGCGTGCATCGGTTACCGGTGCGAAACCGGTGACGATCAATGACATGGGCGCTGTAACGGTTTTTTCTGCGCCGTTATTTTCTTCATCTGCCCATTTGGTTTTCATGGACATGGAGTCTTTACCCACAGGAATGGTGAGACCTAACTCTGGGCACAGTTCCATGCCGACCGCTTTAACGGTTTGATACAGTTTTTCGTCTTCGCCTGGGTGGCCTGCGGCGCACATCCAGTTAGCAGACAGTTTTACGTCGCTCAATTTTGCGATTGGCGCAGCGGCGATGTTGGTAATCACCTCGCCCACGGCCATGCGACCAGACGCAGGACCATTAACAACCGCACTTGGTGTGCGCTCACCCATGGCCATGGCTTCGCCGGTGTAACCGTCATAGGAGGAAGTCGTCACTGCCACGTCAGCGACAGGTACTTGCCATGGACCAACAAATTGGTCGCGCGCTACCGTACCGGTGATAGAACGGTCGCCGATGGTGATTAAAAAGCTTTTGCTAGCCACAGCTGGCAATTGCAACACGCGCTCTGCGGCTTCTTTTAATTCGATACCATTTAAAGAAACGGCTGGCAGTTCAGCTTGCTTGGTTTCTACGCTGCGGTGCATGCGCGGTGGTTTGCCCAGCAGCACTTGCAATGGCAAATCCACTGGCTTGTTATTAAAGTGGCTGTCAGAAACCGTTAGGTGTTCTTCTTCGGTGGCTTCACCGATTACCGCAAATGGGCAGCGCTCGCGCGCACAAATTTCTTCAAACTGCGCTAGATTTTCTGGCGCAACCGATAACACATAACGCTCTTGCGATTCGTTACACCAAACCGCTAATGGGCTCATACCCGGTTCGTCGTTGGGGACGTTACGCAGTTCAAAGTTACCGCCGCGTCCAGCATCGCTTACTAATTCAGGGAAGGCGTTAGACAAACCGCCCGCGCCCACGTCATGAATAAAGACGATGGGGTTTTGGTCACCTAGCTGCCAGCAGCGGTCGATTACTTCCTGACAACGGCGTTCCATTTCTGGGTTGCCACGTTGTACAGAAGCAAAATCCAAATCTTCGTTTTGCTCGCCACCGTCTACGGATGATGCCGCGCCACCGCCTAAACCGATTTGCATGGCAGGGCCACCCAGTACGATGAGTTTACCGCCAACTGGGATTTCGCCTTTTTGTACGTGTTCTTCGCGGATGTTGCCGTAACCACCGGCAATCATGATGGGTTTGTGATAACCGCGCATTTCGCCGTCGGCGGCATCTTCAAATGTACGGAAGTAACCACACAGGTTTGGACGACCAAATTCGTTGTTGAATGCTGCGCCGCCCAATGGGCCTTCGATCATGATATCCAATGCAGACGCAATACGCGCAGGCTTGCCGTAAGTGCTTTCCCATGGTTGTTCGTAACCCGGAATTTTTAAGTCAGAAACAGTAAAGCCGGTTAAACCTGCTTTGGGTTTAGAACCGATACCGGTCGCGCCTTCATCACGAATTTCACCACCACTGCCGGTAGCCGCACCCGAGAAAGGCGCGATAGCGGTTGGGTGGTTGTGGGTTTCAACTTTCATCAGGATGTGCATATTTTCCTGATGGTAGCGATATTCTTTTGAACCCGGCTCTGGGAAGAAGCGACCGGCTTCGAAACCACGAATCACAGACGCGTTGTCTTTATAAGCAGACAAAATGTCCGTGCTGTTGCATTCGTAGGTGTTTTTAATCATTTGGAACAGGGACTTGTCTTGGGCTTCGCCGTCGATGTCCCAGCTGGCGTTAAAGATTTTATGACGACAGTGTTCTGAGTTCGCCTGCGCGAACATCATCAGTTCGATGTCGTTCGGGTTGCGACCCAGCTTTTGGTAGTTCTCAACTAAATAGTCGATCTCGTCATCGGCCAAGGCCAAGCCAAGGGTGCTGTTAGCGCTGACTAAGGCTTCGCGACCGCCACCTAAAATATCCACTTGCGCCATAGGCGCTGGTTCAGCATGACTGAACAACGCGTCAGCCGCTTCGAATTGCGTCAGAACCGTTTCCACCATGCGGTCATGCAATTCGGCTTTTAATGCTTGGGCTTGTGCTGCGTCTACGCCTGCCACCCAGTAGGCGATGCCACGCTCAATTCGTTGAACTTTGCTTAAACCACAGTTCTTCGCGATGTCCGTTGCCTTGGATGACCAAGGGCTAATGGTGCCGATGCGCGGTACCACTAACAGCATTTCACCCTGTGCGGTTTCTTGAATGGCTTTAGGGCCGTACTTAAGAATGCGTTCCAGTGTTTGTAATTCGGCAGATGTCAGGTCTTCGCTGAGCTCTGCAAAGTGAACAAACTCAGCATAAATGCCACTGACTGAAGGGTTCTTGGCTTGCAGCTTGGCAAGCAACTTTTCACGACGGAAAGTAGAAAGTGCAGGGGCACCAGACAGTTTCAGCATTGCGGTGGAACCTTAGGAACATTGGGTGGTGGTTCGAAGCCGTATTGCACAATTGAGCTTTATGCCAATACGCCTGTAAAAGAGAGCGCGCATTTTAATGGAAAGCGCCCTTCCTGTTAACCAGCTAACACACAGATATTACGGGCTTTTTCATGCAATAAAGCAGACCATTTGGTCAACTAAGTGACGCATTGCGACTCATTCTTAGGTCTATACCCGAACGCCCAGAGCGACGGCCGTAGGAAGACCTATTGTGAGTTTAGACCCATGGAGGGATTCGTTTGCAGATGTTGAGTCGGGGCAAAACAGGGACTCGGTTTGATCCGTGTAAGTCTTGGCTTACAGAAAATGAGGTGTTTTCGCAGGGAAATCAGGTGGAATGGGCGAGAGCTTATCATTCCGTTTTATCAAACTGTTATTTTGTAACTATAACGCACCATATATAACAAAAAGATCTAAAAGCAGAAACTTCAACAACGGCGCGGCTTCAGCTGAATTTGAACCGAGTCACACCCAAGATTGTCGGACAGTCGCATTTGGTCATCACGTGAACAACCATTAAAATATGAAGCACTTCACAGTATCACCCTATGGTGATCAATTGTTGATCATATTGATCTAATAGGGCTTGGGGGAACGCTTGGAAACGTCTCGGCACTCATCAAAACATCAATGGTTACTAAAAGCTAGCTTCGCTGCCTGCTTGGTGGGCGTTGTTGCTATTTTGGCCATGACCTCAAGCCAACGCAGTCATCTTAACCAAGTGATGGATAGCGGCGTACTGCGTATCATTACGCGCAACAGCCCAGCCACTTATTTCCAAGACCGTAACCAAATCTCTGGCTTTGAGTATGAGCTTGCACAAGCCTTTGCTGATGAGCTTGGCGTGCGCCTAGAAGTCGAAATAGCTGAAAGCCTTCAAGATCTTATTACCAAGGTCGAAACCGGCCGCGTCAATATCGCTGCTGCTGGTTTGACCATTACTGAAAGTCGTCAGCAAAAAGTAGCGTTTGGTGACAGCTACATGCAAGTTACTCAACAGCTGATCTATCGCCGCGATAAAGCTGCACCGCGCAGCCTGCAAGACCTACTAGCCGGTAGCTTGATGGTAACCCAGCATAGCAGCCATGCTCAGTATCTGCGTCAGTTACAGCAAGATTTAATTCCTCAATTAAGCTGGATCGAGCGCGATGACGCCGAGGTTGTGGAATTGGTCCAAATGGTGGCCAACGGTGAAATTGATTACACCATTGTTGATAGCAATGAGTTCGAAGCCATCTCAAACTTTTTCCCACGTGTGAGCGTTGCCTTTGAAATTGGCCAACCACAACAACTGGCATGGGCATTTAATAAGTTTGGCGATGATAGTTTGTTGCAAGCCGCCCGCAGCTTCTTCCAAAAAGTACGAGACAGCGGCGAGCTTTTACAGTTACAAGAGCGCTATTACGGTCACGTTAACCAAATTGATGCAAACGGTACCTTAACTTTCTTAGGCAAAGCCGACTCCCGCTTGCCCAAGTATCAAAAGCTGTTTGAAAAAGAAGCCGATAAACACGAATTAGACTGGCGTTTAATTGCCGCCATTGCATATCAAGAAAGTCACTGGCGTCCTCGCGCACGCTCACGTACGGGCGTACGCGGCTTGATGATGCTGACTCGCCCTACGGCAAAAGAGATGGGTGTTAAAAATCGACTGAACGCACAAGAAAGCATTGAAGGTGGTACTGCGTATTTTGCAAAACTGCATAAGCGCTTTGATGGCGTGGCCGAACCCGATCGTACTTGGTTGGCGTTAGCCTCTTACAACGTAGGTCTGGGTCACGTACGTGACGCGCAAGATATTACTCAATCGCAAGGCGGGGACCCAAACCGCTGGATGGATGTAAAAGATCGCCTGCCGCTGCTGACCAAAAAGAAATGGTATAAAAACACCAAGCATGGCTATGCACGCGGATATGAACCCGTTACCTATGTGCAAAACATTCGACGTTTTTATGATTTATTAGTGTGGCGTGAGCAACCTGAACCGACTTACACCATGCACACTGAAGATACTTTGTTCACCGCCAGTTCGGAATACATTACGGTTCCACCCCTGACTGAAGTGAACTAACACGTTAATAGTGAAATACCGATTTACGACCTTTCAGCCGGCCTAGTTGCCGGCTTTTTTTATGCCCAAGGGCAACCAGCATCACCATACTGTTATTTCTTTGCCGCTTCTTTGGCGAGCCGCTTTTCTTCTCGGCGGCGCTGGAAAAACCGTTGAATCGCTGCGCTGCATTCATCTTCCATCACTCCACCTTGTACTTCCAATGAGTGATTAAAGTACGGCTTGGTGAATAACTGCTCCTGACTGTGTGCGACACCTGCTTTAGGTTCACTAGCACCGTACACAAGGCGCCCCACTCGACTGTGAATAATGGCACCCGCACACATGGTACAAGGCTCAATGGTGACATATAAGGTAGCGTCCGCGAGGCGATAGTTCTGAATATGACGTGCGGCATCGCGTAAGGCCACGACTTCGGCATGGGCAGTAGGATCACACGCGCTAATCGGCTGATTAAAACCACGCCCGATGATCACATCGTTTAATACCACGACGGCACCGACGGGCACTTCATTACGCTGGTCAGCCTTTGCGGCTTCCAGCAGGGCCTCGGCCATGAAGTGTGCATGATACGCGATTTGCGAATCGCCTAAATCAGGCAATACCGAGGGCGGCTGAGGGGTTGATGATTCTGATGTACTCAACTTTTTGGTTTCTCCAAATGACTCACTGGACCGTGAACCAAGATCAAAAACGCGAAAACAAAACGTGCGATATTAGTTTAGGGCATTTCATCGTAATGCAGCACAAAATCATCACCGTTTCTTTCAACTAAGTACGAGCCCTTAGGATCAAGCAACGAGAACGGAAGTCCATGCCATTGGCATTTTACGATACCACCCTCGGCCACTTCAGAGCCCACTAAATCGTATCCTTGATGCGGACAAAAACGATCAATCGCGCGCAACTGGCCCTGATACTGAAAAATTAAAATCTTCTGCACAGCGCTACGCCCAGGCCATTGTACTTCGCCGCTCCACTGATCCAGCTTCACTTGCTTTACGGCGTCTATCGCTATGCTGTGCAGTGCCATGGGTTATTCCTGTTGGCTGATGTCTTCAAGCAGATTGCTGCTTTCTTGCCGTAGCCAAAAGTCAGCTAAAAGAAGGGCCGTTTGCTTAGGGCGCTCCACCATTGGCGCGTGCCCAACACCTGGGAACACATTTACTTCGGCATTCTCAAGATAATCGAAAAAACGATTCACACTGGAAACATGAAGCACGGGGTCTTTATCCCCCCATACGATCAAAGCGGGCATTTGCAACTTGCCATAAATATGACCAAAACCACCGGCATAGCGAGCCGCATCAATTTCGGCGTAAATATGCTCAAAAATATGATCGTTTGCTTGCTCTCGCGCTTTCGCCTGACGTCCCAATACAGACGCCGCTGGCCAAGGCAAAAATGGCTTATCGGCCAAAACAAAATCCATGAAGGCTTCGAAACCATCTTCGTCGCGAATGATTAATGGGTTCGGTTCGTTTCGGGCCATGCGTTTTTGTAATTCACTTTCTTCTTCGCCGTAAAAACCCACCGCGTCAATTAAAGACAAGGTTTTAACACGGGTAGGATGGCGGTACGCATACAAGGCAGCAACTGCACCACCCATACTGTTACCAACTAAATGAAATGCAGGTAAATCCAAGGCATCCACAAACTCAGCTAATCGCCGACTTTGTACATCAAAGCCGTAATAAAGATCACCATCAAATGTGCTATCACCATGACCGGGCAAGTCCGGCGCAATAATATGGTAGCCATCTAAGTGCCGTACCATGCGAATCCAATTGTCTTTGTTTGCAGCAAAACCGTGCAAAAGTACAATGGTCGGCAAGCTGGCATCGCCAGCCTCTAAATAGCTCCAACGATGATCGCTCAATTGGATTTGCTTTTTGTCCAGTCCAGATAAAGATCGTTCAATCGCCAGCCCCGTAGCGAACACGCCATTTTCGATACTGGCACAACCTGTCATCAGCAGGGAAACAAGCGATAACGTTAAAAAGGTTTTCATATTTTTACTTATTATTTTTTTTCCAATCGTCTGTCAGCATACCAGCAAACCCCCAATCTTCCTCTTCAATTTCTTGAATCACGATATGGATATGCTCAGGCTGCTTGCCCAAACGCGTCACCAGTGACTGAGTAATGTCTTCTACCAGCCCAGCCTTTTGTTCACGCGTTGCACCCTTAGTAATTTGCACATTTACGTATGGCATATCAATCCCTTAAATTGCTAAAAAACGTGTCCTAGGCGGTCTCCAGCACCGAGCCAACTTCTTTTAGAACATGCGCAAAATCCGCCAATGTTGGTCTTGAATGCATCTGTCCTTGCATCGCTTGTTGAGCCAAATTCCACAAACGTTCAAAACGTACGCATTGCTTAGCCGGATCGACCAGAGTTAATAAATCATCCAACATACAACCCAGAGCACGCACTTCAATTTGTGTCATTGCGTCCCGTTGAGCAAGAGGCAAAACAGACAAATTCGTTGCCGCACCAAAGTCACCGAACAGCACATGCCAATCATCGTTTACCATGGTGTTATGGGCATAAATATCACCGTGACTGACTTGGTTCTCATGTAAATGCCGAACAACATTGGTCATATGTTGTAAAACACGGACAATATCACCCACTGTAAACTGCGAGCCTTGCGTAAACGTATCGCGAGTGCAAGTTTGTAGCGACGGCGGCAAGCCTAAATTGCGATAACCTTGCGGAATCAACCGCATGGCCAAACCGTTATTGGAATCGTCTTCAATTTTAGCGAGCACTGATACTAAGTTGGGATGACTACCCGCCTGTAAACAACATTCAATTTCATCATCAGGATAGCCATCGCTGGTAATTGCACCCTTAAACAACTTAACCGCGATGTCACCTTCATGGGCGAATGGCTGACTGGTCGCTTTATAGATATGACCTGATGCACCTTCGCCGATTTTTTGTTGAAGCGAAAAGTCATCCGGCGTGAGTAGCGCAAAACCTTGCTGACGCGTATTTTGAGTGGTCTTTTGGTGGTCGATTTTTTGCGTTAAAGACGATGAGCAAGTTGCTGGATTACCCGCTAACGCCAGCCAAGCCAGCTTAGGCAATTGGAATAGCCAATCGGGCAAGTGCGTTAGCTGGTTTGCCGACAGTCGAATCAGCTCTAGCACTTGGCAATTCACCATACTGTCAGGCAAGGCTTTTATTTTGTTGCCCGCCAACGCTAATTTACGCAGCCGCGTTAAGCGTCCAAAGTTTTCTGGCAAGGCGTCTATTTGGTTGCCTGTTAAAATCAACCAATGAACGGAATCTGGCAATGCGCTTTCTGAAAACGTTTTAATACGATTATTTTTAAAGCCGACCATTTCGAGCTTTTTACATTGCGCTAATACTTCAGGCACATGATCGAAATGATTGTCTGCAAAGAACACAATTTTTAGGTTTTTAAGTCGGCCAAAATCATCTGGTAAAGACGATATTTGATTGCCTGATAAATCTAGGGTTTCAATGTGCTCTGCCAGCTCAAAAATCTCTCGGGGGAATTCCGTCAAACCCTCCGCCAAGCGTAAGCGTTTTTCTGGCCCTAAATCTTCAGGGCGAATATTTCCCCGTTGTAATTCCGCGAGCGTGTGCACTGTGCTTCCTAGTGTTCTTTTAAAAAATCAAATCAATAAAAAGGCCGACACTAGGTCGGCCTTTGGGTTTTTAAAACGATAACGCTTTAATTATTCCCACTCGATGGTCGCAGGCGGCTTAGAACTTACGTCATAAGCAACGCGGGAAATGTGCTCGATCTCGTTAATGATACGGTTCGATACTTTTTCCAACAGTTCGTATGGCAGATGCGCCCAACGTGCCGTCATAAAGTCGATGGTTTCTACCGCACGCAGGGACACAACCCACTCGTAACGACGACCATCACCCACAACGCCTACGGATTTAACCGGCAGGAACACCACAAACGCTTGAGAAGTTTTGTGGTACCAACCTGAGTTGTGTAATTCTTCAATAAAGATAGCATCCGCTTCGCGCAGTACGTCAGCGTATTCTTTTTTCACTTCACCTAGAATGCGTACACCCAAGCCTGGGCCTGGGAACGGGTGACGGTAAACCATGTCGTATGGCAGGCCCAATTCCAAACCGATTTTACGCACTTCATCTTTGAACAATTCGCGCAATGGTTCAACCAGCTCCATTTTCATGTCTTCTGGTAAACCGCCCACGTTGTGGTGCGATTTAATCACGTGCGCTTTGCCGGTTTTTGCTGCGGCAGACTCAATCACGTCAGGGTAAATGGTGCCCTGAGCTAAGAAATCCACATCTTTAATTTTCGCGGCTTCAGCATCGAATACATCAATAAAGGTGTTACCGATGACTTTACGCTTGGCTTCTGGATCAGACACACCTGCCAGCTTGCCTAAGAATAAATCTTCGGCATCGGCGCGAATCACTTTAACACCCATGTTTTTAGCGAACATGTCCATGACCATGTCGCCTTCGTTTTTACGCAGCAAACCATTGTCTACGAAAACACAGGTCAACTGATCGCCAATGGCTTTGTGCAGCAGTGCCGCAACAACGGACGAGTCCACACCACCGGACAAACCCAGCAGTACTTTCTTGTCGCCCACTTGTGCGCGTACTTTTTCGATTTGATCTTCGATGATGTTGGCTGGTGTCCACAGGCTTTCACAACCACCAATCTGTTTTACGAAGTGTTCTAAAATACGTTCGCCTTGCAGTGTGTGTGTTACTTCTGGGTGGAACTGAACACCGTAAAAGTTTTTCTCTGCGTGATACATACCCGCGATTGGGCAAGACGGTGTGGACGCCATTAGCTCAAAGCCTTCTGGCATTTTTACCACTTTATCACCGTGGCTCATCCACACATCCAGCAACGCAGCGCCATCGTGATCAACATGATCAGAAATGTCTTTTAATAAAGCACTTTGGCCTTCGACTTTAATTTGCGCGTAACCGAATTCGCGAACGTCAGAACCTTCTACTTTACCGCCCAGCTGTTCGGCCATGGTTTGCATACCGTAGCAAATACCCAATACAGGCAAACCCATGGTGAAGATTTCTTCTGCTGCGCGTGGGCTATTGGCTTCGTGCACAGACTCAGGCCCACCGGCTAACACGATGGCTTTTGGATTAAACTCTTTGATTTCTTCCGCGGTCATATCCCAAGCGCGGATTTCGGAGAATACACCCAGTTCGCGCACACGACGGGCGATTAACTGAGTGTATTGGGAGCCAAAATCTAGAATTAGAATTTTCTGTGAATGAATATCTGTCATAAATGTTCCTAGCGGAAAACCTTTGAGCGCACTTATACCGCGTTAAAAATTGTTCTCAAGATCCTCATTTAGCAAGCTAAACTCCGGTCTTTCGAAAATTTTTGCCTTGTCTAAGCATTGCTCAAAAATTTTCTTAGCTTTCTTTAAGCATGTTTAAAACTAAAAAACCTGTTGCCTAA
>JBFHVZ010000072.1:0-16444 GCA_041589295.1 Pseudomonadales bacterium
ACCATCTGCCTAGCTTCTAGCTTCTAGCTTCTAGCTTCTAGCTTCTAGCTTCTAGCTTCTAGCTTCTAGCTTCTAGCTTCTAGCTTCTAGCTTCTAGCTTCTAGCTTCTAGCTTCTAGCTTCTAGCTTCTAGCTTCTAGCTTCTAGCTTACGTTAACCCATAGTTCGCTGGGCTGATGTCCATTTCGGCGAAGGATTCTTTGAAGGCTTCGAGGTCGTAATCACTGAGGCCAAGGTAAGCGAGCACGGTGGAGCCGATTTGCTCCCACTCGTGGTCTTCTTGCTGCATACCCAATATCCGATAAACCCCGCAGATGTGTTCTGCCATTTTTAAGATGGCCATCAGGGTATTTTGGTCGTTTTCTTCGTTACTTTTTTCTGTGCTAAATACGCGGCTGCAACTGTGGTGCTCGGCAATGATGTCGCACAGTACTTTGGGTAGGTGCCAAGATTTGGCGGTGTAATATCCGACGACGGCGTGGTTGGTGTTGAGCTGCTGATTCTCAAAGTCGATGATGCGGTCGTAATTGCCGCTGTAGCTTTCTTCCATGATCTCTAGGTAATTACCATAACGCCCCATTAGCAAGGGTACGCCCACGTTATGAAATAGCCCCAGTGCATAGGCATTGTCCGGTGATGGATAACCCACTTGCTTAGCAATAGTCGCAGAGGTCATGGCAATGTCCATGGCGGTGTCCCAAAAGCGCGTAAGCGCCTTAATGGTTTCATCGGACATGGAGCTGCGAATACTGATGCCGTTGACGATGTTCACCACACTGTTCATGCCTAATATACCCACCGCTTGGCGCACACTGGTGATTTTGCTGGTGAGACCATAAAACGGCGAGTTCACGACTTTTAGCATGGTGCCCGCAAGGCCCACATCTTGACTGATGAGCTGCGCAATACGATCCAGATCTGGGTCGGGCATCACCTGTTCCATTTGCAGGTCGACCATGATCTGGGGTTGGGGGGGGATGCTGATACCCTGAAGAATCTTGTTTAATTGTTCTGGGGTGAGGTCTGACACTTTACCGTCCACTGATGCGCCTACCAAAGTAAGTTTAGCCAACAAAGCCGTTCGGCAAGTGTATAATTTCTTCTTTTTTCATCCTTGATCCATGCCAGCATTGGCTGTGCCCCCTGAGCGAGATACCCCGCCATGTCCCTTCCTGTTTTAAAACTGCGTCCGAAAGAAGATAAACGCCTGCGCCAAGGCCATGTGTGGATCTACAGCAACGAGGTGGACACCAAGGCAACGCCACTAAAAGACTTTGAGTCTGGCGCGCAGGTCATTGTTGAAAACAGCCAAGGTAAAGCGCTAGGTGTGGCCTATGTGAACCCCAATAGTCTGATTTGTGCACGTCTACTAAGTCGTCGTGCCAAGCCATTTGGCCGTGGTCAATTGCTGCAACGCTTAGAGCAAGCGCTGGCGCTGCGCGATGCTTGTTTCGATAAGCCGTTTTATCGCTGGGTCTATGGTGAGAGCGATGGCTTGCCCGGCTTGGTTATCGACCGCTTTGGTGATTACGTGGTGGTACAAATCAGCACCGCCGGTATGGAGGCCATGAAGTCCCAGATTCAAGGGGCGATCACCCGTGTGCCAGGGTTAGAACTAAAAGGCTTGCTGTGGAAAAACGACGGCAAGATGCGCGTGCAAGAAGGCTTGGATGAATATGTTGAAGTGGCGGCGGATGTGGGTGACGGCGAAGTGCCGCAGCAGGTGCGTATCGAAGAAAACGGCACCTTGTTTGATGTGCCAGTGTACGACGGTCAGAAGACCGGCTGGTTTTACGATCATCGTTTAAACCGCGAGCGCATTAATCGTCTAGTAAAAGGTAAGCGCGTGCTAGACATCTGCTCTTACGCGGGCGGTTGGGGGGTGCAAGCGGCCACAGCCGGTGCCAGCGAAGTGGTGTGTGTGGATATTTCTGCGCAGGCGCTGGACTGGGTTGCGCATAATGCCGAAATCAACGGCGTGGCCGATAAAGTGGTGTGTTTGCAGGGTGATGCCTTCAAAGCCATGGAGCAATTGACCACCGAGATGCAAAAATTCGATGTGGTGATTTTGGACCCACCGGCGTTCATTCCGAAAAAGAAAGACATTGGTCCCGGCGAGCGTGCCTATGAAAAACTCAATCAAATGGGCATGCGGTTATTGGGTCAGGAAGGGTTTTTGGTGAGCGCGTCGTGCTCCATGCACTTGGCCGAAAATCGCTTGGTGGATATGCTGCAAAAAGCCGGTCGTCACTTAGACCGAAACGTGCAAATTATTGAGCGCGGTAGCCAAGGGCCAGATCATCCCGTGCATCCGGCCATTGTAGAAACCCGCTACATTAAATCTTTGCTGTGCCGTGTGGCGTTGAGTCAGTAGCCAGTCGGTTATTCGCTGGATACAGGCAAGGGTTCTAAGAAAATGCCCAGTGCTTCGGCACTGGCGTAGAGCATTTCCATTAGCTTGAGTAGGTCTGCTTGGACCAGTTCAAGACTCTGCTGACGTTTTTCCAGTGGTGCACTTACCAGAGCTTGATCCAGTTTGCCGACACGGGTAAGCACGGCTTCAAACTGCTTCTCCAAATTTAACGCCAGCTCGGGATTGTGCAGTTGCAGCTCGGCGGCCATGCCATGATCGGTCAGCCACCAAGTTTGCACACCGAGCAGTAAAGCATGCAGGTTCTTGGTGTCTGCATTGGCATAAGGGCTGCGCAGCTCAGGTGTGGTTTCACTGACCATCAGAGGCCCCAAGTGGCGGCCAATGACTTCATTTTGTAAATGGTTAATCACGGCTTGAAATAAGCGTTCAACACTGGGGGCGGTGTCGGGGTGACGCCACGCTTTGGCGTAGTAACCATGGGCAGGATCCCAGCGGTCGGCCAATGCTTGTAGATTTTCAACCAAGAGCGCGCTCAGGATACGTACGTACTCACGACGGCGGTTGTGGTTTTGCGGCTTGATTAGGTCAGCGGCATTTTCGCTGGAGGCTTCTTGTTGCGCCAATGCTCGTTGCGCTTGCTCTTCGGTGATGCCGTCGGTTGTGTCTGTGCCATTGGGCTTGTGTTCATCGGCGTCAATGGAAACCACTTCGATGCTGTTTTCTTTGGGGATGAAATCTCGCGCACTGCGCTTGCCATCTTGGCCAAATAACAAAAATTCCAGCGGATGGAAGCCCACACTGGCGTAACTAAAGTCGCTAAAACCGTGCTGCTCTAGCAGGCTCTTTTCACTGACCTTTAACGTCATGTCATTGATGATGCCACTGAGCGGATAGCCCGGCAGATAGTCAATATAGCCGCCCTCGATGGGCCATTGATCAAGTCGTTGGTGCAGGTTTTCGTAGGTTTGGCTTTGCTCGATGAACTGGGGTTTTTCGAAGCGCGGTACTTGGTAAAAGAAGCTCACCTGCAAATAGGCGTTATAGGTTTTAATCCATGCGTCCTGACATTCTTTTAATGACAGTGGGTTGGGGTGATGTAAAAACGAGGCAATGACGCGGTCTAGGGTTTGGGCGTGGCTGAGCGCTTCGGAAAGCTGGGTATAAGCGAATAGGTTAGCGGCGCTCAGTAGGTTTTCATGATTGACGGCTGGGGTGTCGTCGGTGTGCTCGCTGGCTGATTTGTCCACCGGCTTTTGGCGCTCGAACAACTGGTCGCACCCGCCGAGCAAGGCAACACACAGCAGTACGGCGCAGGTGGGCAAAAAAGCATGTAATTTGGGCGTCAACGTCTGGTTTCCTTGCTGATTAATCCCGCAAACTGATGATGGGCCAACCCTTGTCTTGGGCAACTTGTGTCAGTTGTGGATCGGCATCCACGGCCACCGGATGATCAACTTTTTCCAGTAGCGGCAAATCATTGTGTGAATCGCTGTAAAAATAGCTGCCCGCCAATGATAACTGGTTTTGCGCCAGCCAGTTGTCTAACCGTGTCACTTTTCCGTGTTGAAAGCTAGGTACGCCGGCGACTTTACCCGTGTATTGGCCGTCTACGACTTCTGGGTCAGTGGCGATGATGGCATCGACACCCAGGCGCTCGGCAATGGGCTGGGTCACAAAGGCATTGGTGGCGGTGATAATCAGTAGGTAATCGCCATTGGCTCGATGATCGGCCAGTAGCGCGCGGCCTTTTTCTGTGATCATGGGCTCGATCATTTCCTGCAGGAACTGGTCGCGCAGGGCCAACAACTGCTCCTTGGGATATTGCGTCAGCGGCAGCAGCGCAAACTCAAGGTATTCATGAATGTCTAACGCACCGGCTTGATACTGCTGGTAGTAGTAATCGTTCTTCTCTTTAAAGACCTTTTCATCCACTAGGCCTTGCTGCACCAGAAACTCGCCCCAAGCGTGATCACTGTCACCAGCCAACAGCGTGTTATCTAAATCAAAAATCGCTAATGCCACGGGATGCCCTACTTACCAATCAAAATGCAGCGCGCATTTTAGGCCAGCGAAAAACACACATCAAAACAAAAGTTAGAATTTGGACAAATGCTGACAACGGTCGGATGGCGCGCTCTGGCGGTTGCGCTTTTTATTGGCTTTATTAAAGTGAGTAGATACGACTTTCGCTGCTTATAAGCAAAGGGAATAAAAATAGAAAGTGTTCATAGTCAGAGTCCATTTTGTGTGGAACAATGCTGTGAACGATTAGATTTGTGGATAACACGTGATAGATGCTGATGGCTACCGCCCGAACGTAGGCATCATACTGGTGAATCCGACAGGACAAGTATTGTGGGCGCGGCGCATTGGGCAGGACGCATGGCAGTTTCCCCAAGGTGGCATAAAGGCTCAGGAGTCGCCGGAAGCGGCTCTCTATAGAGAGTTGCACGAAGAAGTCGGTTTGCAACCGGATGACGTTGAGATTCTTGGTTGTACCCGAGGTTGGCTGAGATACCGATTGCCCAAGCGCATGATACGCCACAACAGTAAACCAGTATGTGTGGGGCAAAAACAAAAGTGGTTTTTATTAAAGTTGGTGAGCTCAGAAGAGCGCATCCGCTTTGATCATACTGCCAATCCAGAATTCGATGGCTGGCGCTGGGTCAGCTACTGGTACCCGCTGGGGCAAGTTGTGCCGTTTAAGCGGGATGTGTACCGCAGAGCCATGCGGGAATTGGCTCCGCGTATGTTTTCATTACAGGCGAAGCGCTGATACGACCGTAACTTTTTATGCTGACCACTCTCAAACGCATCGTACAAGAGGTGAACGGCGCCAGCAGTTTAGGCGAGGCGTTGACCATTCTTGTGGATCGCGTTCAGCGCGCCATGGAAACAGACGTCTGCTCTGTTTACTTACTGAATCCTGATACCCGTCGCTACGTACTCATGGCCACCCAAGGTCTGAATCAGGATGCTGTGGGCCAAGTTAGTTTATCCAGTAGCGAAGGTTTAGTGGGTTGGGTCGCCGTCCGCGAAGAACCCATTAACCTAGAAGATGCCTCCTCCCACCCTAGATACCATTATCTTTCCGGCACAGGGGAAGAACGCTATAAGTCGTTCTTAGGTGTACCCATCATTCACCATCGCCGCATTCTCGGTGTTTTGGTCATTCAGCAATCTGAACAACGCAAATTCGATGAGGGCGAAGAAGCCTTCATGGTCACCATGTAGGCGCAGTTGGCGGCGGTGCTTGCCCATGCAGAAGCCACTGGGCAGATTCTAGGATTCGATAGCAACAACCAAGACAATGCTAAGAAAAAGTCCGATGTGATGATCCCCGGCGCACCGGGTGCTCCCGGTGTGGCCATCGGTACAGTGGTGGTGTTGTCGCCCACGGCAGATTTATATGACGTGCCCGACCGTCAGGTAAAGGATGTCGAGCGCGAAGTACAACGTTTTCAAGCGGCCATCGAAGGGGCCCGCGTTCAAATTCAGCAAGTAGGCGAAACCCTGTCGGATCTTCGTCCTGAAGAACAAGCCTTGTTTGATGTGTACATCCGCATGCTGGATGACGATGCATTAGGCAACGAAGTCATTCGCCGTATTCGCGACGAACAGCAATGGGCGCAAGGGGCATTGCGTACCGTGATACTCGAATACGCTGCCCATTTTGAGCAAATGGACGACGTGTATTTGGCCGAGCGCGCCACGGACATCAAAGACTTGGGCGCCCGTGTGCTGGCGCAATTGCAAGAAACCATCGAACTCGTGCAAGAGTTGGACTTTCCCGACAACACAATTTTAGTCAGCGAAGAATTAACGCCCTCCATGTTAGTCGAAGTGCCTGAAGGCAAGTTGGCAGGCTTGGTATCGGCGCGAGGGTCGGCGAACTCTCACGTGGCGATTTTGGCGCGTGCTTTGGGGATTCCCACTGTCATGGGGGCGGTGGATTTACCCTGTAAACAAATGGAAGGTTTGGAACTGGTCGTTGATGGCTATCGCGGCCGTGTGTATAGCCATCCGTCGAAGCGTTTGCGCAAACAATTCCAAGGCATAGTCGAAGAAGAAAAAGCCTTGGTCAAAGGCCTAGAAGCCATTAAAGATTTACCCGCTGAAACCCTAGACGGCCAACGTATTGCGTTATGTGTGAACACAGGATTGATTACCGATGCATTGCGTTCGTTGGATCGCGGGGCAGAAGGCGTGGGCTTATATCGCACCGAAGTGCCTTTCATGATGAAGGATCGCTTCCCTAGTGAATCCGAACAGACCGATATTTATCAGCGTCAGTTAAAAGCGTTTGCGCCGCAACCGGTGACCATGCGCACCTTGGACATAGGTGGCGATAAAGCGCTGACGTATTTTCCCATCGAAGAAGATAATCCGTTTTTAGGTTGGCGTGGCATTCGCGTGACACTGGATCACCCAGAAATATTCTTGCTGCAAATTCGCGCCATGTTAAAAGCCAGTGTGGGCTATAACAATTTACAGATCATGCTGCCGATGATTACCAGCCCGTCCGAAGTGGAAGAAGCGCAACGATTAATTTATCGCGCTTATCAAGAAGTCGTCGATGAAGGGCTAAAAGTAGAAATGCCCAAAGTCGGGGTGATGATTGAAGTGCCTGCCGCCGTTTATCAAGCACGCACGTTGGCCAGCATGGTGGACTTCTTGTCTGTGGGCAGCAATGACTTAACCCAATACTTGTTGGCGGTGGACCGTAATAACCCAAGAGTGGCCGAGTTATACGATGCGTTTCACCCAGCTGTGTTACATGCGTTGCAGCAAGTTGCACTAGCAGGCAAAGCTGAAAACTGCCCAGTGAGTGTGTGTGGCGAGTTGGCGGGTAACCCCGCCGGAGCCATTCTGCTCATGGCCATGGGTTATGACATGCTATCCATGAACGCCACTAACTTGCCGCGAGTAAAATCCTTGATTCGTCACATTGATTCGGGACAAGCCAGTGATTTGCTCGACAAAGTAATGAACATGGACAATCCGCAGATTATTTCCAGTACGGTTGAGCTTGCAATTAAAAAGCTGGGCCAAGGCAAGCTCGTTCGCCCAGTGGATACTTCGGCTTAAGCGTTTTAGCCACTTTATTCATTCACACTATTCTTTCACAAACACTTCCCAGTGACTTCCTGTTACTTCATCGCCCACATCGGTACACACCAGTTGTTTGTCAAAACAGGGCAATAGGTCGCCAGTGTGATGCGTGACGTACACGCTCGCGATCAATCAGGCGTTGCTGTTCTTCAAACGAAACCGTATTCACCTTGCAGGTTTGTAAACCTTGCCTTTGACCCTGCGACGCGTTTAGCTCGCCTGAAAAAAAGGCGGCCAGCGCAGACTTGCCACTGCCATTGGTGCCGAGAAAGGCCCAGCTTTGGTTGGTCTGCATCGTCAGCGCATCAATGGTTAATGTTTGCTGTTGTCTTAGTGGAATTTGAATGTTGCTTAATTCGATCATGAGAAACTAAAAACTTATTGGGAAAGATAGAAACAAACTATAGAGACAATTCGCACAACCAGCGCAAAGCAAAACCGAGTGTTAATTCGACTATTAGGGGTCAATGCCTAGGGTGCAATGCCCATGTCGTCTAAACGTATCAGAATTTCAGTTTTGCGTTCTTGGGCAATGGTTTGCCAAGGTATATTTTCCTGTGCACCAATCATGGCATACAGAAGGTTAAGACTTGAATTGGCTTGTTTGGATTTTAGTTGCGCATACAGATCAAACGGATCGGCCGCTAAAAACTGTTCCACGGTAAAAATGCCGACATCGGCTAATTGCGCTTCGGACTTAGGGCCAAGACCCATAAGGTCGCGAATGGCTTTTTTGGACGCTGTTTTGTTGGGCATAAAGCTATCCATTATGTGTACTTTATGGCTATTGCACTTGTCGGACGGGCTGGGCATGCTTTGGTGCTGTATTTACAACAGGACGTGAATATGAGCGATCATACCATTCGCCGCGCAAGCGAGCAGGATATTCCTGCCATTCAGCGTTTGATTCAATCCCTTTCTGACTGCTACCTATGTTCGCCACGAGATGAGTTGCCCACTTGGTTTTCTGCAACGCTAAGTGAAGAAGCCTTGCAGTTAAGGCTAAGCAGTGGCGAATTTTTGCATTTAGTAGCAATGAGCGCCACGGGCGAGGTGGTGGGATACCTTGCGATCAATCAGAGTCATGTGTACCACTTATTTGTCGATGCCGAGTATCAGCAGCAAGGTATTGCACGTCGCTTGTGGCAGTCGGCTATGACACAAACCGATTATCAGACGTTTACGGTTCGTGCTTCGTTAAATGCTGTTCCGGTTTACGAGGCTTTTGGTTTTACCTGTAGCGCGCCACAAAGTGAGCGCGATGGCATTCGCTTTCAGCCCATGCAAACCGCGTAAGGCTTAACCTATTAGGAGTATTTATGACACAACATCACAAAATTGATTATGTGGAATTTCCCAGCCGTGACCTCGAAGCGACCAAGCGTTTTTTTCATGCTGTGTTTGGTTGGACGTTTCAAGATTATGGCCCAGAGTACTGTGCCTTTGATGGCACCACAGGTTTGCACGGGGGTTTTTATCAAGCGCCATTGCAGGCGAGTACTGAACAGGGCAGCGCATTAATTGTGTTTTTTAGCGATGATATCGCAGCCACGCAAACCGCCATTGAAAAAGCAGGTGGCAAAATCGTAAAGCCAATTTTTGAATTTCCCGGTGGGCGTCGGTTTCATTTTACCGAGCCCAGCGGAAACGAATTTGCGGTATGGGCGCACCCGCAAAAAGCCTAATATTGAGAGCCAATACTATCGTATTTAACCCGGTGGCCAGACTAACCCTCGGCCACCAATGACATGGTAATGCAAGTGAAAGACCGATTGGCCAGCTTGCGCGCCATTGTTCACCACCAAGCGAAACTTATCACCAACGCCGGCTTCTTCGGCTACTTGGCGGGCCACTAGGTTTAGATGCCCAAGTAGGGTTTTATCCTCCCCGGTGCAGTCACATAATCGCGGAATAGGCTTTTTGGGAATAACCAAAATATGCACGGGAGCCGTGGGAAACTTGTCTTTAAAGGCTAAGCAAAGATCGTCTTCATAAACGATGTCGGCGGGCAGTTCGCGGACGATGATTTTACTGAAGATGGTTTCATCTTCTGGCTTGGGTTTGTCAGTAGCAGGAATAAAATCAACCATGGTCTTTGCGGTTCTCAACAGGCGGAAAAGAATGAACATTGTTGGCGGCTTGTACTGGGCTGGCCACCGCCAGTTTGTCCCTTAGGTTCAATACGTTCTTTAAACTGTTAAACCAAAACGGCGCACCTAGGGAAATAAAAATGGCCGAGCAAATCACGCCCAACCAATTTTGTAGTAGTTGCAGCCAAGTATAAGACGCAGCGGCATTTTCCTTGGTCGCATCATCCGAAACGGCCGCACCAAAGTAATAGTCCCAGCCTTGTTCTAATAAGACAAAACGAAACGCGACCAATTGATCCGATACAGATTCGATATTGGCGTTGGCCTGCAATGAGGCAACATCCTGTGTGTTCGCTTGTTCGGCATACACCAGTGCTTGATTGCGTAACGCGGTTTCGCGATTAAGGTTAGATATAAGATCGAAGGTGTTTAATTGAAAGGCAAAAGCAATCAAGAATGCGATGCCTATGGCCAACTGATGCATCCATTGCTTAAAGCGTTGGGCCATAAGCTCTTCTAAATAATCAAAGGATCGTTCGATTTCTTTTTGAATGTGATTGCGCGCTTCGTTGCAATCTTGCATGAGCTGTTCGGTGATTTGCATCAGTTCTTTCTTACTAATGACACTCAGCTTTAAATGATGATTAAACAGCTTGCCTCCATTTGGTAGCACCAGTGGATTTAAGTTATCGGGAATACGACGATCAATTTTTTCCAGTACGGCTTGCGTGTCGATGTCCGGAAACTGATCCATAAAAGACTTAATGACATTGCGTAAATTGCGCACCCTAAGATTTAAACTGGCTTGGGTACCGTGCACCAATGCGGTCACTAAAAGGCTAAATATCAGCATAATGCTGCAAAACCCAATGACGATGCCAAGTATGTCCATGAGCATGGGTGAGTTCCTGTTTTCTTTGTTGTTATTGAGCAGCGCATAAGTATGCCCTAACTTACCCAGTTTTGTCCCGACTGGGCTTTTGCGTTAGATTCGACACCACGGCTACCCACGCACTGGCTACTATTGTATTAGGCAGGAATCTCATAAAACCAAGGAACGAATATGCTCAGCTATCAGGTCTATAAAACCATTCATATTGCGCAACCAGCGCAAGACATTCTCAGCTTTCTTGCCGACTTCAAAAACTGGCCAAGCTGGTCGCCTTGGTTGATTCAAGAGCCAGACTGCCCTTTGACTTACTCTGGCGAGCAAGGCCATGTGGGATGTGGCTATGACTGGAACGGCACCATGGTGGGTGCCGGTGGTATGACGTTAAAAGCCATTGAGTCCAATCGTTTGGTCATGGCGCTGAATTTTTTAAAGCCGTTTAAATCGAGCGCCGAAGTGACATTTGAAGTCAGCCCCAATGAAACCGGATGCAACGTCACTTGGACCATGGCCAGCAAAGTGCCGTGGTTTTTGTTTTTCTTAAAAGGCATGTTTAAAAATTGGATTGGAATGGATTACCAACGTGGCTTGCTGATGCTAAAAAGCCAATTAGAAACTGGTGCGGTGCACAGCCGTGTTGAGATTTTGGGTCAACAGCCATGGCCAGATACCCATTACATTGGTTTTAACGGTCGAGCAGCCTTGCCTGAGCTGGGTCCAGTCATGCAAAACCATTACGAACGCCTAAATGCCTATTTGGCCGAGCATGGTATTCAAGCCGCGGGTGCGCCGTTTGCCGTTTATCACCGTATGGATATGAAAACCACGGTGTCGGAATTCACCAGTTGTGTGCCGGTGGCCGACCACTCGTTGCCATTAGGTCCTGCGGATATGGTGCGCGGGCGTTTGCCAGCCTGTAATAGCTTTGTGATTCGCCATACTGGCGAGTATCCGTATTTAGGGAATGCGTGGGCGACGGCCATGAGCGCAAGCCGATTTTATAAAGCGAAAGTTAAGCGGGTGCCTATGGGTATCGAACGGTATGAAAATGACCCGCTAGAAACCCCTGCGCGCGATTTAATCACAGACGTGGTGCTTCTGGGGAAATCGTAATCGAGCACCCGCTTTTCATTTTTTATCATTGCTAAAACATCTAATAACTTGGGCGTTTACTTCGGTTGTTTCTAACGCCCATGCCTTTTACCTAGGTTTGTAACGTTTGTCTGACGGGTTTTGACAGGGTAGCAGGCTCTTCTAGCCTTAATACAGATAAGGCCCTGCCGGAACCTTCATGGACCGTTTTTTCTGTCTTACGTTTTTGTTACTGCTGTCAGCTTGGCAGGCTGCCATGGCGGACGAACGACACTTAAATTACCGGGGTGAATACACTCTGGCAGCGTATGTGTGGATTTTGCCGGACCCTCATCAGCAGTTAGATATTCACCAAGTGATAGCACAAAACGCACAGCTGGATTGGCGGCTAAATGAAAAGCCCGAAGTTAATCTAGGGTTTTCAGAAGGCACATTTTGGTTCAAGGCGGATATTAGCAATCAAAACGACATGGTGACCGAGTGGTTATTGGAGTTGGCCTACCCGCTTCTAGATCACGTGGATTTCTATTTGGTTGATCGCCAAAACCAAATTATCAGTACCCTTAATACGGGCGATCAATACCCAGCGCATTTACGTCCCATTACGCACCCCAATTTTATCTTTCCCATGACGTTAAAACAGGGAGAGGTCTACACCTTATTTGTCCGTGTGGAAAACCAGGGCTCGCAACAAATTCCGTTGCGAGTGTGGCATTGGAGTGAATTCAATTTACACACCTTGGTAAATTACGTATTGCAAGGTTTGTTTTTCGGCATGGTGTTCATCATGGCCTTGTACAACTTTATGTTGTGGGTGGCACAGCGCCAGCGCTTGTACATTTTTTACGTGGGTTACATCGTTTGCTTAAGCGTGTTTTTGCTGGCAATGAACGGTTTGGGCTTTTTACTGATTTGGCCCAATGCCAGTTGGCTGAACAGTTACATGGTGCCTTTGTCTCTGGCGTTTATGATTGCGTTTTTAGCGCAATTTGTTACCGAGTTTTTTGACCTTAAGAAAACCAATCCCACGTTAGGGGCGTTGTTCCGTGGCATGGTGTATTGCTACACCTTGATTGCATTATTTAGTTTTATCTTGCCCTACCATGTTTCCGTGGCCGTGCTCATCAGTACCGCATTCTTTGCGTTGGCGATATCCATATACACCACGATTCGCATGTATCAACAAGGGCATCCCAGTGCGCGCTATTTTATTTTAGCTTGGACGTTCTTTTTGTGGGGCGGTTTTATGCTGGCCAGTAATAAAATTGGTTTGCTGCCCATTAACATGCTGACAGAACATGGCATGCAACTGGGGGCCAGTTTAGAGGTTATGTTGCTGTCGTTAGCATTGGCCGACCGCATGGCCAGCTCACAACGGGAAAAACTTCGAATACAAAGTGATCGTTACAATCTCATTCGTCGTCTGCATCACGAAAAAGCTAAGGCTTATGATGCCGAAAAAGACAAATTAGAAATGCAAAAGCAGTACAGCTCCAATCTTGAGGCCGAAGTAGTTGCACGCACCGAAGAATTGCAAGAAACCCTAAAAGAATTAGAAAGCGCCAACGAAAAACTAAAAAACATCAGTATTACCGATGCCTTAACGGGGTTAAGCAATCGCCGTCACTTTGATGAATGTTTGCAACGGGAATACAAGCGTGCCCATCGGGATCAAACGTCACTGAGCATTATGATGTTGGATATCGACTTCTTTAAAAAAGTGAATGATCAATACGGTCATGCCGCGGGTGACATGTGCTTACAAGAAGTGGCTAAATGCATGTTAGCCCATGTGGGGCGCGAGCAAGACGTGGTGGCACGCTATGGCGGCGAAGAGTTTTCGATTATTTTGCCATCCACCGAGAAAGACGGCGCATTGCAAGTGGCCGAGGCCATACGCAAACATGTTGAGTGCCTACAATTAACGTGGGAAGACCAAGAAATTCGTCTGACCATCAGTATTGGCGTGAGCTCACAAATACCCCAAGAAACCGACTACCTAAGTCGTGATGCCATGATGCAGCGCGCCGATCAGGCCTTGTATCATGCAAAACGCTCAGGACGAAATCGCGAGGTGCATTATGATGACCTTGCAATGGAGTAAGCAGGTTTTTTCACAGTGCTGGCGTGGCGCTGTGCTCATGGTCTGCTTGCTGCTGTTCGCCCATGGCGTTTTTTCAAATGGTGCTTTGTCAAAAGCCTTCAATCAAGCAAACGCGCCGTTATTGCTTACCGGACAAGGCCATTACAACCTCAGCAAACACATCCGCTACGTGAAAGACGAAACTGACGAGCTAAAACATTGGTCCATTTGGGAGGCTGAGCAGCAGGGTCATATTGAATGGCAAAGCGCCCAGCGTGAGCAAATTAATTTTGGTCTTACGACTGCACCCTATTGGTTTAAAGTTTCGTTAGTGAACGGCAATTTTTCTAATGCAGAATGGCTGCTTGAATTGGCGTCACCTCTGCTCGATAACGTTGATGTATACGTTTTCAATTCTGAAGGTCGCGTTACCCAGTACTACTACTCGGGCGACAATATTAGTTCTTATCGCAAAACCGTACCCCACCCAAATCTTGTGTTTCCACTGGATTTGCCTGCCATGGAAACTCGGCACTTATTCATTCATGTAGAAAGTACGGGGGTTATTCAAATCCCAATTAATTTATGGACATGGGAAGCTTTTAATCAACGCACCATGAACTACTTTACCGTACAAGGTATTTTCATGGGTTTAGTCGTGATTATGCTGTTGTTTAATCTTGCTATGTACGTGGCAAAAGGAGAACGTATTTATCTGTTTTATTCAGGTTATATCTTTTTCATCAGTTTATTTAATTTAGGCCGGCTAGGTGTCTCGTATCATTTTCTATTGCCATTCACACCGCTCGCCCACGATTCCATTAACTTCTTGTCTGCTTTTATCGCAATTGGCTGTTTGTGCTTTTTTATATCGCTCTTTTTTGACTTGGAAAAAAATGATGAAGCCCTGAATCGTGTAACCCGCGCCGTTGGTGTTGGGTATTTTGCCATGGGCTTGGTGTCGTTATTGTTGCCCTATAATTTTTCCGTACTCGTGCTGACATTGTTTGCGGTAATGACCAGCCTGTTCTTAGTTTTTATTAGTACTCGCATGCTCGCTATAAAACACCCCTATGCACGTTACTTTGCCGTGGCTTGGTATACGTTCTTGTTAGGTGTTTTACTTTTGTCGTTAAACAAAATGGGCATGATTGAGCGGTCAATATTAACCGAGTACGGCATACAAATAGGCATAGCGGTTGAGATCTTATGCTTCTCTTTGGCCTTGGCTGATCGCATGACGGATATCAGCGAGCAAATGGTCAGCGCGAAAAATAAATCTGTGGCCATGGCAATTCAGGTTTCCCGCGAAAAAGAAAAAACCTTCGAACTGCAAAAGCAGTTTTTGCAGCAATCCATCGAACAAAATCATTTGCTTGAGAAAAAAGTAAAACAGCGGACCGAAGAATTAAACAAGGCATTGGATGAGCTATCGGAGGCCAATAGTCGCTTAAAACAGGCCAGTATTACGGATGGTTTGACGGGGTTGCATAATCGTTATTACTTTGACGAACAGTGGCAGTCAGAATACAAACGAGCGCATCGTGAGGGTGCACACCTCAGTTTATTGCTGTTGGACATTGACCATTTCAAAAGCATTAATGATCAGTACGGTCATCCGGCCGGTGATAAGTGCTTGAAAGAAGTCACCAAGGTCATGGAAAAGAATGCGGCTCGTGATATCGACATTGTTGCGCGCTATGGTGGGGAGGAATTCGCAATCGTGTTGCCACACACAGATCAATCGGGTGCTCAGCGTGTGGCCGAAGCTATTCGGCACGATGTTGAAGCCTTGAGTATTGAGTGGGAGACACGCACCATCACCATGACCATCAGTATCGGGGTGATCAGTCAGGTGCCGGTTGATGCAGATTATTTGAGCCGCGACGCCATGTTAAAACGCGCGGATCAGGCGTTGTACGAAGCCAAACGAACAGGGCGTAACCGCGTAGTATTTTATTCGCCCGCTTAAACGGTTTCGCTCGTTACAAACTACAAAGCTAATTAGCGCTTGTCGTAAACCACAAAGCTGTAGGGATACGGGTTGGCTTCGCTGGCAGCGTAATCTTCTTTGGCGACGGCTTGCCATTGACTCATGTCCACATCGGGAAAATACGCATCGCCTTCTACGTCGGCGTGTACATGGGTTAGGTATAGACGGTCTGCTTTTGGCAGGGCCATGGCGTAAATCTGTGCGCCACCGATCACCATCACTTCGTCTACGCCGTTAATCAGACTCACACTTTCGGCCAGTTCAATGGCTGCCTCTAAACTGCTGACCACTTTAATGCCTTCTGCTTGATACTGGCCGTCGCGACTAATGACAATGTTGGTGCGATTGGGCAGAGGGCGGCCAATGGATTCGTAGGTTTTGCGGCCCATGATGATGGCTTTGCCTGTGGTGATGCGCTTAAAGTATTTTAAGTCTTCAGGCAGGTGCCATGGCAGTTGATTGTTGATGCCAACGACACGGTTTTGGGCGAGTGCAGCGATGAGGGCGATTTTCATAGCGTGTGTGAGATTCGTTGTTTGGCGGGCAAGTGTTTATCCGCGAAGGATAACATTTTAGTGGGGTGGATGCTCGCTGCGGTTTTGAATCTTGCTGTATTTCAAAGCAGGTTCAGCTCAAAGCCTGTTCGAGATACTGTCGATTAGGCTGACGGAGTTGCTTGAATGCTCAGCCTTGGCATCTGCTTCTGTCCGCTGCAAATCGCAGCGAGTAAGTTTTTTCCAAGTGTTTAACTTTGATTCTTACGCTGCTTATCGCCGAGCGTCCGCCAGCAGAATCCCAAGTCTTCGCTTGAG
>JBFHVZ010000073.1:0-16320 GCA_041589295.1 Pseudomonadales bacterium
CGGGCGTAGCTTGGTATGCTGCCCAACAGGAAATCACCGTGTTTATCGTGATTTTGGGTGCTGCGATATTAGCCGCTGTCTTGCGCGCAAGTGTCTCGCTTCCAAAAACACTGGTGGTCTCTAGCCTGATTGGTCTAGCAGTGGTGCTGTCATTGGAGCAACTGGCCCCTGAGTGGTACAGCCTGCTACAGCAAGGCGTCGCAGAATATAGCGCCCTTCAAGCAAAAGAAGACCCCCAAGCGTCCACGGCGCTGACCCCTTGGTTGCTGCCCTTATTGGTCGGCGGAGCCGGAGCCTTAACCCAGTTGTTTGCCATTGGCGGTTTGCTAATGGGACGCCACTGGCAGGCACGGTTGTATAACCCAGGCGGGTTTGGCGAAGAGTTTCGAGCTGTCCGTATGCCGTTGGTGTACAGCGTATTCGTTGTACTACTCGGTACGGTGGGCGGAACTAACCCCGAATATGTCGGGGTCGTGCCTGTATTGTTAGTGCCACTGTTTATTAGTGGGATTAGCTTGGTGCACGGCGTGGTTGCAATAAAGCAATTAAGTGGACAGTGGCTGTTTGCGTTTTACCTCAGCCTGCTGTTCTTTTTGCCTTATATGTACGCATTACTAATTCTGGTCGCTATGTTGGACTCGCTCATTGCGTTCCGCCAACGACTGGATGACACGGCTCAACATTAATGAAATTAAGCACACTCGAGTGTGCTTAAGCCCTGTAATGAGGAAAACAACATGGATATTATCCTGTTAGAAAAAGTTGCCAAACTTGGTGGTCTGGGCGACAAAGTAACTGTTAAATCTGGTTACGGTCGTAACTTCCTGATCCCTCAAGGCAAAGCAGTTCCTGCTACTGCTGCAAACGTAGCGTCTTTCGAAGCTCGTCGTGCTGAACTTGAAGCGCAAGCAGCTGAGAAACTGGCTAACGCTGAGAAGCGTGCAGAACAGTTGAAAGAACTGGAACTGACTCTGGCTGTTAAAGCTGGCGACGAAGGCAAACTGTTCGGTTCTATCGGTACTCGTGACCTAGCTGACCTGATCAGCTCTACTGGCATCGAAGCGAACAAGTCTGAAATCCGCCTACCAGACGGTCCACTGCGCACCGTTGGTACGTTCGAGATTACTCTGCAAGTACACGCAGACGTGACGACTTCTTTGACTGTACACGTTGTACCTGAAGAATAATTTTTTGTGCGAGCGCGGCCTTTTTGTCCAATCTCGGCGTTAAATGAAAACTTCCGATGCTCACGTACCAACAACGTACGCTGCGCGTCGGTTTTTCATTTGCCTTGACCTTGAACAAAAATACGCGCGCTCGCACTAAAAAATTCGCTCGTTTAGAAAAGCTCGCTTCGGCGGGCTTTTTTATTTTCTGTGATTGCTAAATTACTCGATCTAGGTGTGCATGCCGCCAATAGTCTTGTTTGTTTGTATTAAGCCTTGGTCAGACATGCCCGTAGCCTGACTGGCAAGCGCAGATTCGAGGTGGTTAAGCAGGGTTGTATGCGTGAGACTTGAGGAAGGCGAAGGGCATGTGTGGCAGAGGCCAATCAAGCGCAGCTCTTCCAAACACTTGCTAAACAAGGCACTATTGCCCGTCCATTTGATGTTGTAGATGTTATCCCCAATGGAAGATCAACAGGTCGAACAACTAAAGATCCCGCCCAATTCCAAAGAAGCCGAGCAATCTGTACTAGGCGGCTTAATGCTGGACAATCGCGCCTTCGAGGACGTGGCAGAACGCCTACAGGCGCAGGATTTTTATCGCCACCAGCACAGACTGATTTTCAGCGTAATTCACAAGCTGGCCGACGAAGAAAAACCCTTCGACCTTTTGACCCTGTCTGACGAACTGGCCGACCAAGAAGAGCTGGAAAACTGCGGTGGCTTAGCCTACCTAACTGAACTGGTCGAAAGTACACCATCGGCGGCGAACATCACAGCGTATGCCGACATCGTAAAAGAAAAAGCCTTGCTGCGCCGTTTGGCCGAAGCCGCCACCGACATCGCCGACAAAGCGTTTAACCCCAAAGGCGAAGACCCGCAATCCATCATCAGTGATGCCGAAAAACGCATTGCCGAAGTAGGCGAAGGCGGCGGTAAAAAAGATTCCGGCCCAGAACACGTTAACCCCATCATGTCGCGTACGCTCGAAAAAATCGAAGAGCTATTCAACATGCCAGATGGCTTAACCGGTTTGACCACAGGCTTTACCGACCTAGACAAGCGAACCAACGGTTTCCAAACCGCAGACTTAGTGATTGTGGCCGGTCGTCCATCCATGGGTAAAACCACCTTCGCCATGAACTTGTGCGAAAACGCATTGCTGGCCACCAACCGTCCGGTATTGGTGTTCAGTATGGAAATGCCGAAAGAAGCCATCTTGATGCGTATGTATTCCTCGGTAGGGCGCATTCCCTCCGGCAAATTACGCTCCGGTAAATTGGACGAAGAGGATTGGCCAAAACTCACCTCAGCGTTCAACATGCTAAAAGACAAACCCCTTTATATTGACGACACACCCGCGCTAACGCCACAAGAAATGCGCGCCCGTTGTCGTCGTGTCTATCGCGAAAATAACGACCTCGCCTTGGTCATGGTCGATTACCTTCAGCTCATGCAAGTCGCTGGAAAAAGCGAAGGCCGTACTCAAGAGATTTCTGAAATCTCGCGCTCACTTAAAGCCATCGCTAAAGAATTTGGCTGCCCAGTGATTGCACTTTCCCAGTTGAACCGCTCCTTAGAACAACGCCCCAACAAACGCCCGGTTATGTCCGACCTTCGTGAATCGGGCGCCATCGAGCAGGATGCTGACATCATCGCCTTCATCTATCGTGACGAAGTGTACAACGAAGACTCCCCCGATAAAGGCATTGGCGAAATCATCATCGGTAAACACCGTAACGGTGAAATCGGCACCGACCGCTTAGCCTTTATTGGTAAATACACACGCTTTGAAAATCTCGCACCGGGGTTTTATGAAGGCCGTGAGTTTGATGATGAGTAGCGGAAGACTCTTTCGGGGCTGTTAATGAATCTCAAGCTTGCTGTTTTGGCAGAATTGACTCTGGCTTTGGCAATAATGTTTCTTTGCACTATTGCAATGGAAGTTTTTATGCCAAATGAGTTTGATTGGGTAAAGATTTATTTGCTTGCATTTTTTCAGGTTTGTTTTCTTGTGGGCTTGTTTCAAAAGGTTAAACGCATTCGATGCAAACGCTGCGGAGAATTGGTTTTCTCAGGAGATAGAAATCGAGATGGTAGGTTTAAGCGATGTAAAAACTGTGGACTTGGATTTAGCTTGTAGGCCTGATAAGGAGCTTGCGACGCCATCAGGCGATAATTAAGCAATTTCAGCTCTTGGATCGAATCTTGGTTTTAAAATTAGACAGGTGCTTTTGGGCTGCGCAATGTTGTGTAAGCACCGCCTCTCCACTATCCATACGATCAAATGCTTGAGTGATTTGTTTCTCTAGCCAGTTATCATATGAGAGATTTTGGGGTTGTTCTTTATCTCTTCTGAGTTGAATGCGAGTGTCCATGGTAGCGGCTCCAAATTGCTGTAAATACAAAAGTTAGACCTTGTCCAAAGGTTTAGACAATTTGTGTTTTTGAATGGGGGTTAAGCTCATCGTAAGCAATTGTAGGAGCGCCGCCCTCGGCGCGATTCGAGTTTCAATCGGCTCGGGGCGAGCCTTTCAGTCCGAGTCTTTCAGTCCGAGCCACCTACAAGTCACAATTGACCGCAGAAAATCTCGCCCCAACAATGATTAGCTTCCAGCTTCCAGCTTCCAGCTTCCAGCTTCCATCACTTCGTGACGGGCATCCATCACTTCGTGACGAGCTTCCAGCAAAAAAACTACTTCCGCATTATTCCTTCACACTGAATCACTTTAAAACCGTTGGCGCGTACGATTTCGTTTACGCTTTTAAAGTGCTCGCGCAAGATGACTTCGTACGATAAAAACTCGTTCGCCACAATTAATAGTTTGCCGCTGAGTTTTAGGTGTTCTTTGGCTTCAACTAAAAATCGTTCGGTGACGGAGTATTCGGTTTTTAGCCCTTGGTGGAACGGTGGGTTAGAGACGATCCAGTTATAGCGTTCTTCTACGTCGCCTAATCCGTTAGAAAGGTAGGCTTCGATGAGTGGTAGTTTGTTGTCTTCGATATTTTTTTGCGCGCTTAGTACAGCGAATACGTCGTCGTCGATCATTTCGATTTCTTCGTATTCAAAGTTTTTTGCAATGTAGCTGCCGATGACGCCAGCGCCGCAACCAAAATCTAAAATACGGCCTTTTAATTTGCGTGGCAGGTACTTCAGTAATAGTGCTGTGCCCTTGTCTAATTTGTCCTGGCTGAAAACACCTGGCAGTGCGCTGATGTTTAAATCCAGTTCGTTGTCTTGCGTTTTAAAATAGTTTTCAAATTTAAAGTCTGGTTTGGCGGCCAATAACCCTTGTGCAGAAACAATGGCGCTGTGTTTGCCGGTAGCCATTTTGCTTACGGTTTCGAAGGTGTCTTTAAGTTGTTTTGGCAGCGATTTGATGCCGCCTTTGTTTTCACCCACAAACCAAATTTCGCCGTTTTCTGTTAGGGCGTGGCTGGCGTAGTCAATGATGTACTGCAAGCGGGCTTTGGCTTTTGGTAAATAAACGATGATGTTTTCAAAGCAGTTGGCCGGTGGTGTGGTGAAGTCGGCTTGTGCACAGCCACGTTGTTCGAAACGTTGGCCACCTGCATAGCTAAAGTTTAATACGGTCCATGATGGGTCTACGCCGAAGGCGAGGTCATCTAGGGGTGGGTTAATGAGCAGGGTGTTGGCTTCGAGGTCTTGTTGTAGCAGCAACTGGCTTGGTAACGATAGGCTCATGGATAGGTACGCTTCTTAAATACGGCTGGGCGGCAGGTGAAAGGGGTAATTGTAGCACGGGAGCTATGAGACGGGAGACGTAAAGATATGGATGCGCTGCCGCAATCGCTAACCGCTTTCAATAAGCATAAGCGACGGCGGCAACGTCAGGCTGTTAGCCTTTGAGCTTAAAACTCGTAACCTGCGTTCAGTTGGTAGGACTGAATGAGGTCTTTGTTCAGGTATTCACCGCGAATGAAGACTTTTGGGTGGATTTTAATTTCGGCACCAAAACCCATGAAGAGGCCGTCGTCGTCACCAAGGTCCACACCTAGTCGGGTGATGGCAGATAAACGTGGGTCCACTTCGGCCAGTTGTTTTTTCGCCACGCCGGCAACCCACACGCCTTTAGCGTCGGAGTCTACACCGCTTACGAAGTCGCTGGTGCTCATGTAGCCCAGTTCAACTGCCAGGTCGAAGCCGTTGCGTTGACCGGCTTTTACACCACCAAAAAATTGCCAGCCCGAAGCGGTTTCTACGTCGCCGTTGAATGATTCTAAGTCCACACGGTTGTGGCTAAAGCCCGCACCGGCATACAGGTTTTGTAGGGTCATGGGTTCTTCTGCACTGGCGTTGACGGAAGCAACCAGTGAGGTCAATGCTAAGGCGGATGCAATTTTGCGTAGCATGGAGGCTCCTTGCTTAATGTTTTTGTTAAAGTTGTTCGAGCATGAAACGAATGGCGCGCAGTGTAGCGCGATCAATCTTGGCCAGCAAAAAACCGCTTCTCAATTTACGAAGATTTACGCTTGCCTACGGCGGGCTTGTGGTTGGCGTGCCGGTTGGACGCTAATAAAGCACCAAGCTAGGTTCTTGCAGTGCCGACATTTGTTCGCGCAGGGTTAGGATTTGCTCGGACCAATAACGTTCGGTGTTAAACCAAGGAAACGCCATGGGAAACGCGGGGTCTTCCCAGCGTTTGGCCAACCAAGCACTGTAGTTAATTAAGCGCATGGTGCGTAAGGCTTCGATGAGCGGAAGCTCGTGGCTGGGGAAGGGCAGAAACATTTCGTACCCCTTGGCGACATCTGCAAGCTGACTTTGCATTTGGTCGCGTTCGCCGTGCAGCATCATCCAAATATCTTGAATGCGCGGCGCGCGCGCGCAGTCGTCTAAGTCGAGCATAATGGGTTGTTGCTGAAACCAAATTAGGTTGCCACTGTGTAGGTCGCCATGCACCAGTTTTAAGCTTGGTTGGTGTGTGCGCCATACGTGTTCGACTTGTTCGATGACATCTCGACTGACGCTTTCGTAAGCGGGTATCAAACTGTCGGGAATCCAATGGTTCTCCAGTAAGAATGTACGGTTCGCGACGGCAAACGTCGCCGGCGTCATCTCTGGGCGTAGGTGCGCCTCGCAGGCGTTGGCGGTTTGATGCAGGCGCGCCAGCAAACGCCCCATTTGTTCAAAATCTTCACTGCGTTCTATGAGTTCGCTTTGGCCACCCTGACGAGGATAAAGTGCAAACCGAAACCCTTGATAATGAAACAGGGTTTCACCGTCGAGTTGGATTGGTGCAATGACGGGCAATTCGTCTTCTTTTGCGGCTAAGCAGAAGTCGTGTTCTTGATAGATGGCCTGATCGCTCCAGCGGTCGGGGCGATAGAACTTAGCCACCAACGGCGCGCTGTCTTCCATGCCGACCTGATAAACCCGATTCTCATAACTGTTTAGCGCGAGCAAATGGCCGCTGGTCATTTGTCCCGACGCTGCCATGACGTCATCAATGGCGTTCAAGACTGTGTCTGGGGTGAGTTGGTCGTAGGCGTGGGTCATGGCAAAGCCCTGAATATTGGACGGCGCAGTGTAGCGAGATTCTCAGCCGGGTAGAAGGCTGCGCGATGATGCCCGTGTTAACGGATGCGCTTAGGGGTTTTCGCCAGACAGCCCAGTACCACGCTGTGCGCCCCATGTTGTTTGAGCGCGGTGGCGGCGGCGTGGGCCGTGCTGCCGGTGGTGATGACATCATCTATCAATAGCACGCGCAGGCCCTGCACAGGGTGAATGAGCGTGAAGCTATCACGTACGTTTTTAAGGCGGGCGGACCTGTCTAGGCCACGCTGGGTGTGGGTGTAACGGGCTCGTTGCAAGGCACAAATGACGGGTTTCGGCCTTGGTTTAGATGTAGATGCCGACAGAGGCGGAGACTGGAGCCTTGCCTGATAGGCACTGGCTTGGGCTGTAAATTGGGCAATAAACCGAGCCAAGACTTTGGTGTGGTCGTGGCCACGGCGTAGTTTGCGCCGCCAGTGGCAGGGAATCGGCACAATGGCGTCGAACTCGTAGTCACCCAACTGCTCGGCAAGGGCGGCGAACAGCCATACGGGTTGTCGCCCTTGCTTTAGCTTCCAATTTCGCAGGTGGCGACGCACTGGGTGCTGGTAATAAAAAGGTGCAATAACGCGACTAAAGGCAGGGGGTTGGCGTAAGCACTGGCCGCATACTTGGTTGAGAGGCTGGAATTCGGCGCAGTTTGGGCAGACGCGGCTCACCTTGGGCAAATCGATAGCGCAGGCAGAGCAAAGTGCGGCTGCACAGGCTTGGCCGCATATATGGCATTGGCTTATGAATAGCCAGTTGTAAACCTGCTTTATTTTTGAGGTTGACGACTCTATGAATCTGGCTAACATAGGCGCATCCGTACGCTAACTAAGAAAATCAGCGACATATTCGGCTAATAAGGGTTATTTATCCACAGTTGAGAATGAACTGGACCTTGATTGCTTCGCCGGGACACCGTGAATACGTCCCTGTAGGTTCGACGGGCGCTTCCATGCGCCCGACGCCCGTCGAACGCATATCAATATCCAGTTTGTTGAGTGATTTTCGAGAATATGCGCTGTTAAAAAAATGAGAGGGGAATTGAGAATGAGCGCCATGCAAGAACAAGCCATCCGTCACGACTGGACACAACAAGAAGTTCAAGCCTTGTTTGACCTGCCGTTTAACGACCTGCTGTTCAAAGCGCAAACCGTTCACCGCGCTCATTTCAATCCTAACGAAGTGCAAGTCAGCACTCTGCTCAGCATCAAAACCGGTTCCTGCCCAGAAGACTGCAAATACTGCCCGCAGTCGGCCCACTACAATACCGGCCTTGAAAAACAACGCTTAATGGAAGTCGAAGCGGTTTTGAAAAAAGCCGCCGAAGCCAAAGCCAAAGGCTCGTCACGTTTTTGCATGGGCGCAGCGTGGAAGAACCCTAACAAGCGCGACATGCCTTACGTGTTGGAAATGGTTAAAGGCGTTAAAGCCATGGGTCTAGAAACCTGCATGACGCTGGGCATGTTAACCGAAGAACAAGCGGGCGAATTGGCCGATGCCGGATTGGATTACTACAACCACAACCTAGACACAGGCCCAGAGTTTTACGACAAAATCATCACCACGCGCACCTATGAAGACCGTTTAGACACCCTGCAACACGTGCGCGACAGCGGCATGAAAATTTGTTCCGGTGGCATCATCGGCATGGGCGAGCGCAAAACCGACCGCATTGGTTTGTTAGCGCAACTGGCTAACCTGCCACAGCACCCAGAGTCCGTGCCCATTAACATGCTGGTTAAAGTAAAAGGCACACCGTTAGAAGATGTGGACAATCTAGACCCACTTGAATTCGTACGGGTGATCGCCGTTGCGCGTATTTTAATGCCAGCTTCCCATGTCCGTTTGTCAGCGGGCCGCGAAGAAATGTCCGACGAAATGCAAGCCATGTGTTTTATGGCGGGTGCTAACTCCATTTTCTACGGCGAATGCTTGCTGACCACGCCAAACCCAGAAGCTCACAAAGACATGCAACTGTTTGCTCGTTTAGGCATTAAACCTGAACAAGCCATCGTCGATCACGACGACCACGGCCAAGAAGAAGTGTTGGAAAAACAACTGCAGAAAACGGACAAAACCCAACCGTTTTATGATGCAAGCATCTAATATTGCTTGAAGCTTGAGGCTGGAAGCATGCAGCGGAAGTCCTACCGCTTAGCTTCCGGCTTCAAGCGATTAGCTTCGAGCGTCAAATGCCCTTCGATCTTTCTTCCGATCTCAATCAGCGCAAACAGCAAAACCTGTTTCGTCAAAATCAGATTGCGCTGTCGCCGCAAGGCCCGCTCATGTCTTTCGCTGGACGTGAGTATTTAACGTTTTGCAGTAACGATTACTTGGGCATGGCGAACCATCCAGAGGTTGTCGTGGCTTTTAAACAGGCGGCGGATGAGTTTGGTGTGGGCAGTGGTGCCGCGCATTTGGTGAACGGCCATAGTCGTTATCATCAAGAATTGGAAGAATTAATCGCGCAGTGGACAGGGCGTGAAAGCGCGTTGCTGTTTAGCACCGGTTATATGGCGAACATGGGTGCCGTGAACGCTCTTCTAAATAAAGAAGACGCGGTATTTGAAGACAAATGGAATCACGCTTCGCTACTTGATGCAGGCTTGTTAAGCGGTGCGCGTTTTCAGCGCTATTTACACAATGACGTAGCTAATCTGGAAACTCGATTGGCGCGCAGCGAAGCCAGACGCAAACTGATTGTCACCGATGGCGTGTTCAGTATGGACGGTGACAAAGCACCCTTGGCTGAGATTTCAAAACTCGCCGATCAATATGATGCGTGGACCATGGTGGACGACGCCCATGGCATCGCGGTTTTAGGTGAAACCGGTGCGGGTATTTGTGAAGAATTAAATTTATCGCAGCAGGATACTCCCGTGTTAATGGGTACGTTGGGTAAAGGTGTTGGCACCGCAGGGGCGTTTGTTGCTGGCAGTAAAGAATTAATCGAATACCTCACCAATTTTGCGCGCCCATATATTTACACCACGGCCATGCCCGCAGCCATTGCGGCCGCCACCATTAAAAGCATTCAGATCATTCAAGGCGCGCAGGATAAACGTACCCATTTAAACGATTTGATTAAACAGTTTAGGCGCGGTGCCCAGCAGTTAGGTTTGGATTTAATGCATTCCGACACGGCCATACAGCCGGTGTTAGTGGGCGAAGCCCACACGGCTTTGGCAATGAGCGAGTCGTTAAAACAACAAGGCATTATGGTTACCGCCATTCGTCCGCCTACCGTGCCACAAGGCACAGCACGCTTGCGCGTTACCTTGTCAGCGGCGCACACGCCAGCGCAGGTTACGCAATTGCTCGACGCACTAGTGCAAGCACAACAAGCCACGCTGACAGCCAGCCCAACGATTTAAAAAAAGGACGTGAGATGACACTTGCAGTACACACGTTTAATGACGCGCAAAACAGCCAGCAATTGCCAGTACTGTTTTGTGTGCACGGCTGGGCTAGCAACAGTCAGGTATTTGCACCTTTGGCCGAAACCTTAAAAGAATATTTTCATGTGGTGGCTGTGGACCTGCCTGGCTACGGACAAAGTCCGTATCAAGCAGGCGATTACGATCTGCCCGTTTTAGTGGAAAAATTATTAGCCGCCGCGCCAGCAAAAGCCATTTGGTTAGGCTGGTCCTTAGGTGGCATGTTGGCCGTACAAGCCGCTGCGCAGTCGGCGCTCAAGCAGTCCGATCAAATCCAGCAAGTCATTACCTTATGCAGCAATGCGTTATTTTTGGCCGATAAAAAATGGAAGCAAGGTGTACCTGCGCCTTTGTACAACGGTCTTTTAGAAAGCGTGGATGATGTGCGAACCACACTGCGTCGCTTTGCGGCATTAACCGTTGTGGGTGAACAACAAAATATGTTGCAGACCTTAAAGTGGTTACAAAAAAATACTCAGGCGCCTGCACCCAATGCCGAGGTATTGAAAGCCTCGTTAACCTTGTTGGCCAATATTGATAATCGCGCCATTTTAAAAACGTTACCTCAGCCTTGTTTGCATGTGCTTGCTACAGACGATGCTATTGTGCCTCACGGCGTAAGCCCGCTATACAACGATTTAAACCCGAAGCATTTGGTGAGTTTTGTGCCTAATGGTTCTCACGCCAGTTTGGTGAGTCAGCCACAGTCTGTGGCCAATGGTATTTTGGCGTTCATTCACGGCGGGGCGGCCAGCGGTTTAATGTCATGAGCCAAAGCTTTGAGAAGCGAGCGGTGGCAAAAAGTTTTGGCGATGCCGCCACGCAGTACGACGAATTTGCACGTATTCAATATCGGTTAGCCGACGAACTGTTAGCGATGTGCCCGCAACAACCGCTAGGCTCTGTGCTGGATTTAGGTTGCGGTACGGGTTACTGCTTACCCAAGTTGGCGGACCGCTATCCGCAAGCGAAAATTGTCGGCGCGGATTTATCTCAAGGCATGTTAGATCACGCGCAGCAACACTTCCCTGCTTTTGATTATGTTTTGGCCGACGCCGAAGACTTGCCATTTGAGGCGAATAAATTCGATTTGGTGTTTTCGAATTTGGCGGTGCAATGGTGCGATGATATCGCCAACGTTCTGAGCGAAGTACAACGAGTTTTAAAACCCGGTGGCTGGTTTATTTTTACTAATTTGGCCGACGGCACGCTGCAAGAATTAAAGCAGGCGTGGGCCAGTGTGGATGATTACCAACACGTTAATGAATTTCCATTGGCGCAGCAGCTCGCCCAAAAAAATAAGCAAAGCGATTTTGACGTTGTGTCATTTGTGTGTGAGCCGCGCATTCAGTTTTACCAAACGCTACGCGCATTAACCGATTCGTTGAAACGCGTGGGGGCGCATAATATGACGCAGGGGCGTTCCAAAACGCTCACTCCTAGGGCCGATTTAAAACGCTTTGCACAGGCCATGGAAGCTTGCCGCGAGGTGCAGGGTTTGCCTGCTCGTTATCAGGTGGCTTTTTCTGCGCTGCGTAAACCTCTTTAACAGCATTTAATTTGTCACTATCAATCACGGTTACCATCTATCACGGTCGCCATAATCACGGTCGCAATCATGAGTCAAAAATTCTTTATTACCGGAACCGATACCGACGCAGGTAAAACCTTGTGCACCGCAGGTCTATTGGCCGCAGCCAAGGCAAAAGGTATGAGCACTTATGGCCTTAAACCCATTGCCTCTGGCTGTGAACAAACTGAGCAAGGTTTACGTAATGCGGATGCACTGGCGCTGATGGCTCAGTCCACGGTTGAACTGCCCTATGAAGAAGTAAACCCCATGGCATTTGAACCTGCCATTGCACCCCACGTGGCAGCGCTGCAAAAAAATCAGGCGCTGAGTGCTGACCGTTTGGTGGGCCAGTTACGCGGGACGCTGATGATGAACCGTGCCGACTTTGTGTGTATCGAAGGCGCTGGCGGTTGGCGTGTGCCGTTGAATCCACGGGAATATTTATCGGCGGTGCCACAGTCGTTAAAGCTGCCGGTCATTCTCGTTGTGGGTATGAAACTAGGCTGTATTAACCATGCCATGTTAACGGTTGAGGCCATTGAGCGTGACGGTTTGAAATTAGCTGGTTGGATTGCCAACCGCGTGGACCCAGACATGAGCTGCTATGACGAAAACCTAATGACATTGCAAACGTTAATCAATGCACCACTGTTGGGACAGGTACCCTATCTTGAGACCCCCCAAGCGGAACAGGTGGCGCAGTATTTGGAATTGCCATCCGCTTGATTAGCTTTCAGGGTACATATCTGGCTTAGGGCTATTTGGGGGGGCTAAACCTACCCAATAGTCGCCCATGTGCCCTGTTTGTTTATTGAACAAATGAGCCTTCGCCTGCGCGATTTTTCCTGCTGAATTTGTCAGCAATTTGGCCATTCTTGGTGGCTGTTACAAAAAAGTCGGCTTCATTGAACCCATACAAAGGTATGAGTCTTCCAATTAGTAAGCATTTACACCACAATTCTGAGCGTTAGCAAAACCGCCCAAACACATTGACGTGAAGGTGGTTGTTTGTTTTTTGCACATACAATAACCAAAAAACACGACGCCGCGCCCTTTTCTAGAGGCCAAATGTAAATCTTTGCCGTCAAATGTAAATCGTTTGTCGTTTGAGATAAGGTCGCTGGTACTATCCATGCCCAAAAGAAGACTGGGTAAGCTCACTTGATTTTTGTGAGCCTAGACGAAGTAGCCAGCGACTTAGCCAAGTTCCATTTAGCCAAGTTTCAAAGGCGGTGGCGTGTTCGACAGGTTTTTTATAGAAGGAAACCGGAGTGACCACAGCTGTACGTCAATTCTTGATGGTGGCCATTGCACTAACCCTACTGCTAATTGGCAGTGCGGTACGCGCTGGTTTCGTCTCCATTGTTGATGAAGACAATGCAGGTGAAGACAGCCGCTTCGACGCTAGTACTAACACTGTTATCAGTACGGCGGCCGATCGTGATCTGGACGACTGCAAAACCTTCCTCGACGGTAAAACCGAAATCATACTTCCCAGAATTTCATCTTCGTACAGTCGTGCGCAGCTTGTGGTGCGTGCTTATGACGTAGACGAAAATGCGCAGCCCACACAGGGCTACCCGTTTCCAGAACAGGATAACGTGATCTTTAACAATCAGACGTTGGGTTATCTCAGCGGCGAATACCAGCGTTGGTCTTCCAGCGTATTTCCATTGGCTGCTGAGCAAGTTCATAGCCAGAACTTAATGGCCATTGATATTGATGTGCGCGGTCAGCAACAAAACCCAGCTCAGTCCTTGTGGTGTGTGGCGGTGGACTGGGGGCAGTTAGTATTTGATGGCGGTTTGCAAAGCGGCGCACGTATGACAGCTGCTCCTGTCTTGCAGCAAGCAAGTCTGGCTGGGGATACCGTGACGACGCAATGGCAGCTAGCGGTGGAAGCGTTGCAAGCGGGTGACTACTGGCTGGAGCTGAGTGTACTGGATGCACAAGGGCATGTGTTAGCGGTCGCGAATTCGTCCAATCATTTGTACGGTCGCACGGTTGGTCAAACTGCCACGCTAGATTTGTCGCTTGAGTATAGCGCTGCCCACTCTTCGGGATACTTTAGCGCGGTGGCGATTGTTTATGACGTGACGGCAACTACGAACAATGTTTGGCCAAATCGAGTGCAAGATTTACAGCAAGTTTTCTTTGTTCATAACCAGCATCAAGCGCCTGCTCGAGAATTGTATGTGGATCAGGATGGCGACTCGTTATTGGATATTTGGGAAGCCATAGGTGATGCAGATGGCGACGGTATCGAAAATAGATTGGATGCAGATGACGATGGTGATGGTATATCGACGCGTCATGAACATCAGCTGTTAACCTACCTTGTTGGTGATGGTATTCCACCCAATACCGACGGTGATGCACTGCCAAATTTTCTCGACCTAGACGACGATAATGACGGTAAACCCAGTGCGGAAGAAGGCCCATGGGCGGACAGTGATGGTGACGGCGTATTGAACTTTCTCGACACCGCAGATTTGGATCCTTGCTTTCCGTATGCCAGTCACAACCTATGTGATTTAGACGGTGATGGATTACTGAACCACGAAGACAACGACGTTGACGGCGACAACCTCGAAAATGATCTCGATGCAGATTCTTATCCGCCGGTATTGGCTGATATGTTTATTACGCTGGCAGAAAACACGCGTTTTGTTGTTAACCTACATCACACCGACTTAGACGAAGACGGTGATGTAATGAGTTACGCAATCATCGCTGGTTTGGATGCGGATCAATTCTCAATTAATACCAGCACCGGCGAATTGAATTTTATCCATGCGCCGGATTACGAGCTGGGGCTTCACGAATTTCAACTACGTGTGCAAGCACAAGCCAACGGTAAGCAAGCAGACGCGTTAATCACTGTGACCATAAATAATGTGGACGATGAAGCGCTGGGTGCTATCACCGATGCAGACACACAACCGAATCAAATTATTGAAAACGCCGTAGCAGGCTCGCTGGTGGGTGTAACGGCTAATGCGGTCGATTTAGACGGTGACTTGGTCTCATACCAACTCATGACAGATTACGAAGGTTTGTTTTCCATTGATGAAACAACAGGTGTAATTCGCTTAAATCGCACTAATGTATTGAGCTATCTAACTACCCCTCAATATGAATTAACCGTGGTAGCGCGCTCGACTCAAGCCAGTGGCGAGCAACAAGCCAGTTTTACCGTTTCGGTTTTAGAATTTATTCCTGATATTGATAACGATGGTGTGCCAGATTCGCAAGACCCAGATACTGCCGACCCTTGTAACCCTGACAATAGTAATCTTGCTTGCCAAGAAAAATTGGAAAACGAAAAGCCAACCGATGAATCCGATAAGGGTAAAGGCACCCAAGAGCAAGGCAAACTTAAGACGGGAAAAAGCGGCATAGGCGCGCTGCATTGGTGGATGCCACTTTTCATCTTGTTGCTGGTGGGTGGACGATCTGTTCAAGCAGATGCTTGGTATAAAAATATGGATGTTTACGCTGGGATGGGTGCGGGTCAGAGTCAACTTAATACGGATACCAGTGGTACTGAATATGAAACATCTTCCAATTCTGACCAAGCGTTAAAGCTGTACTTGGGATGGGACTGGAGTAGTCGCTACGGCATAGAAGCCTATTACAGTGATTTAGGCGAAACAGAATTTAAACAGCAAGGCGCGTTGGCTTACACCGCGAAAGGCACCAGTGTGTTAGCACGACATTGGCTCAGCGGCGGTCAAAGTCGTCAGCAAGGCATAGCGTTGTTCGGCAAAATAGGCGCAAACAGCTTAACCAATACCGGAAGCGGTGTGCGCTACGAAAAAACCAGTGTGTTGCAGCCCCTGCTCGGCGTTGGTCTGCAGTGGAAAACACCTTGGCAGTTTGGCTTAAGAACCGAGTTTGAGTTGTATGGGAGTGACGCTCAGGTCATCAGTATTTCATTGAATAAACGTTTTGGTCTGAGTAACCGAACCCAACGTCCAACAGCACCAACTTGGGATGATTGGCTGGTAGAGCAATCTGCACAGGCCAACGCCCAGAGTAACGCTGAACCACTTTTAAGTGGTGCAGATATAAAACTGGATGCCTTGATATCAGAAGATGATGCCATTGCATTGATTCAAGCATTGCCGCCAACGGCTGCAATACGCGAACGCACCATCGTTATTAAACCCGTGGTCGGCGACGAAGACCATGACGGCGTGTTAGACGATGAAGACAAATGTAAGGCGAGTACACAAACTGTTTTAGTAGATAAAACAGGGTGTGCTGCCAATTAATAACTGGTAGAAACGAGCACGAGCACGGACTTATCAGCTCATACAAGTTCGTGTTTGTGTGCAGTAATTTAACGAAAAAGCGGCCTCGTTATTCCATTTAGGAAAACAAAAGGTGCAAAGCATTGTACCGCAGCCGTTTTGCCCACGGAGTGATGTATGTTAGTGGCCTATTTGGAAGACGATCAACAGCAGGCAGAAAACGTAACAGGCTGGTTGCGGGATTTCGGATATGAAGTTGAACGTTTTGACAATGCCCAAAGCTTTTTGCGCGCGGTTGCAGACAAGCTGTTTGATGTATTTA
>JBFHVZ010000074.1:0-16277 GCA_041589295.1 Pseudomonadales bacterium
ACCGCCCCCATCGAAAAGAACATGCCCATACTGATGGCCTTGTTAGGCACTTGGTATGTGAATTTTTACGGTGTGCGCTCCCATGCGGTGTTACCTTACGACCATTATCTGCGTGGTTTGCCGGCTCACTTACAGCAGTTGGACATGGAAAGTAACGGTAAGTCCGTTGACTTATCCGGCGCAGAAACCGACTACGATACCGGCCCGATCATTTGGGGAGGTGTGGGTTCCAACGGTCAGCACGCGTATCACCAACTGCTACACCAAGGCACGCACTTCTCACCTTGTGACTTTATCCTGCCACTAAGCACGCACAATCCCATCGACGAATTCCATGCGACGCTGGCATCCAACTGCTTCAGTCAAAGCCAAGCACTCATGCAAGGTAAAACCAAGGAAGAAGCCATGGCCGAATTGATGGCCAGCGGCAAATCCGAGGCCGAAGCACTGATTCTTGCCCCCCATAAAGTGATCCCCGGCAACCGTCCATCGAACACGCTGTTTTTTGATAAATCTACACCGAAGACCATCGGCGCATTGATAGCCTTGTACGAACACAAGGTCTGCGCGCAGGGCATTTTGTGGAACATCAACAGCTACGACCAATGGGGTGTCGAACTCGGCAAGCAACTGGGCAATCAAGTATTAGAAGACTTATTGTCAGAGTCTGCTGTGCATAACTATGATGCCTCGACCAGCGGCCTCATCAATGCGTTTCGAGCTCAAAAACAAAAGCTATAAACCGCTTTCGAGACAGATGCGTAATGCATCTGTCTCGAACACCACCTGCGGACCCCCGCCTTCGTTCAAACTGTTTTTTACTAAGCCGTTTTGGTCTCATTATTTTAGTGAATCAAAATTCACTTTCTGCGAATAATTTCCCTTCGCAACTTGAAGCCGCTCTATCCATTGTCTAAACCTTAGTAATAGATATGGAGATCCATCCGCGTCTAAAGGATCTAGAATGGCCGTTTTTGCACGACTCTCGCTCAAATATAAAATCCTCAGCATCGCGTTTATCGGTGCCCTTGGGTTTATCACTTACCTTGGGTTTAACTACCTGAGCGCAGTGGAAAACGAAAAGCGCCTGACCAAAATCCAACAGGTGAACTTCCCCATTGCCGACCAAATCGGCCGCTCATGGCTGGAACTTTTTGCTGCCCGCACTGCATTGCAAACGGCCATCAGTGAAAGTGAGTTGGATCTACTGAATACGGCCAAAAAGCACATGGACAACCTGTACGCCAACCTCGACAGCATTGCCACCATGGACCGCCAGTATCAAGGCCAAATTACCCAGCTCAAACAAACCGTCGGTCAGTACTTTCAATCCGCCAGCTCGCTGGCAAAAGGTATGATCAACGGCAATACCGACTTTGCACAAATAGCCGAAAGCGCAAAGCAGATGAACGGCAAATACGACGAATTTTCAGAGCAGCTCAAGGCGTTTCGCATTAAGTCGCAGGACGATTTTGCGGCCCGGTTAGAAGAAGCCAAACGTGAAGCTCATACTGCGCTCATGACGGGCGTCGTCTTAGGCATTTGTGTGGTGGCAGCATTGGTACTCATTGGCTGGACCATTGCGCGCATCATTACCAGTAACATTAACCGCATCATCAAAGAGCTTGCCGGTATGGCCACGGGCAAAGGCGACCTCACGGTTCGTTTAGAAACCAAAGCCCAAGACGAAGTCGGCGAACTGGTAAACAAGTTCAATGCCTTTGTCACCCACTTGCAACTCATGGTGAAAGTACTGGCTAACCTTGCGAAGGGCGTCACCGTGGGCACCACGGATGTACTGAAAATTGCCGAGCACACCCGCACCGGCATCGTCGACCAGCAACAAGAAATCCAACAAGTGGCCACTGCCGTCACCGAAATGGCCCAAACCGCACAAGAGGTTTCGCGTAACGCAGGTGAAGCCTCCAAGGCCACCGACCAAGCCGACCATGAATCGCAAAACGGCCAGCGCGTGGTAAAAGAAAACATGGGCGCCATTACCTCACTGGCCGAAGAAATCGAAGACGCTCGCGCTGTGATTCAAACCCTGTCTGACGAAGTGCAAAAAATCGCTTCGGCGTCGCAGGATATTCGCTCCATTGCCGAACAAACCAACCTACTCGCGCTCAATGCGGCCATCGAAGCCGCACGGGCCGGTGAACAAGGTCGCGGTTTTGCTGTGGTGGCCGACGAAGTAAGGACCCTTGCGGGCCGCACAGGTCAATCCACCAACGAGATTGAGGAAATCATCAGCAGCCTGCTAAGCGGTGCACAGCGGGCAGTGGATGTAATGGATCGCTCCAAAGAGCGCGCTTACAACTCGGTGGATCAATCCAAAACCACAGGCGAGTCATTACAGTCGATTTTGAATTCGGTGCACACCATTAACGAAATGAACACGCTGGTGGCCACGTCGGCAGAAGAACAAAGCGCTGTGGCCGAAGAAGTCAGTATTAACATTGTGCGCATTAACGAAGTCTCTGACCGCACAGTGGAAGATGCCGAAGCCACCGCCAAAGCCACGAAAAAACTCTCCGAACAAGCCGAACAGCTTAAATCCATCGTTAACGAATTTAAGGTGTAATCCGCAAGCCCCATTGCGCAAGACGAATCCCGTCCCTGCCGCTATAATCAGCGGCATTTTTCTGCATTGAGTGCTTGCCCATGTCTGCTGCTGTATCCAACGTACAAGCCGTTCAATTCACTGGTGATGCTTTGGTCCTGTTGGATCAACGCCTGCTGCCCGCACAAGAAACCTATTTAAGCTACGACGATGCCCAGGGTGTTGCCCATGGTATCCACGAAATGGTGGTGCGCGGTGCCCCGGCCATTGGCATTGCCGCCGCTTATGGCGTGGTATTAGCGGCGAAACAACAGCTGGATGCCGGTGCTGCCGCGTTCGATCTTGATAACGCGTTGACACAGTTAGCTGAGTCCCGCCCCACCGCCGTCAATCTATTTTGGGCACTGGATAAAATGCGCGCCGTATTAGCCGCCAACGCAGACAAGGCCATTGCTGAACAGTATCAAGCCCTGCGTAACTGCGCCGAACAGATTCATCAAGAAGACATTCAAGCCAACCACACCATGGGTGAGTTGGGCGCCGCACTGATCGAAAACGGCAGCGCCATTTACACCCACTGCAACACGGGCTCGCTGGCCACTGGGGGTCACGGTACCGCACTGGGCGTTATTCGCAGTGCCCACAGCCAAGGCAAGGTCACACAGGTGTACGCAGGCGAAACCCGCCCTTGGTTACAAGGTGCGCGCCTCACCGCTTGGGAACTGATGCGCGATGAGATTCCCGTCAAACTGTCTTGCGAAGGGGCTGCCGGCCAATTGCTACGCCAAGGTGACGTGAAATGGATCATCGTCGGTGCCGACCGCATTACCGCCAACGGTGATGTTGCCAATAAAATTGGCACCTACAACCTAGCGGTGTTAGCCAAACACCACGGTGTGAAGTTTATGGTGGTCGCGCCCAGCACCACGTTCGACCTAAACATGGCACAAGGCAAAGACATCCCCATTGAAGAGCGCCCCATGCACGAAGTCACCACCATTCAGGGCAAACAAATCGCGCCTGAAGGTTGTGAAGCCATCAACCCCAGCTTTGATATGACCCCCAACGATTTGATCGACGCCATTGTATGTGAACAAGGGGTTCTGACCGCGCCCTATGACAAGAGCATCAAAGCCTTATTGGGAGGTCAGGCATGAGCCAAGCCTCCACTGCGCCCTTCGACGCCGCCGATTTTCAAAGCAAGGCGCAACAACTCTGTGACTACGGCAAAATTTGCTACGAGCGTGGCTGGTCCCCTGCGACAAGCTCCAACTACAGCATTCGTTTAAATGACGAATTGTGCGCCCTGACCAGCTCGGGCAAACACAAAGGCCAGCTCACGCCACAGGATATTCTGGTCGTGGACATGCAAGGGCAAGCCGTTACCCAAGGCAAACCTAGCGCCGAGACCCTGCTGCATACCCAGTTGTATCAATTTGATCGCACCATTGGCGCAGTGCTGCACACACACTCGCCCAATGCCGTACTGGTCAGCCACATCACACAAGCGGACAACTTACGTATCGAAGGTTGGGAGCTGCTCAAGGCACTCAACGGCATCACCACCCACGACACCCACATCGACGTACCTGTGTTCGATAACACGCAGGACATTGCGCAGCTTGCACAGGAAGTAGATGCCGTAATGGCCAAGCAAAGCATCCACGCTTACTTGATTCGTGGTCATGGCATCTACACTTGGGGAAGGGACATTGAAGAATGCTTCCGCCACCTCGAAGCCCTTGAGTGCCTCATGCAATACGAACTCACGCTGCGGCAACTACCACGCGCATAGCTTAAAAAGGTAACGGCATGATCACATCTGAATTTCGAACCGGTTTACCAGCTTTACAGCTCACAGCCCTACTGTTCGCGCTTGCCATGGCACCGTTAACCCATGCTGCGCAGCCCGAGCAGGCCAGCACGCAATCCAGCAAGCAGGCCGACGATCTGCCCACCATTGAACATGTCATGAGTTACGAAGAAGCGGCTGCGACACCCGTACCAGAGCCACCGAATCGCGAAATTGAAAGCGAAACCCTGCTCATGGATGCCGTGCGCTACAAAGAACTGATTGAAAAGAAAGCCTCGCAAGTGCCGTTTTTAATTTTGCCCCACAAGCCAAATTATTTAATGCCCTTCAGCTATCAGGAAAATCCCTACAACGAACCGTTTGAAAATTTTGTCGGCGAAGACGAGTGGCCAGGGCTTTCCCATCAAGAAGCTGCGTTTCAGCTCAGCATAAAATACAAAATCATGGATCTACCGGGTCGCAAAGATAATCGCCTATACGTGGCCTACACCAATCAATCCTATTGGCAGGTGTACAACAGCAAAATTTCTCGCCCTTTTCGCGAAACCAACCACGAACCCGAAATCATGGCGGTGTTTAACCCTGAGTGGAAATATCTTAGCCGCGCCTATGTTTCGCTGAGCCATCAATCCAATGGTCAATACACCGAATTTTCTCGCAGCTGGAACCGCATTATTGTCGGAGCATTTCATATCACAGGAAACTCTGTCATTGGTGTAACACCATGGTGGCGTATTCCCGAAACTCAAAAAGCCGATCCAGAAGACCCTTCAGATAACGACAACCCAGACATTGACGACTACATGGGCTATGGCGAATTTATTTATTTAAAAATGTTTGGGCCACGCACGTTAACGCTACGCCTGCGCAATAATTTACGCGAAGAAAATAATCGCGGTGCCATTACCGCTGAATGGAGCTTCCCAATTACGCCACGAGTAAAAGGGTTTGTGCACTATTTTGAAGGCTTTGGCGAAAGCCTAATTGAATACAACCATTACCAAAAACGCTTGGGCTTCGGCTTCAAGGTTTCAGACTATTTATAAAAAAATAAACCGGCTTGAGTGACACAATGAGTGATTTAAAAGTTTTTAAAGACGACAATGCTAGCGAGTGCCTAGAGCATTACACCGACAAAAAAGACATGGCCGCGCGCCTAAAGTCAGTGGGCATTCGTTATGAGCAATGGGAAACTTCCATGAGCATCCCCGACGGTGCTGAATCTGACATCATCATGCAGGCGTACAAACAAGAAATATACGACCTTATGACAGAAGAAGGTTACAAAACCGTCGATGTTATCAGCCTGACTTCGGACCACCCGCAAAAAGACGAACTGCGTAAAAAGTTTTTAGATGAACATACCCACAGCGAAGACGAAGTGCGTTTTTTCGTAAAAGGCCAAGGCCTGTTTACCTTACACATCGGCAGCGAAGTTTTTGAAGTTTTGTGCACCCAAGGGGATTTAATTAGCGTACCTGATGGCACCCGCCATTGGTTTGATATGGGCCCCAACCCCAACTTTATCGCCATTCGTTTATTCAATAATCCAGAAGGCTGGGTGGCAAACTACACCGGCAATGCCATTGCCCTGCAGTATTCTCGACTGGAAAACTAACTTCATGGCTGAGTTACACCCTTTTAAAAATATTCACGCCATTGTCACCGACATCGAAGGCACTACATCGTCCATTACATTCGTAAAGGATGTATTGTTTCCGTATGCGGCTAAGCATTTACCCGAATTCGTACATCAACACCAAGATGACGCTGAGGTCGCCAAACAACTCGATCAAGTGGCCAACGACACCGGTATAGCACGAGATGATATAGACGGTTTGATTCAACAATTGTTGGACTGGATTGCCCAAGACGTCAAAGCCACGCCGTTAAAAGCGCTACAAGGTTTGATCTGGCAAACGGGTTATCAACAAGGCGATTATCAAGCGCACATGTACGATGACGCGACCGTCGCCTTACGCGAATGGCACGCACAAGGTTTGCCTTTGTACGTCTATTCGTCTGGGTCTGTTTACGCACAAAAACTGTTTTACGGATACAGCGAAGCCGGTAACTTATTGCCTTTGTTTAGCGGCCACTTCGACACCAGCATTGGACACAAACAAGAAACCGAATCGTACCAAGCCATTCATTTGTTTTTAGACATCCCGGCCGAACAGCTTTTGTTTTTGTCGGATATCGAAGCCGAATTGGATGCAGCCCGTGCAGCGGGTTTTCAAACCTGCCATGTGGTGCGCGACCCTGCGGACCAGCCAAGTGAAAGCGCGCATCCAGCCGTGCGCAGTTTCGCCGAAATCCAACTGGCCTAAACACACTGATCCATGCGTGCGAATGCGCACGCTCACCTTTGCCCAAACGTAGAAAATCCGGTTAAATGCACGCCATCTTTTCCCAGCGTCGCATTTTGCCGTCTACACTGGGCCATATAACCTGATTACGAGGAAACGAACGTGGGTGATATCGTCATCGTTGCAGCGGGTCGTACCGCCATTGGTGCCTTTCAAGGTAGCCTGTCGTCTTTATCAGCGGTCGAACTGGGCGCACAAACCATCAAAGCCGTGGTGGAACGCGCAGGCATTAAACCAGAACAAGTAGACGAAGTGATTTTTGGTCAAGTACTGACTGCCGGCGCGGGCCAAAACCCAGCGCGCCAAGCGGCCATCCACGCAGGCTTACCCAACACCACGCCCGCCATGACCATTAACAAAGTGTGTGGCTCTGGCTTAAAAGCCGTTCACCTTGCCGCACAAGCCATTGCCGCGGGCGACGCCGACATCATTGTGGCCGGTGGCCAAGAAAGCATGTCCAATGCGCCTCACGCTATGCCGAACTCTCGCACCGGCCAACGCATGGGCCCACTGACCATGGTCGACACCATGATTGTGGACGGTCTTTGGGATGCGTTTAACGATTACCACATGGGCATCACTGCCGAAAACCTAGCCGAAAAATACGACGTGAGCCGCGAAGAACAAGACGCGTTTGCCGTCGCTTCACAAGCAAAAGCCGTAGCCGCACAAGAAGCGGGTAAATTCGACGACGAAATCATTGCCATCAGCGTACCGCAGCGTAAAGGCGAGCCACTGGTGTTCGCTAAAGACGAATGTCCACGCGCTGGCATCACCGCCGACAAACTGGCCGCCATGCGCCCTGCTTTCAAAAAAGACGGCAGCGTCACCGCCGCTAACGCATCTTCATTAAACGACGGCGCGGCTGCGGTCATCGTTGCAAGCCGCGCTAAAGCCGAAGAACTGGGCCTGCCCATCTTGGCGACCATTAAAAGCTACGCCAACGCCGGTGTTGACCCCGCGATCATGGGCATAGGCCCTGTGACCGCCACGCAACGCTGCTTGGATAAAGCGGGCTGGACTGTAGACGACCTAGACCTAATCGAAGCCAACGAAGCCTTTGCCGTGCAATCTTTGTCTGTGGGCAAAGGTTTGGGATGGGCCGCTGACAAAGTCAACGTCAACGGCGGTGCCATTGCGCTGGGCCACCCGATCGGTGCCTCTGGCTGCCGTGTGTTGGTCACCCTGATTCACGAAATGCAAAAACGCGATGCGAAAAAAGGTTTAGCCACCTTGTGCATCGGTGGCGGTATGGGTGTGTCATTAGCGGTTGAGCGTTAATAGGCACCTACAAAAAAGCCTGAACCCTTGTTAATTAACCAAGGTTCAGGCTTTTTTTATGAGCTTTTTTTACTTAACTCAGTTATCGCTAAGGTAACGCTTGGGTTTAATCAATGTCCCTTCAACATCAGTAGTAAGTCCTGCAAACGCTCAACCGCATCGCGACCTAAACTGGTGAGATAGCCACCGTCCTCTTGTGAAATTAGTCCCTTGTGAAACAAACGCGCCGTGGCGGCTAAATCGCCTTCTGAAGCCGTATGCCCATGGACCTTAATGCCCTCCTGCCCATTGGCTTCGTTAAACAAAGACAATATGGACAACTCTTGTGCCAGCTCAGCGGTTAACAACATAGTGCACTCCTTACGCTTTCGACAAAGTCACACTATACGCCCAACCCGCCAGCGGCAACAGCAACCAAACCCGCCACAATGACGGGGGTCAACGTGCTCCGCAAGCTATTGAACGACCACATGTTGTTTTTTTATATTCGCGTGAAATGACTCGGGAATCTCATCCCAGATAAACAAGTCGATTCGAAATGGCAGGTCACTTTCTTCAAATGCTTCTTTAAGCTCTGAAACATCCGCGCGCTGGTTAGGCTTAGCAAACACGACCATATCTAAGTCCGAGTTTGGTCTCGCTGTGTGCGCAACCCGTGATCCATAAAACCAAACTGGCGTATTCGGAATATATTGCTTGATGAGCGTTTCAATTCGCTCAAACTGTTGTTCAGTTAAGTCTATGTGTTGTGGCGATTGCACTACTTTTCCCATGGTTCACCGCTCATGGTTTGGTATAAGGCAATAGCGTCATTTACAAAGGTGCCCATTTGTTTTAGCGCCTGCTGCGCTTTTTCGCCACTGTAATCGTGGGCAGTATCTATGCGAGCTGATGCGTAGCTTAACCAACGGTCAATATCCGCAGCTAATAAATTATTTTCGTTGGCTAATCGTAAAATGGGTTTTGGGCTGTTTGGAATTTCTGGCAAACCCAGTTCTTCATTTAAGTAACGCTTGAGTACTTTCCACAAGCAGTCCCAACAGGTTTCAAATCGTTGAATGACGGATTCGGCTACGGCTTCTTGAATCAACTTGGGTAGCGACGCATCCAAGCTTTCATAATTCTCGAACTGAGCTTGCAAATGGCTGAGTGACATCTTGAGCTTGCTGTAATCAATCACACTGGTTCTCCGACCTTAGACTCAATTCAAAACTAAAAACCCCGTGTACCTGTGAAAGTAAACGGGGTTTTTAATATTCGCAACCTAAACCATTAAAACGGAATATCGTCGTCGAAATCGTCAAACGCATTGCTTGGTTGTGGCTGCTGCGCAGGCGGTTGCTGTGGTGCACGTTGCGGCTGACCATAGGCCGGTTGCTGTTGTGCAGGTTGTTGAGTGCGTTGCTGCGCCGGTTGCTGACCATAACCAGATTGTTGCGGTGCTTGCTGCGGCTGAGCATAGCTTTGGCCTTGCGGTTGACCGTAGTTTTGTTGGCCACCCATATTTTGAGGCGCTTGTTGCGCAGGCGCATTGCTAACAGGTGCAGCGCCATAACCGGCTCCCATGTTACCGCCCATACCAGCACCTTGGTCTTGGCTGTTACGGCTGTCCAGCATGGTCATCTCATTGGCGATGATTTTAGTGCTGTAACGCTTAATGCCGTCTTTTTCGTATTCGTCAGTGCGCAGCTTACCTTCGATGTACAGCTTGCTGCCTTTTTTGGTGTATTCACCCATGATTTCGGCCAAGCGACCAAAGGCTTCAACGCGGTGCCATTCGGTTTTATCCACTTGCTGACCGGTGTTTTTGTCACGGTAGCCTTCGTCTGTGGCTAAGCTTACGCTGCACACGGCATTGCCGTTTGGCAGATAACGCATTTCAGGGTCACGGCCCAGTGTACCAATGAGGATAACTTTGTTTACGCTGCCACGAGCCATAATGTTTCTCCAGTCCCGCAGGACATCGTTAAGTTCTATCTAAAAATTCAGTCGCTTGAGTTTGGCTGGGTCAAACACTTTTGGGTCCACCTTAAGATAGGCGGCTTGTTCTTCGTGCATAACAACGGCTTCGGCCACGCCGGGCAATGCCATGAGAGCAGTGGCGGCCGCTTCCCCTTGTGCCTGATCATTTACATCTAGATTCAGCATGTAGCTGGTCAGATGCTTGGGTTTGTCCATTGAAATGACCAAGGCTAACCAGATCAAGATCAAGGGCAAGCCGCCCCAGAACACACCGGTTAATCCAAACTGTGCGTTTAGGTATCCGCCCAGAATACCACCTACGAAGGCACCAAGGAACTGACTGGTGCTGTACACCCCCATGGCACTACCCTTGTACCCCGCCGGTGCAAACTTGCTCACCAGTGAAGGCAGGCTGGCTTCCAAAATATTAAAGGCCACAAAGAACAACCACAGGCAAAACACCATTTTAACGAGGCCGTCCAAGGCAAAGCTCATCAACACTAATGTCAGCGCCAGAAGGCCAACCGCCACCAACAGCACTTCTTTCATTTTTTGCTGTTTTTCCGCCACGATGATGAACGGCACCATAAACACAAAGGCCACCGCCATCACAGGCAGATACACTTGCCAGTGATCCATCTGCGCCAAGCCAGCGTCCAGCAAGGCTACGGGCACGGCCACAAAACAGGCCACCAATACAGCATGCAGAGCGAATATGCCGTAGCTTAATCGCAGTAATTGGGCGTCTTTAAAAACATCTAACAGCTGGTGCTTAAAGGCTCGCGCATCGCGGCTTTGCACTTGTCGGCTGGGGGTGGGCACTAGGGTGAACAACAATACTATCGCCCCCAACGTCAGAATCGCAGTCAACCAAAATAAGCCGGGCAACCCTAAGGCGCTCGCCAAAATGGGACCGATCACCATGGCCACGGTGAACGACAATCCAATACTTGCGCCGATGCTGGCCATGGCTTTGGTGCGATTTTCTTCTCGGGTCAGGTCCGTCATCAGGGCCATTAATGTACTGGCCACAGCACCTGCCCCCTGTAACGCACGACCGGCGATCAACTCCCAAATGGAATCCGCCATGGCGGCAACACCGCTGCCCAAAGCAAACAATAGTAGGCCAATCAGCAGAATGGGTTTGCGCCCAAAACGATCAGAAAACACCCCAAATGGCAGTTGAAACATGGCTTGGGTTAAGCCGTATGCTCCGATGGCCACGCCCACCAACATGGCACTGGCACCGGGGTACTCTGGGCCGTAAATGGCCAGCACCGGCAATACCATGAACAAGCCAAACATGCGCAGGGCATAAATCACAGCCAGCGTAGAGACGGTACGTTTTTCGATGGGACTCATTGAGGAAACAAGGACTGCTAAGAAAAAAGAACGGCATTCTACCAACCTCAAGGCGCTAAATGAACCTTGGTCTCGGCGAATCACTTTAAGGTGAATTTCGGTTCACATCAGGCGAAAGTGCTAAATCGGACATAATAAGGGATAAATCGCGCCGATCGCCCGATTAGGTGTAGACAAACGCGGTCAATTTGGGTTTTATCAGCGGTCTTTAAGGAAAATGTACTACTTTTCACACACAGGGCTGATATGGATATCCAACGCCACTCTTCCAAACTTGCATTGCTTGGTCAAAAAAACATTCAAAATTCACTGCTAGTGGGCTTCTTGCAACAACGCCTACCGCTCGAATGCGAGATGTTAGACTCCGCTCAAGAATTGTCTTCCAGCGACCTGCCTGAAGACGCCATAATCTGCCTCGATGGCACCAGTCTGCGACAGGAACGTTGCGTACAAGTGCTCGAGCTGATTCAAAACCAACACAACCCTTCACGTGCTGTTATCTACAATCTGGAGCAAAACTGGCCCCATGAGCAGTTGATTCAGTGGCCAGAAGTGGCGGGCTTTTTTTACAAAGGCGCCAGTCAGGCCCATGTGGCCAAGGGCATCATGGCAATTCTAAATGGCGAGGTCTGGTTTAGCCGCCGTTTAATGAACAGCTTTATGGCCAAGTTTCGTCGCGCCCCAGCCAAAACACCGGCTGCGCTGTATAACCTGACACGCAGAGAAAAGCAGATACTACAATTGTCTGCCAGCGGCGCGAAAAACGCCGATATTGCACAGGTACTTAATGTGAGTACGCACACAGTGAAAACCCACATGTATAACCTGTTCAAAAAGATCAATGTGTCGAACCGCATCCAAGCCATTAACTGGGCCAAAGAGCATTTGCCCAGCCATGAGCTAGAACCTCTCGAAGCCTAACAACACAACCTTTATTTCAATCAAAAACGGCCTCACATGAGGCCGTTTTGCTTTTCACATCGCCAATCTCACCAACAGACTGTCAGTTCTTGTCAGCAGTGTTCCAACACAATTCGGCATTTCGGGTGCACGCCGCGACGCTCAGAGGCTACAATAGCGCTTTTGTCCAACCGTAGAAGTGCTTCATGGATACGATTCTGGTTCGCGGCGCCCGCACCCATAACCTGAAAAACATCGACTTGGAAATCCCGCGCGACAAACTGGTGGTCATCACAGGTTTGTCCGGCTCGGGTAAGTCCTCTCTGGCATTCGACACCCTGTATGCCGAAGGCCAGCGTCGCTACGTGGAAAGCTTGTCCACCTATGCACGCCAATTTCTATCCATGATGGAAAAACCCGATGTGGACCACATCGAAGGTTTAAGCCCCGCCATTTCCATCGAACAAAAATCCACGTCACATAACCCACGTTCCACCGTGGGTACCGTCACCGAAATCTACGACTACCTGCGCTTACTGTATGCCCGTGCCGGTGAACCGCGCTGTCCAGATCACGACGAACCACTGGACGCACAAACCATCAGCCAAATGGTGGACCAAGTTTTAGCCTTACCAGAAGGCACTAAGCTGATGATTTTGGCCCCCGTGATTCAAGACCGCAAAGGTGAGCACCTACATTTAATAGAACAACTGCGCAGCCAAGGTTTTGTGCGGGCACGCATCGACGGATTAATTATCGACCTAGACGATGTACCACCGCTGGCGAAAACCAAAAAGCACACCATCGAAGTTGTGGTCGATCGCTTTAAAGTGCGCGATGACATTAAGCAGCGTTTAGCCGAATCGTTAGAAACCGCATTAGAGTTAACCAACGGCACCGCCACCGCCGCCAGCATGGACGACGACAGCGTTAACATGCTGTTTTCTTCGCGCTTTGCTTGCCCTGTCTGTGGTTACAGCATTGCGGATTTAGAACCGCGCATGTTCTCGTTTAACAACCCAGCCGGTGCATGTGGCACCTGTGATGGTTTAGGCGTCGACCAATATTTCGACCCAGAAAAGGTCGTCGTTGACCCAACACTCACCTTAGGAGAAGGCGCCATTCGCGGTTGGGATCGTCGCACGGTTTATTATTTCCAAATGCTCTGTTCCATTGCCGACCATTACGGCTTCGACATGGACGTACCGTTTAAAAAACTGCCAAAGAAAATGCAAAACGTGATTTTGTATGGCAGCGGTGCCGAAAAAGTGAAGTTCCATTATGTGAACAGTCGCGGCGACACCGTCATTAAAGAACATGTTTTTGAAGGCGTGATTCCAAATTTGGATCGCCGCTACAAAGAAACCGATTCCGCCATGGTGCGCGAAGAGTTGGCAAAACTTTTGTCGGTGCAGCCTTGCCCAAGTTGTGAAGGCAGTCGTTTACGCAAAGAATCCCGTCATGTGTTTGTGGACAACCACACCATCAGTGACATTACCTCCATGCCCATCGGCAACGGTTTAGCCTATTTTAATAAGCTCAAACTGAAAGGCCGCAAAGGCGAAATCGCCAACAAAATTCTGAAAGAAATTAAAGATCGTTTAAATTTCCTTGAAAACGTGGGCCTTGAATACTTAACACTGGATCGCAGCGCCGACACCTTGTCCGGTGGCGAAGCCCAACGTATTCGTCTGGCCAGCCAAATTGGCGCAGGCTTGGTGGGCGTCATGTACATTTTGGATGAACCGTCCATCGGCTTACACCAACGCGACAACGACCGTCTCTTAAAAACATTGGAACATTTACGCGACTTGGGTAACACCGTCATCGTGGTAGAACACGACGAAGACGCCATTCGCGCAGCCGATTATGTGGTGGATATCGGCCCAGGCGCAGGGGTACACGGCGGTGAAGTCATTTATGCAGGCACGCCGGATAAAATTGGCAAGTGTAAACAATCCATTACAGGCCAATACCTCACTGGCAAGCAAGCCATTGAGATTCCCAAAAAACGCACGCCCATAGACGCCGACAAACAACTGGTGTTAAGCGGAGCCAAAGGCAACAACCTAAATGATGTTACGCTAAATATTCCCGTTGGATTATTCACCTGTGTTACCGGCGTGAGCGGCAGTGGTAAATCCACATTGATTAACCAAACCCTGTTCCCGCTGGCCGCGACAAAATTAAATAAAGCCAGCACACTCAAACCGGCCGAATACAAAAGCGTTTCTGGCTTTGAACATTTTGATAAGTGCGTCGACATAGACCAAAGCCCAATCGGTCGTACACCGCGTTCAAACCCTGCGACGTACACAGGTATTTTCACCGCCATTCGCGATTTATTTACCGGCACAGAAGAAGCGCGCTCCCGCGGCTACAAAGCCGGACGCTTTAGTTTTAACGTCAAAGGCGGGCGTTGCGAAGCCTGTCAGGGCGACGGCGTGATCAAAGTTGAAATGCACTTCTTAGCCGACGTATATGTGCCGTGCGATGTGTGTCAGGGTAAACGTTATAACCGAGAAACCTTGGATATTCGCTTCAAAGGCAAAAATATCCATGAAGTGTTGGACATGACCGTGGAAGACGGCTGTGAATTCTTCGCCGCTATTCCCGCATTAAAACGCAAACTGGATACCTTAATGGACGTAGGCTTGAGCTACATAAAACTCGGCCAAAACGCCACCACCCTGTCCGGCGGTGAAGCGCAACGGGTGAAACTGGCGCGCGAACTTAGCAAGCGCGACACAGGCAAAACCCTGTACATATTGGACGAACCCACAACCGGCTTACACTTCCACGATATTCAACAACTGCTCACCGTATTGCACCGACTAAAAAGTCACGGCAACACTATCGTCGTGATTGAACACAACCTCGATGTGATTAAAACCGCAGATTGGATCATCGACCTTGGCCCAGAAGGCGGCAGCGGCGGCGGGCAGATCATCGCCCAAGGTACGCCGGAAGACGTGGTGAAGGTGAAGGGGAGTCATACGGCGAAGTTTTTAAAACCCATGCTTAAGAAATAATCGCTATCTGCATCGCCCTAGCTTCAAGCCTGCTATGCGCTCGAATCATTTGTCGCCCTAAAGGACGACCTACACGCTCAGCCGTCGTAGGTCGAGGCTTTAGCCCGACATCCGGCGTCAAGCTTCACGCCGGACGCACGAAAGAAGTTAACTATTTTATAAAGCTGTTACCAATAAGAGATAAATACAATGTCTGAAGAAAAAACCATCCAAAAAATGGACAAAGATTTTTTTAAACGTACGGATGCGTTTATTTCTACCGCCAACGAATTAGCCAAAGAATTTGATTTGGGTAAAGTAAGTGCCAGCTTGCTGTACGCAGCCGCACGTTATAACGCGTTTATCGTTGCATCGTCTGCCGAGTCAAAAGAAGCGGCTGACCGCAATAAAGTAGAAGCCATCGACTACTTTGTAGATCAATACCGCGCCATGCTGATCGCCAACATGGACGACTACATCAACAAGTTTGATGAATACTTAAAGAAGTAATTTTTTAATTGATCAAAACGTACAGATCAAGCCGTAGGAAATCAGCATGAGCTTCTCCGAGAAAATTCAGCGCCGCGAATCCGGTATTTTGGTGTACGGCATCACGCCGCCAAAAGCAGGTACTGAGCCAGAAAAAATTCGCGACATTGCCAGCAAGCAAGTAGAACGTCTAAAAGACTTAGCGCTGGATGGTTTGATTCTGTACGACATTCAAGACGAAGCCTCGCGCACAGACGTTGAGCGTCCGTTTCCCTTTATGGAAACCTTAGACGGCCTAGCTTACGCCAACGACTATTTGAGTGAATTAGCCACGGCCAAAATTATTTACCGCTCTGTGGGTAAATATCAGCGTGCCGAGCTGACCGATTTTTTGGATAATGAACACATGGCCAACAACGCGACGGTATTCGTTGGCGCCGCCTCCCAAGGTCAAAGCGTTACCCTGTCCATGGGTGATGCGTATCGGTTAAAGCCGGATGTTAACGCGGCGATGCCATTAGGCGGCG
>JBFHVZ010000075.1:0-16172 GCA_041589295.1 Pseudomonadales bacterium
ATTTACCGTGTAGCCCACTGGCCCACTCATTCGCCACAACACAAGTAGTACGCCTGTATCAATTCTTAACAGTCCGTTACAGCTCCCCAACTGATGTTTACCCTCAGACCCGTATACTGCATGCTGTTTGAATTATCTGACCATGCGGTAAGAAAACCATGCCAGCATTTTTGACACAGTTTCCGTTTTTTAAATTGGTGAAGACCGACCACGAAGCCCTGACCGTGGTGGATACCATTGCTTGTTTTGCCACCGTAGAAGAGCGCGAGCATCTGATTCCACAGATCATTCGCCTCACCCACGACATCAAACACCGTCAGCAAGAATGGACACTCACCGAAGGGTTAAACAACCTATTGGCAGGCTACCTAGCCCTGTATGGCGAGTTTTCTGACCGCCTAACCATTATGATCGGCGAAGATTTACACAACGAAGCCGTTAAAAAAGCCCAGCAGGACACCTGCTCAGCGGCTGTCGCCTAACGCTTTTTCTTTTGACTGCGTTTTTTCTTTAAATACGCGGCCACCGGCTTGGGCTTATCCGGAAAGGCATTAGCAAAACGCGCGCGAATGGCATCGACTTTTTCTTCTTTACGCGCCTGCTCTTTTTTCCAGCGCGCGTCATCCATACCTACGACATTGCCATTGTCCGAGTCGGCGGACGTTTCAGGTGCTTTGGCGTCATCACTCATGGCCGCAACCTCCCATTAAATACAATCCAGTACAATTCAACCTGTGAAACATCGACCAAGCCGACGCGCTAGGCATGATACCTTTATTCGTAACCTGTACACTATTCACTAGCTGTACACTATTTATGTACACCCCGCAGCTTAACCCACTTTATCCAGTTTAGAAGTTTTTCGCCACGTCGACTCCATGTACACACGCCCACCGAATACCCCTCGCCTACCCATTGATGACATCCTGCCTGAGATTACCCAACAGCTCAGCGCCCATAATCGACTCATCGTGCAGGCACCGCCTGGGGCAGGTAAGTCTACCGGGCTGCCGTTAGCCCTATTAGCCGATACCCATTTGGCGTATACACCCAAACATCAAATTTGGCTGTTGGAGCCGCGCCGCTTAGCCGCGCAACAAGTGGCCCAGCGCATGGCCGATCAACTGGGCGAACCCTTGGGACAAACTGTGGGCCTAGTCACCGGCGAGCAATCACGCACCAGCCCGCAAACCCGCTTAGTGGTCATGACCGAAGCCATCCTGACCCAGCGCATGTTAGCCGAGCAGGACATTCCCCAGTGTGGCGTGATCCTGTTTGACGAATTTCACGAACGTAACCTATTCAGCGACCTCGGCTTGGCCCTCGCCTACGAATGCCAGCAACTGCTGCGCGAGGACCTAAAACTGGTGGTCATGTCCGCCACCCTCGCCATGGACGCCCTCAAACAGCAGTTGGACGCCCCTGTTCTGACCAGCGAAGGTCGCGCATACCCAGTTAGCACCTGCTATTTAGGCAGCGCCACCAGTCAGCACAAAACCCTTGAAGAACACACCACCAGCGCCATCTTCAAAGCACTCAGCGAAGAAAGCGGCCACGTTTTGGTGTTCCTGCCTGGTATGGCGGAAATTCGCCGCACTCAATCCTTGTTAGAAAGCAAAGACCTGCCTGCAGGCACCCAAGTATTCGCCTTACACGGGCAGTTAGCCGCTGCCGAGCAAAAACGCGCACTGGCCCCTGTCAGCGACGATTTCACGCGCAAAGTCATCCTAGCCACCAGCGTGGCCGAAACCAGTTTAACCATCGACGGTGTGCGTGTGGTCATCGACGCTGGGCTGGAACGCCGAGCCCGCTTTAACCCCAGCAGCGGCATGGACCAAATGGTCACCGTACCCGCCAGCCAAGCCAGCGCAGAACAACGCCGCGGCCGCGCCGGACGCCAACAAGCGGGCGTGTGTTACCGCCTCTGGTCGGAAGACAGCCACGGCCAACGCCCTGCTCACAGCGCGCCAGACATCGAAGAACAAGACCTCGCAGGTTTTGCCCTCACACTTGCTAGCTGGGGCTCGCTGACCTTAAGCGACTACCTGCTGTTGGACGCACCAAATGCCCAACGCTGGCAAAGCGCGGTCACACTGCTCATGCAGTTGGACGCCCTTGATGCAGGCCACAATATCACGGCTACAGGCCAACAAATGGCACGCTTGGGTGTGCATCCTCGACTGAGCCACATGCTGCTGACGGCGCAAAAACAGGGGCTAACACCTTTGGCCTGCGACCTTGCTGCCATCATCAGCGAAGGCTCGGCCCTGCGCTTTGACCACCCCAATGCCGACATCCGCGACGACCTCGACCTGCTACAGCACCTGCACGCAGGCGAAGGCCTGCCCAAACGCTTTCGCCATGCTCAGGTGAACCAACACAAGGCCAAGCGTATTCAGCAGCTCAGTAAAACATTAAGCCGAAAACTGCCCTCGTCATCCGACACGAAAAAGCCAGCAACAAACAGCGACAGCCAACAAGCGGGCAGTGTTTTGCTGCACGCTTATCCGGATCGCATCGCACAACAACGGGGGCAAGGGTTTCGTCTTAGCAGTGGCCTCGGGGTGCAATGTCTGCGTGACGATCCGTTAAACGCACAAGCATGGTTAGTGGTTGCTGACATACAAGCCAGTCAAGGCAAAGCCAGCATCATCCGCATGGCGGCCCCCGTGAGCGAAACCGAATTGCGCTCGGCGCTGGGCCACCACATACAGCAATGCAAACAGGTGAGCCTTAACGACAAAGGCCAACTCAAAGGGCTGGTGCAAGAAAAACTGGGGGAGTTAGTACTCAGCGAAAAAACCTACACGCCAGACGCCGACGATATCAACCAAGGGCTGCTCGCTCATGTGCGCAGCACGGGCTTAACCTGCCTGCCGTGGGATGAAAACAGCGAGCAACTGCGCGCTCGCCTACGCTGGGCCCACCGACTACAACCGGACGACTACCCAGACGTGAGCGATGCTCAGCTACTGGCCGAATTGGAAAACTGGTTACTGCCGTTTTTAACACCGACGGGCCTCAAACAAGTGCCCGTGGCAGAGGCCTTATTGGCGTTATTGCCGTGGAATCAACAAACTCAATTTAACCAAGACTTTCCCGAAGCCCTGCCCTTACCCAGTGGCCGTGACGCGCGTGTGGACTATCAACAAGACCCGCCACAAGTGAGCTGTAAACTGCAAGAATGCTTTGGTTTAACCCAAAGCCCAGTGATCGGATCGGTTAAAAGTGGCTCAACCCAAGCCGTGCGCTTAGCCCTGCTCTCACCTGCACAAAAACCGCTGGCCCTGACTTTAGACCTGCCCCACTTTTGGCAAAACGTGTATCCCGATGTGCGCAAAGAAATGCGCGGTCGCTACCCCAAGCACCCATGGCCGGAAAACCCCCACGAGCATCAAGCCACCGCCAAGACCAAGCGGAATTTGCATTAGAAGTCGGACGTCGGGAGTCAGGGGTCGGAGGCTTTTTGAATGGTGGGGCGCTGGATGGGAGACGCTTTGTGAATCGCGAAACGCTGGACGGAAGACGGAAGACGCCTGCCAAGCGCGAATCGAACTGTTTTCGCCATCGAATCGCTTGGCTTTAAATTAGGCCTTTGACTTCGCGCTCAGGGAGCGACTCCTACAGAAAAGCTAAAAGCTTAACGCTGGACGGGAGACGCTAGAATTGTAGGTCGCACTCGGCGTGCCCCTTGTGGGTATCAGTGCGACACTTTCAGTGCGACACCTAAAATGTCGGCATAAATGCCGACCCACAAGTCAGCGCATTGAAGCCATCATGCCATGGGCTGTTTGATGCGGCCGAGGCGAAACCACGTCGTCAACACCCAAGGGCGCAGCGGGTTGAACGCGAGCCTGTGGAAGTTCGCCGATCAACAACGTGTGTGGCGAGACGGACCCGCAAGACCGACGTGTTCGACACGATGTGGTTTCAGCGAGGGAAACTGCATCAAGGCCCAAGGTGTGAAGGGTCCAAGTGCTTAACGCTGGAAGGAAGACGGGAGACGTTTATCAAGCGCGAATCAAACTGTTTTCGCCATCGAATCGCTTGGCTGCAAATTAGGCCTTTGGCTTCGCGCTCAGGGAGCGACTCCTACAGGAAAGACGGATGTCGGCATAAATGCCGACCCACGAGTCAGCGCGATAAATCAATGACGGCCAAACCGCATCACCCGTTTCCCGCTCAGCGTCTACCGCGAGATTCAAGCCGCTTGCTGACGATACGCCGCTGGGCTCATGCCTTTCCACTTTTTAAACGCATGGCGAAAATTAGTCACGTCGCTAAACCCTAGGCGCTCCGCTATTTCTTCTGCGGTTAACGGCGTCGTGGTCAACAAGCTCACGGCATTGCGGCAACGTATGCGATTAAGCTCTTTTTGGTAACAGGTCCCCTCGGCGGCCAACTGACGACGCAGGGTGCGCGGGCTGACTTTAAAGGCGCTGGCTAACATGACCAAGTCTGGGTAGTCGCCACCTGAACTGTTTAGAATTTGTTGGATGTCGGACAGCAGCTGTTCGCTGGTCCGTTTGACTGCGAGATGCATAGTACCCTCCCATTGCACTGCTTCAACGTCATTCGGTTGAGGCCGTGTTGCGAGCAAACATCACTGGGTTACGGCGTATGCCGATCACCCTGCGCGTTACTCTTTTTTGTTTTTATTGTGAGAGAAAGCCTAAGCAAGGCCGCTTTACACATCGACCTAAGCCAATGTGCAAATCAAAAAATCGCTGTGCAAATTTTAAAACCCCTTTTAAATCGGGGCTTTCAGCGCAGCGATGCCGCAGTGTGCAAAAACTACAATGCAGAATTTGCTCAGTAAAAATAGGTCAGCGATCACTACCCTGTCGCTGTGTGCGGTACTCGCTGGGCGAGCAACCGAGCTGATCTTTGAATGCACGGTTAAACGAACTTAGGGTGCGATAACCCACGTCCAGCGAGATATTTAAGATGGGAGTTTCGGGCTCGTCCTGTAGACGACGAGCCGCTTCGTCCACCCTTAGGTGGTTGATGAACTCGTTAAAATTACGATAGCCCAAGTGCTGATTAATTAGGGCTCGGGTGCGGTATTCCGGCAGTTCCAAGGTTTTGGCGAGGGCCTTAATCGTGAGCTTTTCGGTGCGGTAATAGCCTTGTGCCATCAGCTGATCCAGCGCATCGGCATGACGTTGGAATTCTGCATCAGCGGAAGGAGTCGCGGATGCAGACACCGCTGCCATTTCGTCAATATCCTTGCTTAATTCGCTCGGCAAGCTGGCGAGGTTTTGCACCGCAGCACGGCCTAACCCATTTGCAGCGACGACAGCGGAAGCGCTAGAGACTGCAGCTGCGCCAGACAGCCCGCTATTTGTGATTACACTATTTGCCGCTTCAAAACCTTGCATGTCAGCTAATGTTGCCTGTGGCACTGCCGCAGCTTCGCCGCCGAGCAGCACGCCAGCTCGGCCTTGCATCAACATTACGGCCAACACCAAGGAGGCGACACCCACCAGCACAGGAATCGGGATAACGGTATAACCCGTGTTCATGCTGACTATGATCACCATAACTAAGGACCCCACCGCACCAAGCACGACGCCACGTAGGGTGCGGCGAGACTCAACCAAATCGTCACGCCAGTTGGCAACCACGGTCCAAAGCCCATGAAGGGTCAACACGTATTCGGCGTATCGTGGATAATCCCAGCACCAAGTCATCCATAAGCTGTCTTGTGCAGGCTCAAAACTGCGCACAAAGGCGGGCGGAATAAAGCTGTACAGGGCAATGGCACCCCAAATAGAGATCAGCCGAGGACGATAACTAAACGCCACCTGACACAGTAGCCAAAACAACGCAGGTACAGCGGTCATGAAGTCTTCGGCCAACCAGCGCCAGTGCTCGGGCAGCAGCGGATTCACCAAGACACCAGCACCTGACAGCACCATTAACAAAAACACTCTGGCCACAGGCCGGTGCCAAAAGTCCCGTGCAATGATGACAAAGACGGTTGCCAAACAGCCCAGTGCAAAACCCGTCACTAACAGCATGGTGTCACTCTTTTAGGTGGAAATGGGGCTGATGGTAGCAAGTGCCATACCCAGTGACTATGACACTTGAGGTCGTGCCGATTGGCATATTGAGCACAAAAAAGCCGCAACCCAAAGGCTGCGGCTCTCTTTTTTTAGCGAAGCGCTATTTATTAGAACGACGACGGCTACCGAGCAATACAGGCAGACCGAGCAACAACCACCAGCCGAAACTGCCGCCTTTTTTACCGCTGTCACCAATGCTGGTCGGTGATGAGGTCACCACGGCCACATTACGCTCTAGCAAAATGTTAAAGGTCTGATCTTGCTGCACTGTGCTCAGGCTCAAGCTGATGCTCAGTGAATCCGCCTGCGAAATGTTCATGCTGCTCAGGGACTTCTGATTTAGATCGACGTTGTGGCTAAAGCTCGCCTGCGACACGGTGGACACGGTAACAATTAACTGCTCCGAGCTGCCATCTGCGTAGTTCACAGTGACCACAGGAGGCTTGGCTTTAAAGTCCTGACTGCCCAGCGCACTGATGGAGCCGGTCAAGGTAATGCCGTTGGCCATTTCGGTCAGCGTGACATCGTGTTCAACCAAGGTGCTGTCCAAGGTCAGGGCTTCTGATTGATAGCCGCTGGCGCTGATGGTCATGGCAAAGCTGTCTTCACCGCTGGCCAGCACACTGGTGTCTGGCAGGCGCACGGTGAATTGACCTTGATCGTCTGCGGTGTAAGTCAACGCTAGATTCAAAGCCGCCAGCAGGGTCTCTCCACCATCCAAGGTTGCGGTTGCACCGGCAATGGCACTGCCTGCTACGTCGGACACGGTGAAAGTGTGTTCGCTGGCTGGGTACACCTTGATGTTGCTGAGATCGGCATCGTCGTAGGTGCTTTGTACACTAATGTCGGTGCTGGTGATGTCCGTCACTGGGTGCGTATCAAGGTAGAACACTGCCGCGTTAAAGCTGGCTGCATCGTTCGCCGCAGTCGCCACGGCATTGGCTGCGCCGTTGGCATCACGAATCAATAGGCTTGCATCACCGCCTTGCACCAGCGTGTAAACGGTCGCTGACGCGCCACCTTCCACTTTCAAGGTATGTTGCGTGTCACCATCCAAGATGGCCATTGAGCTTAATGCCAGACGCACAGGACGTTGCAATGTCAGCGACATGCTGTTGCTGTTGGCATCGGTAATGGTCAGGGTGTAATCACCGGCAAAGGCACCGCTGCTAGGCAACGCCACTTCGGTACTGGTGGTGGTGCTGGTCAGCAAGCTGGCTTTGTCTTGACTGTTGTATGTTAAGGCAAAGCTGTAAGGCGCGGTGCCACCACTCATGGTAAACGCAGCCTTGCTCAAGCCGATGTTCACGGTATCGCCATTGCTGCGCGCAACGCCGCTGTGAGTAGCTTGCAGAGTAACCGTGGCCGCTGCCTGAATCGTCACATCAAAGCTGTCGTTAGCACTCAAGCTTCCATCGCTTACCTGCACGGTAATGCTTTCTGTGGTGCCTGCGCCGCTGTTGGCGGTGATGTCTAAACTGCTGCCGCTTAGGGTACAGGTCAGGTTCGCACTACAGGTGGTGGTCATGGAAAAGGTCAGACTGTCGCCGTCCACGTCCGCTGCATAGCTGGCCAAGTTAATGGTTTTGGTTTCAGCCAAACCTAGGGTTTTGTCTGGCACACCGGCCAGTGTGGGCGCATCGTTCACTGCGGCAATGTTCAAGTTAAAGCTGTCGCTGGCGGTCAAACTGCCGTCGCTGACTTGCACGGTAACTGTGTTAGTTGCGCCATTGAAATTAGCCGCTGGTGTTAAGGTTAGATTGGTGCCTGCAACAGCACAGGTCACATTGGCAGGACAGCTGGTCACGCTGTAGGTCAACGAACCACTGTCGATATCACTGCCCCAGCCGCTTACATCCACCACTTTGGCGGTATCTTCGTTAGTGCTTTGATCCACTGCAGTAATGACAGGTGCATCGTTCACCGCATTCACCGCCAAGTTAAAGCTGGTGCTGTCGGTGCGGCCAGTGCCGTCGTTCACTTCTACGGTGACCGAGTTAGTTGCACCGTTGTAGTTGGCCGCAGGGGTCAGCGTCAAACTGGTGCCTGATACAGAACAGGTGATATTGGCAGGGCAAGTGGTCACCGAATACGTCAGGCTGTCGCCATCAGGATCGCTGCCGCCCAGAGTGACCTCTTTCGCCACGTCTTCGTTGGTGCTTTGCGCACTGATGCTGTTGATTACTGGATCGTCCGGCTGCGCCACGACATTTAGGTTAAAGCTGTCGCTGGCGGTACCGCCTTTGCCGTCGCTGACCTGTACCGTCACTGTGTTAGTCGCGCCATTGTAATTAGCCGCTGGCGTCAGCGTGATGCTACTACCACTCTGGTTACAAGTGATGTTGGCAGGACAAGACGTTACCGAGAACGTTAATGGGTCGCTGTCCACATCACTGGCCCAGCCACTCATATCCACACTGCTTAAGGCCACGTCTTCGTTAGTGGATTGATCCACCGCGGTAATGGTCGGTGCTGTGTTGCCACTCGGCGCAGTGATGCCCCAGCCGATGTCTTTTAATAAATACAGCGCCAAACCCAGATCCATTTGCCCTTCTGTGTATTGCGGCTCCATCAATTCGTTGGGCGCTGCGGCGGTGCTAAAGTGTGACACCGAGCTGCCGCTCTCAAACGAGCTTGGCGCATACATTTGTACACGGTCGCCCGAGGTAAAGGTGGTGGAAGAATCGTTATCTTGATAACCGGCGGTCAACAAACCAATGGCTTGGGTGTTCACGTTTGAACCGTTCCATAGCAAGCCAGTCACGCTTAATGCAGAGTTCGCGCGTTGGGTGTTTGTGGTGTTGGCGGCCTTCCAGTCTGCACCAGCGGCCGCTGAATATAAGAAGTTAGAGAAGATGTCATCAAGACCCGGGCTAGCTTTGGCCCCAGTGGAGCCATTGGTCAAACTGGCAAAACCCAAGCCGTGGGTCATCTCATGCAGCAACACTGTGGTAAAACCGATGTAGCCGCTTGGAGGCGCATCAAAGCCGTAGTACCAACCGCTGCTCGCCTGCAAACAACCTGTGGTACCGATATTAGCGTTGAACTGGGCAGTAATGTCCGACAGGCTGGCGTTTTCATCCAAGCCACGAATCGCGTTCATTAATCCAATGGGGTAGAACGTGTTATCTGCCAAACCGCCTGGGGCGGGAGAACCATAAGCGAGGTTGGTGGTTGCGCCTGCGCTGCCTAATGTTGCAGAGAAAGCGTCACAACTTAGCGAGGTAAAATCCGCATCTACTTCGATGACCTGCGAAGACTGCACTTGATCTGCCAAAATCTCTGCCGCTTTAATAAACGATAATTTGCGCTGCGCCCCCACTGTGGTGCCGCCATTACCACCCACGGCTGATATCCCCGTGGCGTCAGCAAAACCACTTACGAAGTTCAACTGAATGGTGGAAGCGGAGCCGGTTACGGTACAGTTAGTCCCGTTTGAAGAACCTGTGCCGGTACTGGTGGTGGAAGCAGGACAAGCCGCCCCGAAGGCAAATGAATGAGCCCCAAGGGTTAGGGCAAACAGGGCGAGAGACGTAAAGCGCATAAATATCCTCCACGCGGCGCAGGCAGACCGCATGAAGGAAGATTACGCCCGATTCAGCCGATGTGCTGTAAGGCGTGGTGTTGATAAGTAAGGGTTTGTAACAGCGTGCAACCTTGCTTTACCGAGCACTGAAATACGTCAAATCTCAGGCGGCAACGGTGAGGTTAAGGCTCAGAAATCTCAGGACAACTCGCCATGAGCGCTACTGTGGAACTACCTTGGAGCTACTGCGGCGCGACTGTGAATAGCACCTTGCGCTAGAAAGTGCCTTACTCCGAAAAAGTGCCTTGCTTGGAAAAAGTGCCTTACTCGGGCAGAGTGGAATACTCTCTTATTTGAATACTGCCGTCGGGCATTTCCACGGCCACAGGCATTTGCGTAAAGCGGCCATTAGAAGGCAGCTCGATGCGACCATCCGGATGGCGAATCACCTCCATTGGGCCGTGTAACAATAGCTTATCTTTGATGGCCTGCTTCATTTCATCACTGAGCAGATCAATATGACGGGGTTGATCCGCATCTGCCGAGCTACCCAGTTTGTGGTCATGGTCGTGATCATGTGTGTCCGCCGGAGACTGTGTGGTCATTGTATTACCCTTCGCCGCTACACCGAGCTTTTGTGGGTGCAGGTGATGATCATTGGTCGCTGCTTTGCCAGAACCGTGCGCAGTGGAATCTGATGTCACGGTTTTAACACTGGGCTCGTCAATCAAATACCGCAAACCGATCGCCAACAACGCAAGCGTTAGCGCAACGCATAATCCCAAAACCATTTTATTTTTGCCCATGGCGAGACCCTCTAAAACAAAAGCACACAGAGCTATTTAATTAGTCTAATGCAGTGGACAAACGGAGTGCGTAAGGGTTTGTTAATAGCAGGAAATGTTATGAGGGAGGGAAAGGATATACGAAATCGCGCACAGGGTGCGCTCCTACAAACCTAACCGTTATCGAGGCAGCTCAGACAAGGCAGAAACTTTGCGAGAGACCGGAGTTTAGTTTACTAAATGAGGATCTCGAGCAAAGTTTCTAACGAAGTATGAGCAACGTAGATAGGTTATAGGACGTTAAGCAGTTCGACTTCGAATACTAGCGTCGCAAACGGCGGAATAGCGCCCTGCGAACCCTGCTCACCGTAAGCCAAGTTGTAAGGAATGGTCAGACGGTACTTAGAACCTTCGCTCATCAGTTGCAGTGCTTCAGTCCAACCAGCGATAACGCCGCCCACTGGGAATTCAGCAGGTTGACCACGTTCTACAGAAGAGTCGAATACACGGCCGTCGGTGAAGGTACCGTGGTAGTGGGTACGTACTGTAGATTCACGCGTTGGTTTAGCGCCTTCGCCTTCAACCAATACTTCGTATTGCAGGCCAGACTCAGTGACAACCACACCTTCTTTCTTGGCGTTTTCAGCTAGGAAGGCTTGGCCATCTTCTTTCATTTTGGCTTCGGCAGCGGCTTTGGCTTTTTGCAATTCTTGCTGAATCACTTCGTATGCGCCTTCAATCTGCTCTTGAGACAGCGGCATAGCAGCGTTATCCAGCGCTTCTTGAATACCTTTGTACAGGTTATCTAGGTTAAAACCTGGGAATTGGCTGGACTTCAACTGGTCGCCAACTTGACGGCCAATCATGTAGCTAACGATTTCAGCAGGAGATTCTAAAGACATACTATTTCCAAAGAAGTTGGATGAGTGACGCGTTCCAATACAACGCACGAAAGGGCGCGATGGTAGCACAAGGGGCGATCTTGTGGGAGGCCACTCGTGGGTTGGGGTCGGCATACCTCGTCCGCGAAGCGGATATTTTGTGTATTAGCCCTACACCAACGTCGCCCTAAAGGGCGACCTACTAGAAATTTGGAACTACCCCCAAATCAACTTCACGCCCACCACTATGGTCACCACTTCATACACCCGCTTGATCCATTGCGAGCCCATTTTCAACGCCAAATGCGCGCCCACAAAGCCCCCCAACAGCGAGCCCGCCAACAACGCCGGTAACCAATCCCATTGGATTTCGGCCAAAACAGTCATGGCTGCCGCGCCGGAGGCATTCCAGAACAGGCCGACCGCAATGAGCGTATGACCTACGGCGCGTTTGTAATCCAGTCCGAACCACTTCACCAACCACATGGTGGCGAACAGACCTGTCCCCGCTGACAAAGCGCCGTTAGCAAACCCAATGGTAAACAAGCCTACGCCACCCAAAATCAAACCCATTTGATGGCGGTTTTTATGGCTGGATTCGATGCCTAACTCAGGTTTGAAAATGGAATACAGCCCAAGACCCAAGGTAAATAACCCCAAGCACACCTCGGCGATGCGGTCTTCGACCCCAACGATGACATAGGCCCCTAGTAATACGCCGGGAATGCCCGCCAGCAGCATAAACAGGTTTAAGCGCCAACTGTTGTGGCCTTCTTTTAGGTTGCGCACCGTAGCGCCTAAACCTAACGCCACCGTGGCAATTTTGTGAGTGGCTAATGCCACGGAAAACGGCAAACCCATGAAAATCAGCACGGGTAATTGAATTAATCCGGCACCGCCACCGGCAAACGCTGAAAAAATATTTGCAATCCAGCTGATGAAAAATAGGATTATCTGGTCAATCATTTACACTGTCTTAATAAATCGTTTTAACGAATCGTTTCACACTTAGTTTTAACAACCGGTTGTTTCATGAGCGCTCCTCAATTTTCCCTCTACTACTACGACGCCTGCCCTTTTTGCCAACTGGTACTGCGCAGTTTGCCCGCTGTGAATGTGCAAGTAGAGCTTCGCAATACTCTCACCAATCCAGATAACCGCACCGCACTGATTCAAGGGGGCGGTCGCTCCACCGTGCCTTGTTTGCTGATCGAGCAAGACGGCAAGCAACAGTGGATGTATGAGTCTCGAGACATCGTCGCGTATTTGAAGTCTTTGTAGGTCGGCCTCAGCGCGCTTCGGCCGCAAAGCGGATGCGTTGGGTATTAGACCGACAAATAGTATCGGACTAAAGTCCGATCTACAGCGCAATAGACTGCAAGCACACTTTAGAAGTAGAAGCGTTAACGAGGAAGTAAGTACAAGGCAAAAACCTCTGAGAGACCGCAGTTTAGTTTACTAAATGAGGATCTCGAGAGAGGTTTTTAACGCAGTAATTACGACACAGTTAGCTCCTTACCCATCAGCTAGCTTCTGGGCCAGAACACGCTCCACCGTATCCACTACGGCTTGAGTATGACTGTCGATTTCAAGGTTGATGGGCGTGCCCACGTCTGCTTGACCGAAGGTGGTGATCTTGAGGGTTTCGGGAATCAAGTAAACGCAAAAGCGGTCGGCTTGAACGTCGCCAATGGTCAGGCTGCAACCATTTAGACCGATGTAACCCTTGGTGAAGACATAAGGTTTGAACTTTTCTGGCAGCGAGAACCACACCACGCAGTTATTTTCCGGTCGTTCGATGGCCACCACTTCGCACACACCGTGTACATGACCCGATAATTGATGCCCACCAATGTCGTCGCCAAAGCGCGCGGCACGCTCCACGTTGACCACTGTGCCTTGTTCAATCTTACCCAGATTGGTCACCTTTAGGGTTTCCATCATGGCGTCAAAATAGACTCGCTGGCCGTCGATGCGCGTCACGGTCAAACATGCGCCGTTTAATGCCACACTGGCCCCTAGGGCTAAACCGTTCAACATGGTGTCCGGCAAATCCAGCGCAAGCGTCCACAAACCGGGCTTTTTTTGTAAGTCTGCAATGGGCAGGGCCGCTTGTACGATACCGGTAAACATAACACCTCTCAGGGATAAAATTGGCAGAGATAAAATTGGGTTTGGCCGTTTAGGGCCAAATCATACCAAGGGCTTAGCGTATTGCGACAGCCATTAATCAACGGGACTGAACTATACTCTGTAGAAACCCTGAGTGCGAAGATGGTCATGGCTCGGAAGCTAGTAGAAAAAAAAGTAGGACTGGTGCTGTCAGGCGGAGGCGCACGGGCGGCCTATCAGGTCGGTGTCATCAAGGCGATCTCGCGCTTATTGCCTGCCGATAGCGGAAACCCCTTTCACATCATCAGTGGCACTTCGGCCGGAGCAATAAACGCAGTGGCCATGGCGAGCTATGCCAGTCACTATCGCTTAGGTGTGCGACACCTTGAGCGGGTATGGAAGAATTTCAGTTGTGATCAAATTTTCAAAACCGACTTTTTGAGCGTACTGGGCTGGTCGGGCAAGTTCTTGCTGAATAGTTTTTTTGGGTTTAAAGCGGGCGACCCGGTTTCGCTACTTAACAATCAACCGCTGCGTGAATTACTCGAACGCCTCATATTGTTTGAAAACATTCAAAAATCCATCGACAACCACGACTTACATGCCCTGTCCGTTACTGCCTCGGGCTATGCTTCGGGCGAATCGGTGAGTTTTTACCAAGCCAGCAATGCCGTCAAAAACTGGCAACGACTGCGTCGCATCGGTGTACGGTCGCGCATTAATGTCGATCACCTGCTGGCTAGCTCTGCGATTCCTGCGGTGTTTCCTGCGGTGAAAATCAACCGAGAATATTTTGGTGATGGCGCGGTGCGTCAATTGGCACCCATCAGCCCGGCGCTGCACCTAGGTGCTGAAAAAGTGTTGGTGGTGGGTGTTGGTGCCGATACGCAAAAACGACGTCAACGTCGCCCCATGCGTACCTACCCTAGCATGGCAAAAATCATGAACCATATGTTTAACGCAGCCTTTCTCGATAGCATGGAAAGCGATGTCGAACGTTTAACACGCATTAACCGCACGTTGGAAAAAATTCCCGATGACGTGCGTAATCAACCCGGATTCGAATTACGTAAAGTAGAAATTTTAGAAATTTCGCCCAGCGAATCCATTGACGACATCGCCGCTCGCCATGCTCGTGAATTACCTAAATCTCTGTCGCTATTTTTACGCGGCAGCGGCACCACACGTAAAAGTGGTGCAGGTGTGTTGAGTTATTTGCTGTTCGAACGAGGGTTCTGCCGCGACCTCATTCAGCATGGCTACGATGACGCCATGCGGCAAAAAGAGGATATACTCAAGTTTTTCTGTGAAGACGAAGAGTGTAAAGATGCAGTCAATGGCTAATGACAAACCGCAGCGCATTGTTGTGCTCACCGGTGCAGGCATCAGTGCAGAGTCCGGCATTAATACCTTTCGCGCTCAAGATGGTTTATGGGAAAACCACAGAATCGAAGATGTGGCCACACCAGAAGGTTTCGAGCGAAACCCAGAGTTGGTCCAGCAATTTTATAACCAACGTCGTCAACAGTTGTCTGCTGCGCATATTGCCCCTAATCCAGCACACTTGGCCTTAGCCGAACTCGAACATGCCTCCCATCATGAGGTTTTGCTTGTCACCCAAAACGTCGACAATCTGCATGAACGCGCTGGCTCAAAAAATTTACTGCATATGCACGGTGAATTACTTAAAAGCCGCTGCCGCTATACCGAAATTATTTTCGAACAAGAATCAGACATTGACGGCGAAACCATGTGCCCTTGCTGTGATGCTATGGGACGTTTACGCCCCCATATCGTATGGTTTGGTGAAATGCCGCTGTACATGGACCGCATCTATCAAGCACTAGAGCAATGTGATTTATTCATAGCCATCGGCACATCTGGGCATGTTTACCCCGCTGCTGGTTTTGTTGAAGTCGCCAATGCAAGCGGTGCACATACGGTTGAATTAAATTTAGAACCATCTCAAATGGCCAGTGCATTTAAAGAAACTCGACACGGACGTGCCAGTGTATTGGTGCCGCAGTATTTACGAGCCTTATACAAGTAGGCACAATGGCCGCCATAAAAACGATAATATGAAAAGTTGAGCACGCTATGACTCACGCCCACATCATTGTTACCCTATTGCTGGCCTTGTTTACCACACAAGCGGCCCTTGCCTATCCCATCGAAAAGCAAATTGGCATTGCCAGTGGTTTTGGCTGGACCGATACCGAATTTCGTGATCCTTCCATCGACACTTTTGGTTTACGCGAAACCCCAAGTTATACCGAAGTGAAAAATCCCAACATACCTTGGTCTGTCTACGCAGGCTTACGTTTTCATCCCAACTATGGTGTTGAGCTTTCTTACGTGAGCTTTCCGCGTATCGAATTTGAAAAGACACTGGAACAACGCAACACCAATACGGGCGAACTAACCAAATACAGTGTGCGCGATGCTCGCATACACGCATCGGGCATTACACTTAACCACGTGATTTATTTGCCCCTATTTTGGAATTTTAATCTTGCCGCCAAAGCCGGTGTGCTCTTGGGTGAAGTGAAGTACCACGACAAAGAACTACTGCAAAGCCCGCGCGAAACAGGCAATGGTAGCGAGCTTGTCACCAGTCAATCACAAGAGACTTCTACTGACTCGTTAAGCGCTGCCCATCTTGCCGTTGCATTAAATTGGCGACCCAGCAAAAACTGGTCAACTAGATGGCAGGTAGAACAAGTTAAATTTAAAAACGACGGCGAAAAAGAAACCTTCACACAGTGGTACTCAAGCCTCGCCTTGCCGTATCACTTTTAAG
>JBFHVZ010000076.1:0-16129 GCA_041589295.1 Pseudomonadales bacterium
GACCTTGAACATTACCAAGGTGAACGCGGTCGTCGCGGTAATAAGTTGCCCCGTGGGTATCAGAACGTGAGTGCGATAGAGGTGTTACGCAAGGACGATTAACCGCTGCTGAAAAACTATCTGCGTTGTCACTGCTGCGTTAAAAATCGACTCGAAATGCTCATTTATTTATATAAACTGCGTGTTCTCGTCGATTTTTGCCTTGCATTGACTGCCTCGATAACGTTTTTCCGAAAGCGGCCTATAACCTCAGTCGGGCGTCAGGAGTCGGGTGTCAGGTGCTAGTCGTTTTTTCGTAAGCGGTTTGTAATGTCAGTCGGGCGTCAGGAGTCTGGTGTCTGACGCTGGTTAGTTTTTTCGTAAGTGGTGTGAGTGCTTGGATTAGTATGAGAAACGGGAGACGCTGTGTTAAAACGGCGCTCCCGTTTTTATTTAAATGTATCTGCATTGAATATACATTGGCCTGAGTTATAATTATCGCTTTGGTTTCGCTTGGCTGATGCCTTTAATTTAAGCGACTGCGCGCTAGGTGTTGCCACACAGGACTGATTTATGAGCATTGAACCCTGCTTCAACTTAAAACTCCGTCAGGCCACCCGTGTACTTACGCAGCATTACGATGCCTATCTGCGTGACGAAGGCATTACCATCACCCAGTTCTCTATTTTGCGGACGCTTTGGTACTTAAAAAGTGCCCCGCAAAAACAACTGCAATCGGTTCTCGTGTTGCAGCAAACTACCCTGACCCGCAACCTTAAACCCTTATTACGCGACGGTATTATTCAAATTACCCCCAGCGAAGCGGATGGCCGTGTAAAACTGGTGTCTTTGACCGATGAGGGAAAAACACTGTTCCAGCGGGCTCGTAAAAAATGGCAGCAAGCGCAAGCCCGACTGTCGGAAGATCTTGGTAAAACCGTTAGTAATCAACTACTTAAGGTCGCTGACTCGATCATTCAGTTGGCTTAATCAAGTCTCTATTAGGCTTTAAGCAAGCCCGATCTATTTAAAATCCCGTCATGTAATGCTCACTTTGATTTTGCTTTTGCATGTATTTACATGTAATTTCAGATAATACATGTAGGTACATATTAAAATAAGCGGAAGTTTGAAAAAGGAGCGCCAGCATGAGTGACCACATGGGGAAGATCACAATAAATAACGGCATAAGCAGAGACGGCCAGAAGGGTTTACCAGAAAGCCCTTCTGATCAGGTAAGTGCATGGTATTTGTTTGGTGTGAACAGGCCGGTGCTGACCTTGATGTTGGGTGTGGCGTTGCTGGTGTTATTGGCCAGCGGTCTATCGTCTTTGCAAAAGGACACCCGCGCGGATGCGTTTTTGCAGCCGGACAATCCCGCCTTAATTTATAAAAACAAAGTGAAAGCATTGTTTGGCTTGAGTGATCCTTTGGTTGTGGCCATTGAAAATCGCTCGCCGCAGGGCATTTATAACTCAGCAACATTGGCGCTTGTGCAATCGTTGACTGACCGCTTTAACGAGTTGGAATGGATTAACGCCGAGCGCACCGTCAGTCTAGCCACTGAAAATCACATACAAGGCAGTGACGAGGGTTTAGACGTGCGCGGGTTTATGGACATCGCCAACGAATCTTCGTTGCAGGCATTACAACAAGCCATTGCCGACTTCCCGCTTTACGATGGCATGCTGGTGTCACAAGACGGCGTGATGACGTTAATCGTTTTAGAACTGTACGAGGATGCTCAAGCGCAGTTTGCTTACGACGCGGTAAACAACATCGTCGATAGTCTAGAGGCAGACAACAAACTGGATGACGACACCAAGATTTATGTGGCGGGCGAAGGGGCTGTTTTAGGTTATCTTGGCCGCTACATAGATCAAGACGCCAGCCGACTGAATCCGTTGGCGGGTTTAATCATCACCATTATGCTGGTGGTGGCGTTTCGACGTGTGTTTCCTGCACTGTTGGGCAACGTGGTCATTGCTGCGTCTGTGCTGATGACATTGGGATTCATGGCCCACAGTGGTGTTTCGTTTTTTGTTATTACCAATGCCATGCCTGTGATTTTAATCGGCATGGCCGTGGCCGATAGCATTCATATTTTAAGTCACTATTACGAAACACAAGCCAATGATCCAAAAGGCGAAGCCAAGCATTGGGTTGAGCAAGCGGTACGTGAGATGTTTCGCCCCATCACCTTAACGTCATTGACCACTATGGCGGGCTTTTTGGGTTTAACCGTCTCGTCTTATATGCCTCCGTTTGAATACTTTGGTCTGTTCACCGCTTTTGGTGTGATGGTCGCGTGGTTGTACTCTGTGTTCTTTTTGCCAGCGGCCATGGTGCTATGCAAACCCAAGGTCAGTAAGCGTTGGGTCGCGCTGGCACAAAATCATGAACATGATAGTTTTTCAAAATTAACCTTGGCGTTAGGTCGTATAGCCATGGTTAAACCTAAGTTCACGTTAACAGTTTTTGTTGGGCTTATGGTGATGGGTGGCGTGTTGGCCACGCAACTTCAAGTGAATGAAAACCGCATCAATACGTTTGACCCAAGCGAGCCAATCTATCAGGCCGACAAAGCGATTAATGCTCATCTAGAAGGCACAAACACGCTGGATATTGTCATTCAAACCCCAAAGGTTGAAGGGTTGTTTGAAATTGACACGCTAACCAAAATGGAAGCGCTACAAAACTATGCGCACTCTTTACCCCATGTAAACGGTTCCAGTTCCATTGTCGATTACATCAAGCAAATGCATAAGTCGTTGAACGAAGGTGACGAGTCGTTTTATGTGTTGCCGGATGATCCCACCTTAATTGCACAATATTTTTTATTGTACTCAGCGTCGGCGGAGCCAACGGATTTCGAAGAAGAAATGGATTACAACTATCAGTTGGCAAATATTCGACTGAATTTAGACACCGCCGAATTCATCCAGACCCGATTCATTATCGAAAATCTACAGCGCTATATTGACGAGAACTTCTCTAGTACAAGCGATGGCGCGCAGGCCACGCTGAGCGGTCGCGTGTATGTGAACTATCACTGGATAAAAGATTTAGGCACCAGTCACTTTATTGGTGTGTTGGTTTCGCTTTTATTTGTGGCGGGTGTTTCTGGTTTGTTGTTCCGTTCCTTCAGCGCCGGTGTGATTACCACCTTGCCTGTGCTGTGTTCCATCTTAATGGTGTATGCCGCCATGGCCATGATCGGAATTGATTTAGGCATTGGCACCTCCATGTTTGCATCGGTGGCCATTGGTTTGGGTATTGATTTTTCCATTCATACATTGGATCGCATAAAAGCGTCGGTGGCTTCTGGTGTAACCGATGTAAAACAAATATTGGTTCAACTCTATCAGTCCACAGGGCGAGCCTTGCTGTTTAACTATCTGGCCATTGCGTTTGGTTTTGGTGTGCTGATCTCGTCACAAGTAGTGCCGCTAACTTACTTTGGCACCATAGTGGTGTTGTCTGTCAGTATGAGTTTTATCGCGGCCATGATGCTGGTGCCTGTGCTTGTGACCGTGTTTAAACCGCGCTTTATTTTTCAGGCTAACGGCGTTGCATTGCCACAAGAAAAAGCGCAATTAAAAGAGCAAGAAGAAAATAAAGAGCAGGAAGAAAGTGAACAAGTAAAACCAGTGGCCCATGGGCGTTTTATGGTATCGCTATTGCCGCTTGTTATGACGTTTATTACGGCTTTAGTAGCAACTATCGCCATGCTAGGGGTTACAACACAGACCAGTTTCGCCGATGAAGCCGGACTAGCCCTTGCGAAAAAAATCCATCAAGTAGATGAAGGTCAGTATGTCACCAGTCATCTAAAAATGGTGCTTACCGATAGAAACGGCAATACCCGAGTGCGTGAAACCAAGAGCTTTCGTAAATACTTTGGCGAAGAAAAGAAAACCCTAATGTTGTATTTGCAGCCAGCTAACGTGCGCGGTACTGGCTTTTTAACCTTCGATTACCCAGAGCTAAATGTGGACGACGACCAGTGGTTGTACTTACCGGCGCTGCGTAAGGTGCGTCGGATTTCTGCCTCGGACCGCGGCGACTATTTTATGGGAACAGACTTTACATACGAAGACATTAAGCAAAATGACCGCTTTAGTTTAAGTGATTATGACTTTGAGCTTAGTGGTCAAGAGGCAGTCACTGTGGATGGTGAAACCGTCCAAACCGAAGTGCTGTTGGCCACACCCAAGAGCGAAAAAATTGCCCAAGAACTAGGCTACGGAAAACTAAAAATTCGTGTGCATCCAGATCACTTTGTTGTCGTCAAAACCGAATACTGGGATGTGAAAGGCAAGCTCATTAAAACCGCGTGGGTTTCAGATATTGCGTTAGTAGATGGCATCTGGACACGCCATAAACGTAAAGTACTTAACCATGTAACTGGTCACACATCTGAGTTTGAGTTTAGCCAATTAGATTATCAAACCGATATTCCGAATCGTGTGTTTAGCAAGCAAGCGCTGACACAGGGTATTTAACATAATGAGCGGCTTTAACTACCGAATGCCTTTTTTAAAACACGATCTTTTCAGAAGGCCGTGTTTTAAAAAAGCTGCCTTCCTGCTTGCAGTTACGATCACACAGCTTATGGCAGCAAGCAGCGCAGCGCAGGTGCGTCACGAGCTGCAATCAGAATGGGCTTACAGTGATGCGCAGCAGGAAACCACAAAAACTGATTTTGTGCTGCGCTCTGAATACAAACAATCGTTAGGCGAGTGGCGTATGACGCTATTGCCAAAAACCCGTCTAAGTTTCGATGAGTCTTTATACGGTCCAATTGACGATGGTGCGATGCAAAGCTCTGAAACCTCCGACGTAACAAATCAGACATCCCGCCCAGAAAATTACAGCGCCATAAACGGCCCTTGGTATCGCCAGCAGCATGGCCAAACAACACTGCAATTTGAGTTGCAAGAAGCCTATTGGGATCGCTGGTTTGGCAACGCCTCATTGCGATTGGGTAAACAACAAGTGGTGTGGGGGCAAGCAGATGGCTTAAAGGTATTGGATGTGGTGAACCCACAAAACCTTACCGAGTTAAATTTGCCTGTGTTCGAAGAATCTCGCATCGCCACGTGGATGGTTGATTTTCAACATCCATTTACCGAGTTGGGAACCCTGCAGTGGTTGCTGATTCCTGACCTGACGTTTAACGAACACGCCGAAAGCAACACTGACTTTGCCATGGGCTATCAAGGGCCCTTGCCTGTGGAAAAACTAGAGCGCCCCGACAACAGCGAATTTGAATATGGCGTGCGTTGGTCGGCGTTTATTGGCGGCTGGGACGTAACGCTGAACTATCTTTCGTTTTTTCAGGATAACCCTGTGTTTTATCGCACCGGCTTTGATGTGGGTCTGCCTGTTTTACAGCCCACTTACAAGCGCAGCGAATTGTTTGGCGGTACCGCGAATACCACCTTGGGGCAATGGGTGTTAAAGGCAGAGTTGGGTTATGTCACACCAAATTATTTTAGTCGTGTGGACAATCTTAATGACGGTGTTGCTGAACGTGATGAATGGTCAAGTGTGTTGGCGTTTGATTATCAAGGCGTCAGCGATGTGCTGTTGAGTTATCAATTTTTTGTCAGTCATGTAGACGATACCGAACGTGCTTTAACTCGCAAAACCACCAGTGTGCGTCACACCATATTAGTGGTGAAAGATGCGTGGCAGGAAACCCTAGAGCTGCGGTTTTTTGCGTTGGTAAATCGTGATTACAACGATGGTCAGTCGCGCTTTAAAGCGAGCTACCAACTTACCGACCACCACAGTATTTGGGGCGGTGTCGATTATTTTTATGGCGATCGCCAAGGTCCTTTTGGGCAGTTCAGCGATAGTAGTCGTGTTTTATTGGGCTGGCGTTGGGATTTTTAACCATAGATATGAGAGGTATGAAAAATGAATCCATTAACCTTGCTGCGTATTAAAAACAAAGTGGTCGGCAATCTCATGCCCTCTAAAACGGCCAAGCAACATGCCAAACTCTTTTTAACCGCGCGGCGTCAGCCGAGTAAAACTTGGGAACAAGAAGTCGAACAACAAGCGCAACGCTTGTCGTTTGGTAACGGCCTAAGTGCTCTGTATTTTAAGAATCAGGGTAATGTTCGTCCTGTAAAAACCGCGCAAAAAATTCTGCTTATGCACGGCTGGGAAAGCCGAGCCACACACATGGCCGTATTAGCAAAAGCGTTGGTGGCCGCTGGTTGCGAAGTCGTCGCCATCGACGCGCCGTTACATGGTCTGTCCCATGGGCCAAATCACTCACAAGCCGGCGACGATTGGTACGGCCAGCCGTTTAGTCATCCGCTGGCGTTTGCGGCGGCCATAGCCGAAGCCCACAAAGCGTTTGGGCCTTTTGACGGTGCCGTGGGGCATTCCATGGGCTGTATTGCGCTGGCTTGGGCGCGCCGACAAGGTGTCAATTTTGGGCGCTATTGCTTTATAGCGTCGCCAGTTTGTATTGACGATACTCTGCAACAGTTCTCCCAGTTTTTGGGTTTGCCTGAGCCGAGCGCCAGCAAATTAGCCCATGAGGTGGCGGCGTTAGCCAAGGTGTCGCCCAGTGAACTTCATGTCGGCGCGCTCATGTCAGAGCACTCAGGACCAACGCTCTTGGTTCATGCGAAAGACGATGTGGAGGTGCCTTATAGTGCTATGCTGACCTTACGTAGCCAAATTCCCAATGTGATTACCGTGCCCCTTAATGAAGGGGGCCATCGTCAGGTTATCCGCTCGGCAGCAGTGGCACAGACCGTAGCGGAGTTCATGCACACTGCGGGTTCGCCTGCCATTGCGGCAAAATAGGCAGTGCTTTGGGATTTTGATACAATCGCTGCCCGTTTTTAGCTGTGGTCACTGCGTGATCGTTTAAATTGGAGTGCTGTCCATGTCTCAAGTCGAAATGCCTGCCTACCTAAAGGATGCGGACCAATTATTGTCTTACAATGGTTTCGCCGTGGGGGATGTCTGGTATCACGGCACCAGCTCGGGTTTGGTGTCTTCCATTAACGAAAACGGCCTTAAGCGTTCGGGCGATAAAGAATCTAACCAAGCCATTAAGAAAACCATGGCCACCATTGGTAACACGTACACCGAAAGCATCGAACCCGTGTTTTTAACCCAAAGCCGCCAACTGGCGTACTACTGGGCACAGCGTAAAGCACAGTTCCGCACGCAGCGCATGGGCCAAGAAGAAACGCCAGCGGTGTTACAAGTTAAGCTTGATGAAGCCCTAAACGGCGCTGTGCGTCCCGATGCCGGAGGTGCGGCTTTGGTGATTGCCCGTGATGCGTATATCGAATATGTAGAAGCCGTTTATGAAGACAGCGGTAAAAAATTGGGTGAGTTAAACCCAATGGAAATGGATGGTAAGAGCTGCTTAGCGAAATTGGGTTTGGCTTATTTAGATAAAGATATTCCTGCCCAGTGCGTGGCCATTGTTACAGAATAAAGCGCGTCGCTAACTTGCGACGAGCGACATCAGGCCAAGACCCTAGATAACGAAAAAGCGAACCTAAACCGGTTCGCTTTTTTCGTATTTAAAACCTCGTCAGGTATGCTGGAGTCCAAATTTGTTTGTCTAGATTAGGTATTTTTCTAGTAAGTGTGTCGGCAATTTGTATCCAATACGGTGAGTTTTCTACGCATATTGATACAAGGTGTTTTGAACGTTTATATACTGCTTGAACAATAACACTAATGTGACGACGACACCCAATCCCAGTCCAGCCCAAGCACCCACTACGCCTAGCTCAGTTAAGTTTACAAGTAAGTAGGCACTAGGGAATCCAATCATCCAGTAGCCGAAAGCTGTTACGGCAGTTGGCCCTATGGTTTGTTTAAGGCCGCGTAAAATACCCATAACTATTACCTGTAAGCTTGCTATGAACTGAGTGGCTCCAACCAAAATCAACAACGGTACAGCTATAGTTAAGAAGGAATCAAAAGCCGCATCGCTTTCCAAAAGGAATAGTTCGATGATGCGTTCTGGAAAAAATATATAGAGCACGGAGCTTATAGTACTTACTGCAATACCCACTACCATTGCCGCATGAGTAACTAACTTGACGGAAGATATATCGCCTTCACCGTAATGCCGACCTACTAATACGGATGAAGCCTGGGCAATTGCTGCTGGGAGTCTAAAGGTTACACTGGTACAACGTAGTACCACGTGGTGAACGGCCAATGATACATCGCCTAATGTGCTTACTAGAAATGTTGTTGCTGTGTAGAGACCGGCTTCTAGTCCATATGCCAGTGCAATTGGACAACCTAATTGAAAAATCGGTGCGATTACTCTGGCTATATTTTCAGAAGAGGCTCTTCTTCGTTTCCAAAATCGATAGCGTTCAAAACTTTTCTTTCTACAAAGCTCAATAAGAATTGAAAGCACCATAGCCCAGCAAACAATACTGGTTCCTAAACCGATTCCCGCTAAGCCAAGGGAAGGAAGGCCAAACTTTCCTACCATAAGTGAGTAGCTAATCGGGAAATTAAGAAGTGCACCAAACAGGCTAATTTTAAAAACAATTCCTGTGTAGTGCAGGGCGGTAGCAAATCCTCTAAACACCCTAAATATTAATAAAGCTAGAACCGAGGGGGTGGCAAAATGGATATACTCCAGCGCAAATTGCGCTTGGCCAGCAGGGATATTCAACAGCGCAAAAAAAAACTCAAGAGATAAAACACAAAGTAAAATTATTACGGCTAGTAAAAGCGAAGCAATAAGACCACCTTGAATGGCGGAAGTAATTTCATCATCACGTTTAGCGCCGTAACTAACGGCAACAATATTCCCAACACTGGCCACAACACCGATAGCGCTTATCGTTAATAGGTGCAGCACACTTACGCCTAAACCACCTCCCGCCAAGGGAGCGACGCCTAGCAACCCCATCAAGATTGCATCGACAAAGCTCATACTAATGTATGAGATCTCTGCTGCCATAAGGGGCATAGATAAAGAAAAGATCTTTTTATAAACCATTCTGGCTACTCAAACTTGCAGTGGCGGGTATTTTTATCATTTAAACCATTGTAAATGCAAATCATTATCAGTAGCATTGGTGTTATTGGGTTTGGCGGATTGAATAAGTGAGATGATTTAAGTCTGCCTCCGAAGTTTAATTAATTGTCATGGAATGCATGCGATATGAAAAAACGAGATTTTGTTCAGATAAGAAATAGATACTATTTAGCGCCCTTTGCTACTGCTTGTTTGGCTATCGTGAGTACTGCACACGGCAGTGATGCAGAGTTGGAAAAGCGAGTGGTGACAGCTACTCGTGTATCTACGCCTCTAACTGATATTCCAGCTTCAACGACGGTTATTACACGTGAAAGTTTACAGCGTGAGATGCAAACCTCGAACAATCTGGCAACAGCAATTGGTCAACTTGTACCTGGTTTAGCGTTTGGGCGCTCGACTAACTCTAACTACGGTCAAACGCTTCGCGGACGCGACATGCTGATTATGATTGATGGCGTTCCTCAAAATACCAATCGCAATGTTGCCCGTAACTTTTCAACTATTGATCACTCGGCTATTGAGCGAGTGGAGGTAATTCGTGGCTCCACTGCTGTATACGGGAATGGTGCCGCCGGCGGTGTTATAAATTTCATTACTCGGAAGCCTGCTGCAGAAAATCTACAAGGAAGTGCCGAAGTTGGGATTACGGACGCGAATGGAACTGACAGTGGCAGTCGCGCAAGTTTAGATTTCTCTAGCAGAACTGGACGGGTTTCTTATTTATTTGATGGTGCGTTTAGTCAAACGGGCGCTCATACAGATGCTAATGGTGATCGTATCCCGACTGAGCCTAGTCAGGGTGATTTCTCTGATACACAAACCATTAACCTCTTTAGTACCTTTTCCTATGAAGGTATAGACCAACAGGTGCAGTTGTCCGTTAATCACTTTGAATCGAAGCAAGACACGGATTACATGACGGACCCATCTGTGATGGCTTTGCCTGCAGGCTCGACAAACGCAGAGGCGCGTGATGGTTTTGAGCTAGATGAGCAACCAGCGAGCAAAAACTTAGTAGCATCCCTTAATTACACTCGCTATGACGTTTTAGGTAGTGAGTTAAATGCCCAAGCTTATTATCGCGACTACTTTACGCGCTTCTCTCCGTTCGATGGTCGTGCGTTTCCAAATTGGGGTCATATTGCACAGTCTGAACTGGAATCTGTAACAACGGGTGCGCGTGCAACTGTTAATACACCAATCATTGAAGGTGATGGTAGCAGTCTTGCTATTCAGTGGGGTGTGGACTATGCAAGTGAGAATTCCGAAGGCCCCGTGAATACATTTGATGGTGACGACTTCAATAATAGTTTAGGTTTGATCTACACAAAGACTGGCGAAAAAACATTCGTCCCACCAACAGTTACGTCAACATCCGGAGTATTTGCACAAGCTAACTGGCGAGTCTCCCCCTCGCTGTTAGTGCGCACTGGTATGCGCCATGAGCAAATCTCTGTCGATGTTGACACCTACACTGCGCTTGGTAGCCAGGCGGAAATTGAAGGTGCAAAATTGGACTACGCGGCCACGGTGTACAATATTGGAACCGTATTCACCGTAGCGCCCGAGTTAGATATTTTTGCAAATTATTCTCAAGGGTTTTCATTGCCGGATACAGGTTTAATTTTAAGAAGTGCACCGGCAGGTTTTGAGATTGACAAAGGCAGTCTTGAAGCATTGAAGGTTGATAACTATGAAATGGGCTTCCGAGGTGATTGGAATAAACTTCAAGCGTCTGCGTCAGTTTTCTATAGTGAGTCGGATACAGGCTACCAAATTCGTGGCATTGGATTACCCCCATCGCGTAATCCTGAACGCATACAAGGGGTCGAAGGAACAATCGACTACCAAGTGCTTGACACCCTGCGTACCGGAGCCACTTACACTCAATCAGAAGGCGAACAAAAAGTTGATGGAGACTGGATTGCATTGAACGCGAGCCGTATTTCACCGGTTGAAGCAACCTTATATGTCAGTCACGAAACCCTCCCTAATTGGTCTAACCACATTCAAATACTCACGACAGCAGACCGTGATGCTGCCTTTAAAGACGAAGTGGATAATTTTGAAGTTAAAGGCTATACCACAGTGGACTACAGCAGCAGCTTTACAATGGGTAGTGGTACCCTACGACTGGGTATACAAAACTTGCTGAACCGTCAATATGAAGATAAATATTCTCAGGTGGAGTCTGTTAACGTGAATCGCTTATCGGCTCAAGGTCGTCGCCTAGCCATGAGTTACAACCACAGCTTTTAATCATTCCTTTCAACAAAAATGTTAGACATCGCCGCAGTAATAGATACTGCGGCGATCCCCCCGTTTTTTCCAAATAACCATTCCGAGCATTTTAAGGATAGGGATCACGTGAACGATTTTTATAGACAGTCCCACCAGTCGCTAAGTATAGGGAACTGCTTTGCTGCGCTACTCTCACCTGAATATATAGCCGTTCGTCGTCGTATATTAAGACAACTAGTGGAATCATTGGTTTATGAAGGTGTTGTATCAAATGCCGACACCGATGGATTTAAAATTACTATTGAAGGAAAGACGCAAACAGGCAATGAAGTCCAATACTGTTTCGAAGCCATAACGATGCATAGCTTTGGTCGAGTTCATATGATAAGCGATGTGGTCTATCGAATTGAAAATGGGATGAAAGGAGAGGCCGAAAGCGTTGAGCAGTTTTTACTGGAGATACAAGGAACCATTGGTGCGCAAACTGATTTGGTGAATCGTATGACTCGCGAACTACGGCAGACTCATTTAAAAGACACAATTGCACAACACTATTGGCATCAGGGTCAAGGTAACCTCAGAGACCAGCCCTACGATGCAGTAGAAAGTGGTGTGATTGATGGTCACCCGTATCATCCTTGCTATAAATCTCGTATTGGGTTCAGTATACAAGACAACCTCAAGTATGGCCCCGAATTTCAACGGACAATCAAACCGTTATGGCTGGCAGCTAAGAAAACTGTATGTGATTTTCATATCCCACAGTCGGCTTCATGGGATGAATGGTGGTCAGAAAAGCTTGGTCTGGCCACGTATGAGCTATATCGCTCTGCACTAAAAGAGATGTCGCTGAGTATTGATGAATATGGATTTATTCCAGTTCATCCATGGCAGTTTGACCGAATCATTAGTTTGGAGTTTAGCGAGGAATTTACCAATAAAAACTTAGTTTTTTTGGGAGAATCAAAGGAAGCTTACCATGCTCAGCAATCCATACGAACACTTTCCAATATATCAACCCCGAAAGACGACTATCTTAAGCTGTCACTTAGTATTCAGAATACCTCTACATCTCGTATTTTGGCTCCTCACACCGTTGCAAACGCTCCTGTAATCAGTAACTGGCTAATGGAAATATTAGATCAAGATCAGTATCTAAGAGAAACCTTGCGCACAGTAATACTGAGGGAGCTGGCTGGTGCATCATTTCACTTTAAAGAGTTAAAACCAGGGGTTGGGTACGGCGCACTGTCATGTATTTGGCGAGAAAGTATCCACAATATGCTTGATAAGGATGAAGATGCCATTCCATTTAGTGGTCTAACTAAAATGGACCGGGACGGAAGGCCGCTAATTGACAAATGGATAACCGAACAGGGGAAGGAATGTTTTATACGGTCGGTTTTGACTTGCAGTGTTTTGCCTTTGATTCACTTCCTGTACGAATATGGTATAGCCCTAGAGTCCCACGCTCAAAACATGGTATTGATACATCACAACGGTGTGCCGAAACGTGTTGCACTAAAAGATTTTCATGATGGTGTTAGGTTTAAAAAGGATCTTCTTCCAAATCGAATTAAATCTCCAGAACTGCATTCAACACCAGCAGATCACTTACTTATTAACCGTAACTCATTTATAGAAGTTCAAGAGGCAAGCGCAGCTAGAGACTTCATGCTTGATGCATTTCTCTTTGTAAATTTGTCAGAATTATCAAAGTTTATGATGCTCAATTATGATTTTAATGAGAAGAAATTTTGGACGATTGTAAGTGAAATAATATGTGGCTATCAGGACAGTTTTCCAGATAACAATGAGCGTTACAAAACGTTCGACTTGTCAGTCGCAAAAATTAATGTTGAGCAGCTTACGAAAAGAAGGCTATTTAAAGATGATGGATTAAGAGAGCACGAAGTGCTTAACCCATTATTTAATAAACTTAAGTAAAAATTAAAACAATAAAAGCTTGTAACTAAATTAGAGAGATAGGTAATAAAAATGATATCAATTAAATCAATTTAATATTTTTATACTTAACAGTATGTAAGGTGACTTATGAATGCCCATAAGAGCGTTCTAAACTGTGTTGGAAATACACCCCTTGTTCAGCTTTCTAAGCTATTTGGCAATAGTCAATTAGAGGTTCACGCCAAGTTAGAATTGTTTAACCCTGGTGGTAGCGTAAAAGATAGACCTGCAAAATTTATTATTGAAGAAGGCATAAAGGACAAAACAATCATTCCTGGTGTGCACCATATAATCGAAAGTTCATCTGGTAATCTTGCCATTGCATTAGCCATGCAATGTAAATACTACGGCATAGATTTCACGTGTGTTGTTGATCCAAAAATATCGCCTACTAATTACAAAATAATAAAGATGCTTGGTGCTAACGTAATTATGGTTGACGAACTAGATGAAAATGGCGGCTACCTTGGCACTCGCATCAAAAGGATAAAGTCTATTTTGCAAGCACAGGATAATGTGGTTTGGGTTAATCAGTATGCGAATCCAAAAAACTGGGAAAGCCACTATTATGGTGAAGGGCAGGAGATACTCGAGCAGATGCCGAATGGAATAGATTACCTTGTCATGGGAGTAAGCACATCTGGTTCACTATTGGGTATCGCACGAAGACTAAAAGAAGCCTGGCCTGCCATGAAGGTTATTGCAGTCGATGCCGTTGGCTCAGTACTTTTTGGTGCTCAGGCAAAGGATAGAGAGTTGCCCGGTATCGGAGCAAGTCGAGTACCTGAATTACTGAAACCTGAAGAAATAGATGGTGTTATTTATGTTGATGACTATGAGTCAGCATTAGCGTGCAGAGAGCTTTTAGAACGTGAGTGTATTTTTGCAGGTGGATCTTCTGGTTCTGCTGTAGCGGCCATCAAAAAACTCAGTGAATCGATTAGTTCATATAGTCGTGTAGCAACATTATTTGCGGATCGTGGTGAGCGATACTTGGACACCGTTTATGACGATAAATGGTTTGACCGCGTAACGGCACAGCACTTCAAACGCTACACAAGTCGCCGTGCCATCGAGCGACTGGAGCCTGAATGTGCCTGAGTCAAATTATTGAGCATGGAACGCAATAGCACGCTAACACCAGCAACCTAAAAAAGCATCTACCCCAAGTACCATTACGTTTACTAACAATAGGAGAAAACCATGTTAGACAGTACCGCTTTGCCAAAAATTGATGAAAACCAGAGCAGCAACAGCATGCTATATCTAAGTCAGGCTGATTTAATCAACTTAGGTGCGGACCATTCATCACCTTATATAGAAGCTATAAAAGCAGGGCTTGTTCAGCATGCCAATGGCAATTTTGTTCAGCCGCTTAAACCTTATCTTCGCTGGCAGGGCGCCGACCATATTGCGGATCGAATCATCGCAATGCCGTGCTATCTCGGTGGGGATCAACCAGTAGCAGGTATTAAATGGGTTGGCAGTCGTCACCATAACCCAAGTAAATTCAACAAGCCCAGAGCCAGTGCGCTATTAGTTTTGAATGACACGGACACGAATTATCCAATAGCGGTGATGGAAGGAAGCCTCATTAGTGGTATGCGTACCGCAGCAATCACTGTAGTAGCTGCACAATATTTAGCACGCAAAGAATTTTCAAGCGTTTCTTGTATCGGTTGCGGGCCCATTGCTTATATGCAGCTTGTTTCTATGCTACAGCAGTTTCAATCAATAAAGTGTATTCACTTATTTGACTTTAATCGTGAAGCGGCAACAAGCCTTGCAGAAGAGATTATGAGTCAATTTGACGTAGAGTTCGTAATTTCCGACACAGCGGAGGGTTGTGTCAAAGAAGGTGATGTGGTTATCACCTGTACGACTGCAGATAAGCCGTATCTAGAATACTCTTGGCTTAAGAAGGGATGTTTCCTTAGTAATGTTTCCATAATGGATGTTAAAAAGGACGTTTTCTTAAAAGTTGACAAGGTCGTGGTAGATGATTGGGATCAATGCAATAGAGAAAAGAAGGTAATCAATCAACTAGTGTTAGACGGTAAATTTAGTCGAGATCAACTTCACGCTGAACTTGGAGAAATCGTATCTGGAAAAGTTAAAGGGCGAGAAAACGACGAAGAAGTTATATTGCTAAACCCCATGGGTATGGCTATTGATGATCTCATTTGCGCACAATATTTTTACCACAAAGCTATAAGCTTGAAGTTAGGTACGGAGTTACCCTTGTAGTCCTAATTTGAGGATGACTAACCAAATCGCAGTGACTGTGATTTGGAAATCCTTTGGCGATTAGAATGAAATTTAGGAAAAACCATCATGCTCTGTGGGGGGCCGTTGTGAATGATATAAGAATGCATGGGATAGGTAGAAAAATAGATCATCGTCTGAATGAACAGTACTTGAATACGTATTGGCGGGAAACAGGGCACTTTGTACCTTGGTCTGATAATAAGAAGTTTAAGGATTTTTTTTCAGATACTTCTTTCACAGGTGAAACACAAGTCGCTGATCTAATTATATCGTCAAAATCATGCGGTATACGTTATACAACAGAGTTTTCTGAGATTCGAGATCAGCAACAGGAAACTGTACCAAGAGCATTCGCGTATCTGTTACGTAATAGCAATACGTGGATTCTTGGACTTGTAAGACGGGCATCCTTAATGGGGTATCATTCACTTGGAGACTCATTTTTTACGCTAACCGAGAATAAGGCCACTAGCGGTATAAACGTGAGTGAAATAAGAAGTTCGTATACTTTGGCCGAACTTCTGATTAATGAAATAGCCTCAAAGAAATCTGAAAGTGAGGATAATCGTCTTGAACTACTCACACTTATTAAAAACAGTGAAGAAAACATTCGCC
>JBFHVZ010000077.1:0-16060 GCA_041589295.1 Pseudomonadales bacterium
TACGAGAACGGCGAGTTCTACTTTATTGAAATGAACACCCGCATTCAGGTGGAACACCCCGTTAGCGAAATGATTACCGGCATCGACATTGTGCGCGAACAACTGCGCGTGGCTGCGGGCCAAGGCTTGTCGTGCTCGCAGGAGCAGATTCAGTTTCGCGGTCACGCCATCGAGTGCCGCATCAACGCCGAAGATCCGGTCACCTTCACCCCCAGCCCAGGGCAAATCAGCCAGTTTCACTGCCCCGGCGGCCTCGGCATTCGAGTGGATTCCCACCTTTATAATGGCTATAGTGTGCCGCCCTATTACGACTCACTGGTGGCCAAGGTCATCAGCTACGGGGAAAACCGCGAAAGTGCGCGCTTACGCATGCGCAATGCGCTGGACGAAATGGTCGTCTCGGGCATTCGCACCAATATTCCGTTGCATCAGGAACTCATGCGCAGTTCGCAGTTCAAGCAAGGGGGTGTGGACATTCACTTCCTCACCAACAAGCTTGCCAAGCAATAACCACCAACCCAAAGCAAGAGCATCCCATGCCCTGGATTCAAGCCATTGTGGACATCCAGCCTGAACAGGCTGAAGCCATCGAAGACCTGTTGCTCGCCATTGGCGCGCAAGCGGTGACCCTAACCGACGCCGCCGACCAGCCTATTTATGAACCCAAGTTAGGGACAACCCCGCTATGGGATAAGTCGCAGCTCATCGCCTTGTTCGATGCCGAACAACCACTGGCTTACCAAATGCAACAGCTCAGCGCGCTATATCAGGCCGAAACTGGGGAAGACTTTCCCAACTTCAAGCTGGAACTGGTCGAAGACAAAGACTGGGAACGGGCTTGGATGGATAACTTTAAACCTATTCAATGCGGCGAGCGCTTATGGATTTGCCCAAGCTGGCTGGACGAACCCGACCCGAATGCAGTGAACCTAAAGCTAGACCCAGGTCTGGCCTTTGGCACCGGCACGCACCCTACTACCTTTTTATGCTTACAGTGGTTAGACGGCCAAAACGTCAACGGTAAAACCGTGGTGGATTTCGGCTGCGGCAGCGGCATATTAGGTATTGCCGCCCTGCTGTTAGACGCCAAATACATGTTGGGCATCGACATCGACCCACAAGCAGTACTGGCCACCAATGACAACGCCGGTCGCAACAACATCAACCGCAACCAATATGATGTGTATCTACCCGAAGACGCACCGGTGACTCAGTCCGACATCGTGCTGGCAAACATTTTGGCCGGTCCATTGGTGGAACTTAAAGACGCTATTTTGGCCTACCTAAAACCCGAGGGTGATTTGGTGCTGTCTGGCATTTTAGAAAGCCAAGCCCAAACCGTGGTCGATGCCTACGCGGCCGATTGTGATGACCTACAAGTGGCGGTAGAAGGCGACTGGGTTCGCATTACCGGACGTAAGCGCGCCGCATAACACGGGATCAACCAACGGATAGATCAACATTCGTAGAAAAAGCGCTATAATCCGCACACTTAACCGGATCAATAACGCACCCACTCTCGTATAACAACAAGATCACGGTCAGCTCGCTGACCGTCTTCCCATAAAGTGGGCCGCCAGTAGATTAAAGATGACAGACGTTCGAATTACTCAGTGTCCCAAATGTGAAACCACCTTTCGCGTTAACTCGGCCCAATTAAAAGTGGCCAAGGGTGCCGTGCGTTGTGGTGCGTGTTTAAACGTCTTTAACGCGGCCGACCACTTTAAAAACGAACAGCCGTTGGCCAATAAAAAGCAGGATGACCGCACCGAAGACATGTTCAGTGCCAATGCGGACAGCCATGCTAGCGCCAATGTTGGCGGTGATATTGAAAAGCGCGCCTCGACCGCCGCCAAAACCAGCGCTGCACAATCAGCCAGTCACCGCGCTCTGAGCACCGACGAAAAAAGCCGTACTGAAAAAAGCCACGGATTAATCCATGACGACATGGACGACAACCTGTTAATTGATGATGACAACGATCTACTGATTGACGATAACTCAGGGCTAGACCTGATTGATGACGAAGACGAAAACGAACACAACTTCGCCAACGATCTAAACGAAGAGTTTCTCTCGTTGTCCGCTCGCGCCAACGAAACTAACCCGTTTTACACCGACGCAGACATCCCCACCGACGACTACGAAGAAGACTCCGGCGACGACGAGTCTTGGGCGCAAGCCCTGCTGGATGACGACGATGACGAAGACGTTGTGGTTAAACCCAGCGAGCCTGAGCCAGAACCCGTTCGCGTGGCACCAAAAACCAGTGCTGCAAAGAATCAATTTGCAGTCCCTTCGGCCGACTTGGATGCAGACCTGTCTGAAGCCGCAAATCTTGCTGCGAATGCGCAATTACGTCCCGAAACCAATCGGCCCGGTAGCCAATTCCAATACATTCAGGCCGATCCACTGCAACTGAGCCTGCCAGATCGCCGTGCGCGTCGCATGCGCTGGATGTGGTTCGGACTGAGTTTACTAGCAGCCCTAGGTTTAGTGGGCCAAATGGCTTATTTCAATTTTGAGCAGTGGTCTCGGGACCCGCAGTTGCGCCCTTGGTATCAAACAGCCTGCCAGCAACTGTCTTGTACATTGCCACCGATTTACGACTTAAAACAAATTCGTACTACAGCCACCCCGCGCGTGAATTCACATCCAAAATTTGAACATGCGTTGAGTGTGGATATTTTGTTTATGAACCACGCCAGCTACGAACAACCGTTTCCTGTGCTGCAGTTAAGCTTTACCGACAAACGCGGCCAGTTAGTCGCGCAACGTCAATTTCAACCTGTGGAATACTTAGCGGGCGAAGCCGCAGGCATGAATATGATGCCTTCACTCGTACCCGTGCACATTGCACTAGAAATTAAAGACCCAGGCCCAGCCGCAGATAATTACCAAGTAAGTTTTTTGGCTAACTCAAAATAGATTTGATGCAAAGGTACAGCAAACAGCATCAGCTTTGGCGACGCTGTTTTTGTTTTTGGTTAATGCGTTTAAGACACATAGCTTGATAACCTTTTGTTAAGTCATCTGACTGCCCTTGAAGCAAGGCTTTGTCAAAATGAACAAGCGCAGCTTCGTACTGTCCTGCCAAAAACAGGGCTTTTGCTCTTTCTGCGTGATGCACAGCCTGAGTCTCAACTTTTTTACTCGGCGATTCGATATTACCGCGAGATACTTTTAACAACGCGTAAATACAGATACCAACCGCACCAATCAATAAGTCAGCTCCAATTCCAAGTAAAGATATGATTCCAGCTGTGGCCTGATCCTCTTTCACCAGAAATGGCACTTGGAAAATATAGAACAGAGCTCTACTTACTACGATAGATTTGGCCGCCCATGACCAGCCAATCCAACTGGTATTGCCAGCGCAGCGCCAAACAGATATTTCATAGAAGATGAAAAAACAGACCGTTATAAGGACGCAAACTAGAATGATCGCAGGATGAGGCACCAAACCCATTAAAGCTGCCATTCCAAAAGCAGACAATACATAAGCAAAACCCACAAACCAAAATGCAGTTGATAGGGATTCCTCACCAGAAAGCAGCTCTTTCATTTCCTGAAAATGTCCTAAATAAAACTGGATGGGCAGTCTATCAATGCATTGAACAAAGGCAATTTTTAGTTTCCCAGACAAAAAAACAAACCATTTGGTCAAAAATACACCAGCAAATTCCCCTTGTTTTTGTGCTTCGCCTGCAACAGATCAGGCGAGAGACTGAGGCGCAAATAACCGAAGCCGACGATCTGACAAAAAATGTAAATTTTTTGTTCAATTACGACCTTGTCAAGCCTTTTACCCTCCCCCCTTTGCGAGTATGATTGTCCGCCCTTAAACGAGCAGAAAATGTACAGTACTGCCGCCATGTTTAGCATCGGTCCATACACCATAGAAACACCCATAGTGTTGGCCCCCATGGCAGGCGTCACCGATCGGCCGTTTCGCCAACTTTGTCGCCGCTTAGGCGCAGGTTTGGTGGTATCCGAAATGGTGACCAGCGACGTTTCTCTCTGGAACAGCCGCAAGTCTCAAACCCGTTTAAACCACGAGGGAGAGGCCGAACCTATCTCGGTTCAGATCGCCGGTGGCGACCCCGAGATGATGGCCGAAGCGGCACGCATGAACGCGGCCAATGGCGCCCAGATTATTGATATCAATATGGGCTGCCCTGCAAAGAAGGTGTGCAACAAAGCGGCGGGCTCTGCCCTAATGAAGGACGAGCCGCTGGTAAAAGACATACTTCAGGCCGTAGTAGAAGCAGTGGACATCCCAGTCACACTGAAAATGCGCACAGGTTGGGCACCTGAACATAAAAACGCCCCCAGATTAGCTGAGATCGCACAAAAAGCGGGCATTCAAGCCCTCGCGATCCATGGCCGCACACGCAGTTGCGGCTACAAAGGCGCGGTGGAATACGACACCATCCGCACCGTTAAACAGAGCACCCAAATACCTGTGATTGCCAATGGAGACATTTGTACTCCAGAACAAGCGAGAGCGGTATTAGATTACACGGGGGCCGATGGCGTTATGTTGGGCCGCGCGGCTCAGGGGCGTCCTTGGATCTTCCGTGAAATCAAGCATTACTTGGAAACAGGCCAGCATCTTGCAGCACCCAAGTTGACAGAAGTCAAAAGCATTCTTGAAGATCACCTTCATGCTTTGTATGGCTTTTATGGCGACTATATGGGTGTGCGAATCGCACGCAAGCATGTCGGTTGGTACCTTCAGGCTCATGACCACAACAAGGATGTGCGTCGAAAGTTCAACCAACTGGAAACGCCTGAAGAACAATTACAACTTATTCACACTTTTTTTGTACAACAACTGGGGAAGGACTTGGCTGCATGAGTACGCACGAAGCACCTGCGGTATTTAACAACCCTATGGACAACCAAACTTCTACACCAACTGGCCTACCTGCTGAAAACACGCAAACCCTGCGTGACAGCGTAGAAAAAGCCTTAGAAAGTTATTTTGCCCAATTGGATGGACAACCTGTAACTGAAGTTTACGAGATGGTTTTGTCCGAGGTTGAAGCTCCATTACTAGAAGTAGTAATGCGCTACACTAAAGACAACCAAACGAAAGCGGCCGTTCTTCTGGGCCTTAACCGAGGCACACTACGTAAGAAGCTAAAGCAATACGGCATGCTTTAACCGAATCGCACTTCGCGGTTTCTGATCCAAGATAAAAACGGCATCCTCACCCCATGCCGTTTTTGTCGTTCATTCACCACCAAAAATTGGGCTATTGCAGTACTATGGCAAGCACTCCCGTTACTCCCGTCCGTCGCGCCCTGATCAGCGTGTCCGATAAAACCGGCATCGTTGAATTTGCTCAAGCGCTGGCCGCTAAAAACGTCGAAATCCTGTCCACTGGCGGCACCTTCAAACTGTTGAAAGACAACGGCATTAACGCCATCGAAGTGTCTGATTACACCGGCTTCCCAGAAATGATGGACGGTCGTGTAAAAACCCTGCACCCAAAAATTCACGGTGGTGTATTGGGACGTCGCGGACAAGATGATGCCGTCATGCAAGAACACGGCATCAACCCAATCGACATGGTGGTGGTAAACCTATACCCGTTCGAAGCCACAACCGCTAACCCAGATTGCACTCTGCCAGACGCCATTGAGAACATCGACATTGGCGGTCCAACCATGGTGCGTTCAGCCGCGAAAAACAACGCCCACGTCGGCATTGTGGTAAACGCATCTGACTACGCTGCGATTCTGGCTGAGTTAGACGCGCACAACGGTCTAACCAACAAAATGCGTTTTGACCTAGCACTAAAAGCCTTCGAACACACGGCTGCCTACGACGGCATGATTGCCAACTACTTGGGTCGCATTAATCAAGAAGCCGAAGAGCTGTCCACGAACGACATGGACGAGTTCCCACGTACTTTCAACACTCAATTTATTAAAGCGCAAGGCATGCGTTACGGTGAAAACCCTCACCAAACCGCTGCGTTTTATGTAGAAGCCCAACCAAAAGAAGCCTCTATTGCCACAGCGACTCAGTTGCAAGGTAAAGAACTTTCTTTCAACAACGTAGCTGACACCGACGCGGCATTGGAATGTGTTAAATCATTCACCAAGCCTGCTTGTGTCATCGTTAAACACGCCAACCCTTGTGGTGTTGCGGTTTCTACCAACGGCATTAAAGAAGCATACGACCTGGCTTTCGCCACCGATACTGAATCTGCTTTTGGCGGCATCATTGCGTTTAACCGTGAACTTGACGGAGAAACTGCGGCAGCCATTGTTGAACGTCAATTCGTTGAAGTGATCATCGCGCCATCTGTAAGTGACGACGCTAAACTGGCTGTAGCAAGCAAGCAAAACGTGCGCTTGTTAGAAACCGGCGAATGGCCTGCAGAACGCATCGGTGGTTACGACTACAAACGCGTAAACGGCGGCCTGTTAGTACAAAGCCGTGACAACGGTATGATTACCGAAGCCGATTTAAAAGTTGTGACCAAGCGTCAACCAACTGAAAAAGAAATGCACGATCTGATCTTCGCATGGAAAGTCGCTAAGTTCGTTAAATCCAATGCCATCGTGTACGCGAAAAACCGTCAAACCGTAGGCGTAGGCGCAGGCCAAATGAGCCGCGTAAACTCAGCTCGTATCGCTGCCATTAAAGCAGAACACGCAGGTTTAGAAGTAAAAGGCTCTGTGATGGCATCTGATGCCTTCTTCCCTTTCCGTGACGGTATTGATAACGCGGCTAAAGCCGGTATCGCTGCCGTGATTCAACCGGGTGGTTCGATCCGAGATGAGGAAGTGATTGCCGCAGCGGATGAAGCTGGGATGGCGATGGTATTCACGGGTATGCGTCACTTCCGCCATTAATTTGGTGTGGGGAGGATCTTTTCCTCCCTGACTTTGTTGTAGAACCTTCCACCCATCCTCATTTAGCGGAGCTAAACTGCGGTGTGCGAAAGAACCTACGCCTCGTCAGGAAGAAAAATCTCACTCCCCCCAAAACTCGGGCTAAAAAGTTAGTTCGAGTTTTTTAGTTTTTAACTGCTCAATTTGTTTTGTCTTTATGAAAGGCGAAACAAAACAGAAGGACGAAAGCTAAGGGCTTATGACAAGGCACAAAGTTTTCGAAAGAGCGGAGTTTAGTTTACTAAATGAGCATCTTGAGAAAACTTTTAACGCTGTCAGAAGTGCTTAGATGATGTCCGACGGAGAATTCAAATGAATGTATTGGTAATCGGAAGTGGCGGTCGCGAACACGCCCTCGCTTGGAAAGCGGCACAAAGCCCTAAGGTGCAAAAAGTGTTCGTTGCGCCAGGCAACGCTGGCACTGCATTAGAAGCCAACTTAGAAAACGTAAACATCGACGTGATGGACTTCGCGGGTTTGGCTGAGTTTGCACAAAACAATAACTGTGGTTTGACCATTGTTGGACCAGAAGCACCACTGGTTGAAGGTGTTGTAGATTTCTTTGCTGAAAAAGGTCTGAAGTGTTTTGGCCCATCAAAAGGCGCTGCACAGTTAGAAGGTTCTAAAGCGTTCACAAAAGACTTTTTAGCGCGTCACGATATTCCAACCGCGTTTTATCAAAACTTTACCGAAGTTGAACCTGCGCTGGCTTACATCGATAAAATCGGTGCGCCGATTGTGGTGAAAGCCGATGGTCTTGCTGCGGGTAAAGGTGTGATCGTTGCAGAAACTGTTGAACAAGCAAAAGACGCGGTGAAAGACATGCTGTCTGGCAACGCATTTGGTGATGCAGGCTGTCGCGTGGTTATCGAAGAGTTTTTGGCCGGTGAAGAAGCCTCTTTTATCGTCATGGTGGATGGCAAAAACGTCGTGCCTATGGCCACCTCGCAAGACCACAAACGTGTGGGCGACGGGGATACAGGTCCTAACACTGGCGGCATGGGTGCTTACTCCCCTGCGCCTGTTGTGACCCAAGACATTCACGACCGCATCATGAAAGAAGTAATCCTGCCTACCGTTGAAGGCATGGCAAAAGAAGGTAACGATTACACAGGTTTCCTTTACGCTGGCCTGATGATTGACGCGTCTGGCGCACCAAAAGTCATCGAATACAACTGCCGCTTTGGCGACCCAGAAACACAACCCATCATGCTGCGCATGAAGTCTGACATGGTTGAATTGTGCGAAGCGGCATTGGAAGACAATGGCCTAGCTGGTAAAACCGCTGAATGGGACCCACGCGCTTCCATCGGTGTGGTATTAGCCGCCGGAGGCTACCCCGCGTCTTACAACAAAGGCGACGTGATTTCTGGTTTGCCAGAAACCGAAGTTGCAGGCGAGAAAGTATTCCATGCGGGCACCAAGACTGGCCCTAACGGTGAAGTACTGACTAATGGCGGTCGCGTATTGTGTGCCACAGCCCTTGGCAACACAGTAACCGAAGCACAACAACGCGCTTACGAACTGACCAAGAAAATTTCTTGGAAAGACAGCTTCTATCGTACTGATATTGGCTATCGAGCGATTGCGCGCGAAAATAGCTAGAAGCTAGAAGCTAGAAGCTAGAAGCTAGAAGCTAGAAGCAACCAAAAATGGTTTTGCTTCAAGCTTCAGACTTCAGGCTTCAAGCCCTCCGATTTCTCCCCTATACTGCCTTCCTATTCATTTTTCTTTGTCGGTCAGTACATGGCGCGTCTGGTTGTTCTGTTTTTTGTCGTTTTATTAGCTTGCGGTAGTCTGCCGTCGTATGCCGATCCTAAACCGGTGATTTTGCCCAACGGTCCATTTAAGGTGAATTTGATTGGCAGCGCGCAGTGGCTTGAGGCCGACCACACCAGTTTGAGCCTAGGCCAATTACAGCTGGAACATAGCCCGCAGTTCACCACGCTACAAAGCAACCCCATTTTAAAACCGAAAAAAGTCTATTGGTTAAGGTTAAAACTGCTTAACCCATTAAATCATTCCATTCCTGCGGCACTCACATTAGGCCAAAGCGCGTTTCAAGTTCAGTCTGCTTACAGCTTTCGCGAAAGTCATTGGCAGCGCTTACCCGGCTACGAGCGCGCATTTAAATTAAATGCCAACCGCGCCATTCAAATATTAGTGCCACCACAATCCCATCAATGGTTGTACATTCGTTTAAGCAGCGCGCAAACCATTGATATGTCCCCTGTGTTGAGCAATCAGGCGCAATACACGCAAAGCATTATGATTCAGGAACAGTGGCTCGGTGCCATGGTGGCGTTGATGGTGTTTATCATTGTGATGCACAGCTTGGCTGCACGCTTCCACAATCATATTCGTCATTATTTGGTGATCTATCTTGCCTCTGTGGGATTGTTACATGGCATCGCACAGCTGCCCTTGGGGGACTGGCCCAATTGGATGGACAACCTAATTAAGTTGATTCCTTGGGGGCTGGCACTGGGCATTTTGTTAAGCAGTTTTTCAACACTAACCTATCGTGCATGGGTGCGTTCGACCCGCGCAGTTATCCTAATCATGGTGTTGCTGCTTATCAGTCTTCTGTTATTTAACTTATCCAACGAAGTAGTGTGGTGTATTGCGTTAGCGCCCACTGCATTTGCGTTTTATCGCAACATTGGGCAAAGCGTCACCTTAGCAACGGCTAGCTTAACCTTACTACTGTACACGGCGTGGTTGTTGTTTTACGCGTTCTGGCCCGAGAGCGTGCCCTACTACGAAAAATCCATTGAATTGGCCACACCTGCATTTGTCATTTTCATGGCCAGCCAAAGCATGTTGCTGACTTACTTCCGACGACAAAAAGTGCTGCATAAACCCTTAGCAGTTCAGACCACGGGGGCGGAATTCTTATCGAAACTTAGCCATGAATTAAGAACGCCCATTAATGGTGTATTGGGAATGTCCGAGCTTATGAACGACACACCGCTGACCACCACTCAGCGCGACTACATAGAAACCATTCAAGTGTCGGGCAACGAAATTTTATTAATGGTAAACCGCATTAGTGAGTACGCCAAAATCACCACAGGGCGTTTTCAATTGGATCAAGAAACCGTTGAACTGTCCTCTGCGGTTTATAACTCGCTTAGTAAATTTCAACAGACGGCCCATCAAAAACGAATTGAGCTGGTCATTAACTTGGCCGACGACTTGCCTGCCCGCATTCGCTCTGACGAGCACCGCTTGGTATCCGTACTCGACAACCTAGTGGAAAACGCCATTCGACATACAGAACATGGTGAAGTTGAAGTGCGCGTGCAGTGGCAAGACACCAGCGATAAATCCACACTGATGTTTCAAGTGCGAGATACCGGCGCAGGCATTAATCGCGATGACTTGCATCGCATTTTTGATTCGTTTGATATGCTCGACCCGCAAAAAAGTCAGCAATTTAACGGTACCGGTTTAGGTTTATCCCTTTCCAAACGCATCGTTGAACTGATGGGTGGCAAAATTTACGCGGACAGTACCGCCGGATCCGGCAGTTGTTTTACCTTCTTAGTGCCCTATAAAGCAGTCACTAACGCCGCCGAAGAAGAACAAGGTGGTGAGGAACTTAGCGGCTTATCCATTTTAATTGTGGACGATAACGCGACACTGCGAAAAGTCATGCAGCGCTACGCAAAAAGCTGGGGCATGCAAGCCGACGCGACTTACAGTGGTAAAGAAGCCTTGGCCATGCTGCGCACCAAAGCAAATCTAAACACGCCTTACGATATTATTTTGATCGACCAAGACATGCCGATTATGAACGGTTTTCAGTTAGCGGACCGTATACAAGAAGACGAACAAATTAACGCCAACCTGTTAAAAGTCATGCTGACGGGCTTGGGTATTTCCAGCACCAATAAACAAGCCCAGCTTTCTGGAATTGATCATGTCATTACCAAGCCTGTTGGGGCTAAAGCGTTGCAACAAGCTCTGTCTAAATACATTCAGGCGAAGCATAGAAAAAAACGCAAGGCCACGTTATAGCAACCTTGCGTTTCATATGATTTAACGAATTGGTGTTCGCAGCATTAGTCTGCGGGCACCGTTCGACCCTCTGCCCAAGTTTGTAACGCAGATATTTTTTCGGACATCAATACCGACAAAGGCTGCGTTCGACTTAGCTCTTCTAAAATGTGTTCGTGATTAAGCTGTTCTGCTCGCGCGTTGGCCACGTGAATGGCCGACACAATGGCCTGCTCAATTTCGGCACCCGAAAATCCATCGGACATCGCCACACAAGGTGCCAACGATATGGATGCGGGGTCCACGTTTCGTTTGTTTAAATGAATCTCGAACACGCTTTCACGCACGCTGGCATTGGGTAGATCCACAAAAAACACTTCATCAAAGCGTCCTTTACGCACCATTTCGGCCGGTAATTTTTGAATATCATTCGCCGTCGCCACCATAAAGACAGGCTCTGGGCGCTCCGACATCCAAGTAAGCAACGTGCCTAACACACGTTGCGACACTCCCGAGTCGTTTTGATCAGTTCCCAGTCCTTTTTCAATTTCATCCAACCACAGTACGCAAGGCGACATTAGTTGCGCAAGGTTGAGTGCTTCTCGTAGATTCTTTTCGGTCTCGCCAAAAAACTTGTTGTATAACGCACCCATATCTAAACGCAATAACGGCAGCTGCCAGCTACCAGCAATGGCTTTCGCCGCTAAGCTTTTACCACTGCCTTGCACACCGAGAAGTAACAAACCTTTAGGCCGCATGGCCGCGTTGTCTTGTAAAAACGCTTGCTGTCGAATGGCAAGCCACTCTTTTAACTTGGTTAACCCTGCAACATCACTAAAGTGTGCAGTTTGGTATTCGTAAGCCAGTACCGAATCCATATTCATAAGTTCGAATTTAGCTTGGTTAATGTGGGGCAAGTCCGTCTCGGTGATCGCGCCATCATCAGTAATGGCACCACGGATTAAACGCCGCGCATCGCTGTAGGTCAGGCCTTTTAAATGCTGAATCATTTGCCGCAAGGTAGCTGGGTCGGTTTTGACTTTGGTTTGTGTGCCTTGGGTCCAGCTCTTGGCTTCTTGTTGCACCAGTTTCATGAGCTGTGCATCGCCAGGTAACTGGAATTTAAAACGTGCACACAAACGACTGATTTCATCGGGGATGGCCATTTCGTAGCTGAGAAAAATCAGAGTTTTGCCTGTGGTTTCCCGCTGCAATGCAATGTCTTTCACCAAGCGCACGACCATGGGTTCTTCCATGAAGGGGTGCATATCACATAACACATACAAGCCAGCAGGGGCATTCGGCGACTTAATATAACGCAGCACTTCAAGCGGTTTTTTGGTCTGCTCGGCATCGGCTTCTTCGCCAAATTGTCCGCGCTTTAAGCCATCGCTCAGTGTCCACTGGTACATGGCCTCTGACCGTTTAATGGCCACACGGGTAATCATTTCCAGTGCGCGCACTTCTTCATAGCTTTCAATCACCACAATGGGCAGGTGATGGGCCAGTACCCGGTTTAAGTCTTCTAAATCCTGCATGGGTTTCCCTGATCTAATGCATGACGCCCCCGATGGGACGAAATCTGATTTGAGGCAAGCATAATCATTTGCCTTGCCGTAAAATGAGCCACTATAACAGTGTTAAACCGCCAGCGTCAGAGTGTTGCCATGATACAGTTAACATCTTTAGATCGTCTGATCTGCCACGTCGATAATGCCTTGCGCACCCTAGTTCCGGGGGCTGCAAGTGCCGAACGCCCCTCCCCAGCCAAGACCACGCAAGATACTGCCGAGCTGTCCGACAGCGAACAACAACACGCGGCGGGTTTAATGCGCATTAACCACACTGGCGAGGTCTGTGCACAAGCCCTGTATCAGGGGCAGTCACTCACGGCGCGCCTGCCAGATGTTCGCCAAGCCATGGAGCACGCCGCGCAGGAAGAAATTGATCACTTGGTGTGGTGCGAGCAACGCTTAAAAGAACTGAACAGTCGCACCAGTGTGTTGAATCCAGTGTTTTATGGCCTGTCCTATTCCATTGGCGCAGTGGCCGGTGCGCTGGGCGATAAGTGGAGTCTAGGGTTTGTGGCAGCCACCGAAGACCAAGTGTGCAAGCATTTAGAAGAACACATGGAGACCTTGCCGGAAGCGGATCAACGTAGCAGAGCGGTGTTAAAACAAATGCACGTTGATGAACGTCAGCATGCCACACAGGCGCTCGAAGCGGGCGGCGTGGCTTTTCCTAAAATCATTAAGCAAGGTATGACCCAGCTATCGAAAGTGATGACGGCCTCAACCTACCGCGTGTAATCCCTGACAATATTCCGCCCTTTGCTATAGTGATGAATGCAGTTGCTGTGGTGGAGGGCGTATGAAAACCCAATTGCCTTTCGGAGTCGTGGAGCAGTTAGCACAGGATGTGTTTGAAATTACCCCCAACGCAGGCGTGGAGTTAAACGCCGACATCGCCAAGGTCCTGATCGAGTACTACCAAGCCCGTTCTAACCACCCCAAGGTGCTGGTCAACCGCACCAATGAATACGACACCAGCTTGGAGTTCATGCAAACCATGACTTCCGTTCCGTTGCTAAAAGCGGTGGCGGTTTACGTGCCCAGTTATCAACAGGCCTTGGTGGCCGAGACACAGAAGTTTTTATTTAAGATTCCTTTCGAGCGATTTTTAGATCGAGACGAAGCATTAAACTGGCTGCAACAGCAATAGCCAAAACCCCAACGCCATTTCGAACCACCAAACATCGCCCATAAAAAAACGAGCCGCAGCTCGTTTTTTTATTTCAAAATATCTAAACCTTCTAAAACATTAGGTTTAAGACATGTTGCGAGAATAATAAATTTCCAGCATTTCTTTGCGAATACGCTGCTCGATATCATCGCGCTCTTCCGGCGTGGTATCTGCACTTTCACCAAACATGTAATCTTCGAACGCCAGTTCTTTTTTGATCATTTTGGTGTGGAAGGTATTTTCTTGGAAAATATTCACATCCATCATTTGGTACTCTTCACGAGTGTCTTGCGACATGTAGTTCTCGATGGAGTTAATCTCATGGTCGATGTAGTGCTTTTTACCGTCAACGTCACGAGTAAAACCACGTACACGGTAATCCATGATCACAATGTCAGAGTCAAACGCGTGGATCAGGTGGTTCAACGCTTTAAGCGGTGAAATCAATCCACAGGTCGATACGTCGATGTCTAAGCGGAACGTCGAAATACCATTATCAGGGTGGCTTTCTGGATAGGTGTGCACGGTCACGTGAGACTTATCTAAGTGTGCAACCACAGAATCTTTAAGTGGACCAGGCGCTTCCTGCATATTTGCTGGAATTGGAGCCACTTCGTGTTCGGCAATCAAAATTGTGACCGATGCACCATGGGGTTCATAATCCTGACGCGCTACATTCAAGATCGTCGCGCCAATGATTTCCACAACATCAGTGAGAATTTCGGTTAAACGGTCCGCTGAATACATCTCATCGATATACGCTATATATTCCTGACGGTCTTTTTCCGTTTTAGCGTAACAAATATCGTAGATGTTTAAGCTCAGGGATTTGGTTAGGTTGTTAAACCCGTGAAGTTTGATAGATGATGGCAACTTCGCAAGCCTCACTGTAGGAAAACAGTAATAACCTGAACAGAGCTACAGTGAGTAGTCTGGCTCAGGCCCCCAGTCAGCCTCATGGAAACTGACAACCAACGGACGCGTTCTGCAGCCCTTAGAAAGCGCGGCATTATGCCCATTTTCGATGGGGACGCATACCCCTATGGACAAAATTACGCCAAATATTTACCCGACCGCTGGAAGGGGCCAAATCAGCCCTAAAACCTAGGCTGACGCCTCGGCCATTTCGATGATTTCGTAGTCGTGGGTGATTTCCACATCGGCCTTTTCCAGCATGATCGACGCTGAGCAATATTTTTCGGCCGACAATTCAACCGCACGCTTTACTTGGTTTTCTTTTAGGTTGAAACCTTTCACCACAAAGTGCAGGTGGATCTTGGTGAAAACCGCAGGTACCGCGTCGGCACGCTCTGCGCTGAGTTCGCACACACAGTCCAACACATTCTGACGGCCTTTTTTCAGCATGCTCATGACATCAAAGCTGCTGCAACCGCCTAAACCAATTAACAGCATCTCCATGGGGCGCACACCCATGTTACGACCGCCATGGTCCTCTGGGCCGTCCATCACCACTGAATGTCCGCTGCCGGATTCCCCAAGGAACATGGCATCCTGAACCCATTTCACGCGCGCTTTCATGTTGCATTTACCACTGTTGTTCAAAAGGAAGCGAAGAGTATCACAGCGTCGCCGTTAGGGTCTTGGAAAAATCCCAGCCGTCGATTTGCCTAGGGTGTAGCTCCTGCGACCATCGCGGCGACCGAGAGCTGGTCGGACATTCAGACACGGTTATAACCAAAGGTAAGGCAGACTAGACAGTGTCCAAATGAATGTAACAAATAAGTAAGACCCAGTTCCCAAAAACCACCTTCTATCCGGCAATTCCCGCCTAATAGGGTGACTCTCTATTCACCTATACCGCTCATTACGCCATAATCCGCCGACTACAATTATTACAAATTCGCTGGGATGTATTAGGTTCTCGTTATGAATACTGGTTTACGCGCTGATCGACATAAGCACTTGGACTACTTCTTGTCTCAGTGTCACCGACGTCGCTACCCTGCGCGAAGCACCATTATCTACGCTGGGGATAAAAGCGATTCCTTGTTTTACATCATCAAGGGCTCGGTAACGGTCATCATCGAAGATGACGACGGTCGTGAAATGATCATGGCCTACTTGAACGAAGGCGACTTCTTCGGGGAAATGGGTTTATTCGACGAGGTATCTCCTCGTTCTGCTTGGATTAAAGCGAAAACAGAATGTGAAGTAGCCGAGATCAGCTACTCCAAATTCCGTGAAATTAGCGCCCAAGACAGCAAAATTCTTTACTTTATTGGTGAGCAAATGGCCACGCGCCTACGTAAGACCACCCGTAAAGTGGGCGATTTGGCATTCCTAGATGTGACGGGCCGTGTGGCGCGTACACTTCTGGACCTAAGCCAAGAGCCAGATGCCATGACTCACCCAGATGGCATGCAAATTAAGATCACCCGCCAAGA
>JBFHVZ010000078.1:0-15883 GCA_041589295.1 Pseudomonadales bacterium
GCTTTGAGGAGCAGCATACCCACCCCTACCCAAATCAGCATGTGTAGGCTAGCTCCGGCCCAGACAGTCAATTTCAGCATGCTGCGAATATTGATTTTAAGGCCGATAGTGAACAGCATCAGGGTGATACCAAGGTTGGCCAGTGTTTCTAAATTGGCATGGGGCGAAACCCCAACAGCATGCAATCCAAAACCAGCAACCAAATAGCCTATTAGCGGCGGGAGGTTGATCTGCTTCATGGCGAAGCCGCAACCAAAGGCAATTAGGATCCAGAGAAAGTCCATGGGCGAGGATATCCAGAGATGTTGTTATCTAAAAGTTCGATAAGTTATAGATAAATTACCCATTTTGCAAATATAAAGAATGGGCCTACTCTATCCACAGATCAAACAGCACAGTTTTAGCATCAACCACTAGGCCATTGAATTGCCTAAAGTTTAGCAGGAGTGGGTTCATGAAAGGCTTCAACAAAGAAACCGTCACCAGCGTACACCACTGGAACGATACACTATTCAGCTTTAAAACCACCCGCGAAGCAGGCCTTCGTTTTAAAAACGGCCACTTCATCATGATCGGCTTGCAGGTAGAAGACAAACCTTTAATGCGCGCATACAGCATCGCCAGTGCCAACTATGAAGAAGAGCTAGAGTTCTTCAGTATTAAAGTACAAGACGGCCCGCTGACCTCGCGCTTGCAAAAGATTCAGCCAGGGGATGAGATTCTAATTAGCAAAAAGCCCACAGGCACCTTGCTGGTGGATGACCTGCTGCCCGGTAAGCATTTATATTTGTTGTCCACCGGTACTGGGTTAGCGCCGTTTTTAAGTATTATCCGTGACCCGTATACATACGAGAAATTCGATAAAGTCATTTTGACTCATGGTGTGCGTTACAAATCAGAGCTGGCCTATCAAGATTTGATATTGAATCAACTGCCAGAGGATGAATACCTAGGGGAGTTGGTAAAGGAAAAACTCATATACTACCCGACTGTCACCCGCGAAGATTTTGAGCGCCAAGGTCGTCTTACCGATCTGATGACCAGTGGCAAGTTATACGAAGACTTAGGGTTACCCAAAGCGAATAAAGAAGACGACCGTTTTATGTTGTGTGGTAGCCCAAGCATGTTAAAAGACCTAACGGCAATTTTGGATGAGCAAGGCTTTAGTGAAACCCGTCATGGAGAACTCGCCGAATACGTAATTGAACGCGCATTCGTGGAATCTTAAGCGCAGGCGCAATGGCCTAGCCATTGCGCCTATTCTCGCCCCTATCCTGTTATCCATTACCTTCCCCCGACCATATGTGTCATCTGCGGTACCTGACATATAACTGAAATTTTTTCGTCATACCGATTTCATAGGCTGTGATTAGCGTATTAGCCACTTTGTCGAGCCGAATGACAAACCTAACAAACGGGGTGTCATCCGTTTGAAAAATAACGCGATCCGATGTTACTCATTTTAAAAAGGGGAAAACGATGAAAAAATTGTTACTTGCATGTGCATTAGTTGGAGCAACTGCCGGTGTTAGCACCGTAGCGAATGCCGAAGCCATTCAACCTCAATCCGGTACAGTTACGTTTATTAAAGGCCAGTATCAACTGGTTAACGAAAACAAGCGTACCCCGCTAACGGGTTTGTCGCTACAGCACTTGCGCCAGTACGAAGGTCAACAAGTGAAAGTCAGTGGTGAACTTCGCGACAATGGTGCGTTAGAAATATACAAAATGTACCGCAAGCTGGATGACCAATTCGTCGTAGCCTATGACTGGGAAAAGCTCGACGCGGAGCTTTACAGCAACTAAAGCATCAGCGCTGAAATCCAACCTGTTAGGCTTTCGAGTCCAAGCCCAAGGTAAAAGTCAAAGCGAAATATAAAATCGCTTTGACGGTTACCTTGGGTTTTTGTTTATAAAAAGCCACTTAAGCTCGCCTGCAAACAGTCGCTATAAAATTGTCCGCACTGTCACAGAGTTTTCATGCTTTTGCCTTAGCCTCTAGCCACTTTTATTGCATTTTAAGAAGGTAAAACTTGATGAAAAAGAAATTATTACTAAGTGCCATCGTTCTTGGCTCTCTGACGTTAAGCGGCTGTGGTAATAGCGACGACAATGACAGCAAAAGCGAGCCTAAAGCGGAAGTTGTAAATCGTGATATTGGCGGTGGTCAGATTCTTATTTATAAAACCGATGGCACGTTCATCGACGCTGCGCATGTAGGTCATCTACCAGACATGGTGAAGTTTGTTGATACGCATACGCTGGTGGTTGCCAATGAAGGTGAGCCTAGCTCCGACTACACAAATGACCCAGAAGGCTCCATTAGTATTGTTGAGTTAAGTAACGACCACAAAGTACAAACGGTATCGAACCTAGGCTTTGCGGGTGTCGCGCTGGGCGGTGATGTACGCATTAAGCCCAACACCGTACAAGAAAAAGACTTAGAGCCTGAGTACGTTGCCGTAAGCAGCGATGGAAAAACCGCATGGGTTTCACTGCAAGAAAACAATGCCGTCGCCATTGTTGATATCGAAAATAAAACCATTAGTGCCGTTAAAGGCTTGGGTAAAGTGGCACTAAGCGAAGTAGATATGGATATTTTGGATGACGGTGAAGCGAATCCAGTCCTAACAGACATCGACAACATCTTTGCCCTGCGTATGCCAGATACCATGGTGGCTTACAATGTTGGCGGGCAAGATTTTTTCGTAACTGCTAACGAAGGTGATGATCGAGAATACGATGGTTATGAAGACTATTCCAAAGCATCCGACCTTGAAGATGATAACGAACAGTCTTTGTTGTCGCAGTCACTTCAGGGTTTATTAGAAACTAAGGCTAAAAAACTGCGCGTTTTAAATGATCTTGGTCAGAACTCAGACAACGTTTACGAGTCCCTTTACTTAGCTGGTACCCGCTCGTTTTCAATATTTGATGCATCTGGCGCTGTGGTTTTTGACAGTGGTTCGGACTTCGAAAAGACCATTGCGCGGGATTACGCCGGTGTCTTCAACACTCGTGTTGATGATGTGGATTATGTGAAACCAGAATCAGAAGACTACGCGGGATCAGATTACGAAGAACTGGTTGACGACGAAATTCCACACGAAGTCATTGGCGACAAAGCATACTTTTGGGAGGGGGTTGATGCACGCTCGCTGAAGAAGGGCGTAGAACCAGAAGCCTTGGCCGTTCATAAAATTGGCGACAAGGTATTCGCTTATATCGGCTTAGAAAAACAAGGTGGCTTCTTTATTTACGATGTCACTTCACCAACACAAACCCAAATGGTGGACTATTTTAACGACATTGATTACACCCAGTTACCTTCAAAAGCCGGTGATCTCGCTCCCGAAGGTATGGTGGCCTTTGCACAAGATGGTAAACACTACCTAGCCGTCGCCCATGAACTTAGTTCAACACTCGCTTTGTTTGAATTGGCATCAGACGGCACGGCCACTAAGTTGACCTCCGTCACCTTGGGGAGCTTTGACAAAGGGGCAGCGGAAATCGTCGATTACAGTTCGCAAGATAAAAAACTGTACGTGACGAACGCCGAAACCAAAACCGTAGACATCGTCAATGTGGCGAATCCTGCTCAAGCCGCTAAAGAGGGCTCGGTGGATTTCTCACAATACGCGGATGATTTACAGTCGGTTTCGGTGAAAGACGGATTACTGGCTATTGCTGTTAAACGCCGCTAATTCGCAGCTTGGTTAGCTACTAACGCTTGTCGGCGCTCATGGGCTTTCACGCGCATGAGCTCCCGCGAGTTAAAAGACGTGTCCTGTAGCGTTTTAATTTGATTTTGCTTTTCGTCGGCGCTTAGTCCGGCTTCATCTAGAATGGCTTGCTTAGCGCTTTCATAGTCAGCCAATCTCTGTTGCCACTGTGAGCGCTCGGCATCCAATTCGGCATAACGGTCGGCAGCTTCAACACCCATCTCCGTCACACGATAAGCATGAATATCTTCTGCGGTAGCACCTTGCTCTCGCAGTTTTTGTTCCTGTTGACGAATGTTTGAAATTGGGTCAGCTTGTTTACGAGACTCAATAATATCTGGCGATGTGTTAGCTTCTAGAACTGATAGAGCATGTTGCTTTTCGTTTGCGCTTAGACTGCTATCGGTTTCGATGTTTAATCGGGCTAGCGTAAAGTTATCCAATGCATCTTGTTCAGAAAAAAATGCTTCTATGGTTTCGGCTGAAAAGTATTTAGCGCGCAGAGCGCGTTGGGCTTCTAGATGATTTGCCAAATCCTGCATGTTTAAACCACTTTGGTTCAGTGGTAATTCAGTTAACGTGCCGTTTTTTAGGCCTTCGTAAAGTGCAAATTTAAAAGCCAAATAACCATCAAGCACGTCAAGCGCTTGTTGGCGGGCGTCTCCGCTTAGTGCTTGATGTATGTATTGTTCGATACGGGCGCGAATCTGTTCAATGCTTTCTTGGGTGTTGAGCGATAAAAAAGCATCAAATAATTGCTTTAGGTCGTCAGTAATAATTAGGTTGCCGGCATCATCGGTTAATAACGCAGGTTTAACAAAAACATTTTTTAGCGAATCCGGTAGTTCCGTTAGATCGGACATAGCGGCGTTTGATGGTGCTTGCTCTGCAGAATTATTGTTGGCAGTAGGGTGTTCGTTATGCGTGTTTGTCTGTGAGCCTTCGCCTTGTGCGCCGAAACGGGTGTCAACTACGGTGGCGGGCGAGGAAGCAAAAATGGCGATGATTAAAGTAGACGCAATTGCCAGTAGGGTTAAGGCCTTGAACGAGGTAACAAATTTCAACAAGGTCAGCATCTCTCAATAAATAACACGTGATAAATTTTAAAAAGACTGCCCACACAAAATGGAAGGGTCGAAGTGTAGGCAGTCAGAAAGGTTAAAATCGTTTACTTATGCTTCTATTTGAACGCAAATTCAAAGAATTATAAGCCCATGCCTTTCAAACGAACGGCGTGGTTTTTGTACAGGGTTAGCGGGTCAGTTTCGAACAGGTGATGAATACCAAACAAATGGTTCACCGCATCACCGTGGTTTATGTTGTAAGTTGTACCCAGCACGGTTCCCCAATGTTGGTCACAACGTTCAACTAAGCCGTCGTTAGCACCCTTAATGACAGAGCCAGTGATAGCAAAGAAGCCATCCAACAGGTCCAGCACGTTAGTTACAACTTGATCGCCACCCCAAGAGAAGTAGTGAATGTTGTTAACTTTTTGTGGGCCTTGTCCGCAACGGCTGGTAGGCATACCGTCTGGGAACTGAGCGTTAAATTCGTCAGCGCCTTCTGAGGTCATAAAGGTAATGCTCGCCAGAGCGTCCTGTGCATGTTGAGGGTCACCAGAAAGGCTATCCACAACAGTACCCATCGCATTCAATGCCGATTCAACAAAGCTTTCTAATACACCGTCGTATGGCACTAAGCCACGAGCAACGTCTGCAAAGTCAGAGCCGAAGTTGACACCGTTTACGCTGGTAACAGATGCTACCAATTCAGGTTTAACACCTGCAGCATAACGAATGGTTGGGCTGCCCAAGCTGTGGCCGATTAGGTTAAACTTGGTTGCACCTGTTTTCGCTTTTAGCTCTTCAAGATACTTAACCAGCTCGTCGCCGCGCACGTAAGCATCATTCCAAGCTGGTACGTTAGCGCTGTACACTTTCGCACCACGATTTTCCAGGCTGTTTCTTACGCCATAAAAATAATCTACGCCCAAAATAGAATCGAAACCGGCTACGCCGTGAACGAGTACAATGGGGTATTTTGTTTTATAGGCTTTGCAGTCCATTGGCCAAAAACAAAGTGCACTGGCTTGCGCACTTGCTACCAGCAACCATATGGCCAGAAATGAAAAGTAAGTTTTTTTCATAGGGGTCCACTTTCTTTATTTTTATTTTTAGGGTCGGCATAGCGTTGTTAAAACACTTGTGCCACTACAAACCAGCTACTGCACATCTGATTTGATGGAGGCCATTCTAGGTTTAATGCTCTACATCGGCTTGTAAGAAAACAGAACGTTTTTTAGCTATTTGAGGTGCGAGCGTCCTAAAATGTGACGCCAAAGGTCTATTTAGATAGGCTAACGCCCCCTGTATTCTTACCGACCCCGAACGCAGTACGCGATAAAGACAATTTACGTTTATGCCTCACCCGAATAGGTTATAAATGTAATAGCAAGAGGTGAATGCCTTGTCTGTAGAACAAGCCCGTTTGTATTTATGGGCAAGACGAACGCTTTATATTGGTACCATTCCAGAGCCCGTTTCACTCAATCAGGCGGCGCCGACGTTACTGCTGTCATTTGATGGAACCTTTTTGTGCGATGTTCCTAGCACTGAACAACGTTTTGAAACGAAGTGCCTGCTGATACCTGCCGGTAAAAAAATCAATTTAGATATAAAAGGCAGTCGAGCTGCCAATTGCAATTTGGACCCGATGTTTGAAGACTACGCAGAATTAGCGCCACGTTTTAAACAACATACGGATGGCTTTTACTATGACATCGACGACTACGGACATTTTTCTGCCGTGTTGCGCGACCTAGGCAATAAGCCGTTATCCTCAACCGAGGCGTATGCAAAGTTAGATGCGTTGATTAATGAACCGTTGGCCGTAGCTGATTCTTCACTAGCGGCCAATCGACCAGCCAAGGTAATTCGCCCGGTACCAGACGCTCGCATTATTCATGTGATCGAACTCATTCAATCGAACATAAATTGCAACTTAACCGTCGAAGCGTTAGCGGAATCCGTTGGCTTATCCACCGCGCGTTTGATGCAGCTGTTTAAAGCCAATACAGGAATTCCAATTCGTCGTTATCGACAATGGCACCGGCTCTATCGTGCTGGCGTGTTATTGGGGCGGGGCAGCAACCTAACCGATGCTGCCTTGCAAGCAGGCTTTACCGACTCCTCCCATTTTTCAAATACCTTTAAAGATATAATGGGCATGTCACCAACTAGCGTATTTTTGCAGCCGGGCGGCATAAAAATTATTCCACCCGAAGCTGAAGAAAACGAATAATAAGTTCGACGAAGATTCGCTAATAAAAAACTGAAAGCAGGCGCATTAAGCGCCTTCAGCTTGGGTCTCTTGATGAGGGGTGATAAGCACTTTGCCACGGGACATGTTGCCCGCGTAACTGGCAATGGAATGGGCCGCGTATTCTAGTTTTGGTTGCGATTGAATTTTAATGTCTAGGTCGTCAGTCATAAGCTGTTGTGCTTTTTGACCCAGTTCCATGAGTTTTTCAACAGGTGTGTTTTTTAAATAATGGGCCAGCCAAAAACCACGAACTTTGTGGTCTTTAAAAATCAAGTGCTCGATGCTCACATCCGGTTTTTCACCCGATAGACCACCATATAACACAACGCTCGATGCCTCTGGCATTTGATTTAGAATTTGCCCAGTGGCCTCCCCGCCGACCGCGTCTAAAAATACCCGTGGCTGCAATTCGTCGCACATGGCTTTAAGCTGCTCATCAAAATCTTTGGCAGAAGAATTAAGTGAGTAAGGTAAACCACTTTTTACCATGTCTTTCGCTTGGCGGCGTTGACGCACAATATTAATTGGTGTCAAACCTTCCTCTGCTGCTAGCTTACGGATCATATGGCAAAGGGCACTGCCTGCTGCATTTTGAATAAACGCTTTGCTTGGGCTGCGCTTCACTTCTTCGATGAGTGCCAAGGCTGTTAGTGGATTGACCATTAACATGGCACCGTATTTGTCCGATACATGATCCAACAATGGAATACACTGGTAGGGCGTAGCAATCATATATTCGGCCCAAGTCCCGTCACCTTCTCCGGCAAAGCAAGCAACCCGTTTGCCTAGCAGTGCTTGCGCATGCTCGTGTTGACCAGCTGCAATGACTTCTCCACAACCTTCCATACCGGGCACCACAGGTAAGGGTTTAGTAAATCCATAGTTGCCTGTCACAAATGCTAAGTCCGACGGGTTTACAGGTGCATTTTTAATTTTGATTAGCACTTCGTTGTCATTTAATTGTGGAATGACTTTTTTAACGTACTTGAACGACAGCATTTCTTGATACGCGTCGATTTCGAGCGCCATCATGGTATTGGGAATCGTCATACAGCGGGTTCCTTCTTACGAGAAATTGCAACTTTGTTTTTCATGCTTTTAGAAAGCGGGGCCATAGTATTGGTCAACGAGTCTAGTATTTCACTCATGTGAGATAAATACGCACCAAAGTCTCCGCCTTCTCGAGTGGTAATTAAAAATTCGTCGTTCATGATGCCGTCGTAAACCCATTGAGCCACTTGTTCCGCGGTTATAGGTGAAACGTGCATGGTGGATTCCATGCTATTGCGCACCGCCGGATTCGGGATATCACCATCTTTAAAAATATCGGTGCGGAATACATTCGGAATGGCCACAGAAACACCTACTTTATAGGGGCGCATCTCATGCCTGAGCCCTTGAGAAAACGCAAAAATAGCCCCCTTGCTTGCAGAATAAGCCGTTGAACCTGGCATGGGCAAGACGCCAGATAACGAAGCAATGTTTACAATGCGTCCGGATTTTTGTTTGGTAAACATGGGTAGGAACGTTTGAGTAACGCGCAGGGTACCCATCAAGTTTGTTTCGATCACAGGGGCCCAGTTCTGTTCTTTTAGTTCAACAAAGGTACCGCCGCAATAAATACCAGCATTATTAATCAGCACATCTACGCCGCTCCAGCGCGTCATGCATTGTTCATAAAGTGCTTGTACGTCGTCATATTGCGTGACATTGCATGTGCAGGCGAACGTATCTTCTGCGCCTGCGGCGAGTAATTCTTCGCAAGTAGCGGTGGCTTCTTCAAGTCGTAAATCGGCAATGGCCACGCGCCAGTTTTGTTTTGCAAACACCATGGCCATGGCTTTGCCAAATCCTTTTGCACCGCCTGTTATGACAATGCGATTCCCCTTGGGTACCAGCTTCATAGTCGTCCCTGAACATGCTCGATAGGTGGAAAAATTGAGCGCTTAGAGTGAAGTATGGCGAGGAGGGCTCTCAAGCGAAATGCGTCTAAGCCTATATAATCTCATGCAACGGGATTAGACCATTATGTAGAGTTGAGACTCGGTTCAAAAACCGCTGTCGAAGCCGTGGAGTTGCTAATGAAAGCATCAATAAAAAAGGCAGGAAAATAAGATTCACCACCTAAAAGAGATGGTGAATCGAAGATGATTTACGCTAAGGCGTTAAACCACTATGAGCGGGTGTAGGCGACGCGTTTCGAGTTTTGCAGGTGTTGATAACTTACGTTATCACTGGTTGAGCCGCCGCCCATGGTACCGCAACCCAAAGTCCAAGACAGGTTAAGTCCGTTCACCGCACCTATGCAGCCTTGCGTGCCAGATGAGTTCACCAAAACGCGACTTACGTTCACCACTTTACTAAATGCATGAATCTTTTCGCGATCATTGGAGTGGATGATGGCCGTGTGTCCAGCGCCCTCAATGGCCAAGATTGATTTTGCGTGGTGCAGGGCGTCTAAATCAGAAGGCATTTCAACAAAGGACAACACTGGGGCTAATTTTTCGCGCAGTAAGGGGCTACTAAAATGCCCGGCAGGCACATTCACCAGCAGCAGCTTAATCTCGTAGTCGCGCTCGATATCCGCTGCCTTGGCGATGTCTTTGGCAGGTTGACCATTCCATTCGGGGCTGAGTCGCCCTTGGGAAAACGCTACGCCCATTAAGCGTTCGATTTCTTGCTCGGTTAAATACGCGGCCCCTTCAGCTTCACACGCGGCGATAAACGGTTGCACTGCATCAGCGTCCACTAACAGGTTGTTTTCCGAACCGCATACCACGCCATTGTCAAAAGACTTGCTGGCCACAATACGCTGTGCAGCGGCAGTTAAATCTGCATCCGCACACACCCAAACCGGCGCGTTGCCTTTACCCACGCCAATGGCGGGCGTACCTGACTGATAAGCACTGTGAACCATGCTTGGGCCGCCAGTCGCCAAAATAAAGCTGATGTCTTTATGACGCATAAACGCGTTGGTTACTTTACGGTTGGCTGGCAGCGAAGGCGTTTGCACCAAATGAATTGGCGCACCATGCTCTTTCATAACATCTTGAATAATCGCCACGGTTTGCTCGCCAACAATACGACCTTTACGGTGGCTGCTGATGATGATGGCATTGCGAGATTTAAGCGAAATCAGTGTTTTAAACACAATGGTTTCAACTGGGTTTGTAATCGGAATCATGCCAAAGATCACACCCATGGGCATGGTCATTTTTTCTACGTCGGGTGATTCTAAGGTTAATTCACCGTTGCCCGGCTTGTTGATTAATGACTGCGCAACGTCCACCGAGCCCATGCGAATTTTTAAAATTTTGTGCTCGACCACGCCCATGCCTGACTCTTTTACACACTGTTGTGCAAGCGGTGTTGCTTGAGCATTAATGGCATCCGAAATGGCTTGAATCAACGCGTCGATTCGATCTTCTGGCCAGTTCACTAATTCTTGCTGCGCCATTACCGCTTTATTTACGTGCTCGTCTACCACAGGGCTTGGTGTATCAATCAGCGTGTGGGAGCGAACAAATTCATGCATTGCACGGTATTTACGCGTCAGCATACTAGTGGTGATTTGCAAAAACTCTTGGTATGCCGCTGGGTCTTGTTCGACCATACGTTCAAGTTCTGGCTTATCGACAAATAACGTTTCTAAATCGCCGTATGCTATGGCTGTCATGGCTCTGGGTTCGGCGTCGATTAAACCAATGGCGCCCACAACATCCCCTGCGTGATATTCATCCAGTTTGGTTTCTGCCTGAATGTCTTCATCAAAATAAAAACTCTCAACAGAACCGCTGTTAATGAGATAGCACCCCTTGGGGGCTTCGTTTTGTTTGAACAAAATCTCACCATGTTCAAACGTTCGGGTAGACACATAATTTCTTAATGCACGCAAATTGAAACGGGGGGCAGGGGTAAAAATTCCCATGTGATACATCCTTGAGCAGTTAATGATAGATAGGTAAATATCATTAAGGGTGGGCAACTTTTAATCGCTTGCGGTTTAAAAGTCTTAGGCTTTTTGATTATTGTGACCCAAAATGTCTCAGTCAAGATGACTGGGTCACATAAAGACTAATAATAAAATTATTATTAAATGGCTGACCAAAGCGTTACCTTTTTTTGTTTGAAAGCAGTGCAAATAAAATTATCAACTGAATGATTTGAACAAAGTCAGTGCATCGCGCCGAACAAAATCTGAGCACCGAGATAGGGTTGTTTAACAAACAAAAAAGAGAGGAAACAAAAGCAAGATAAAAACGTGGAGTGGGTTTTAAAAAGTTGATGTGGTGCCTTTACAGATTTTCATTGTCGGGTATAGTCCAGTGCTATTTTATAATTTTTTACAATCATAACTATAAAAAACTTGACGACGGAAAGATTGTTGATATCCGGCAGTTGGCTTGGTTAACATAACTTTTCTATAAAGGAGCCTTGAATGGATAAATTGCAAAAGAGTGATCTTGAGCAAATATTGGGTATATATTCACCTTACTCCATTCGTAGTTTGGATCTGAATCCAGTAGACGAAACCCTGTTGATCACATTAGCCGAAAGCGCAAAAAAAAGTCGCTTTTCCATTCGCGCAGGTAGCAATACCAACAAGCGTGATAGCCAACAAAGCAATCGCCAAGCATGTCATTGGCATCACGTCCGTTTAGGACGCTTTAATACCCAGATTAGAGCGTATATAAATCCTGAAAGCACCAGCGTTTCGCGCTTTTCGTTTTTGGGTGATAGCAATAAAAAGTACAGTTTTGGTTTGCAGCAAGCCATTGAGCAAGCAAAAGGCAAAGGTTTGGATGCCGATACCATAGCCACCGTGCTTGGTTTGGACTTAGCGCTGGTAAAATCCATTTTGATGGACATTGAAATCAGCGAAAACGAAAAACAAGCCGAATCTATCCTGCCCCTTGAAACGGACCCAATCTGGCGCGCAGTTTTAACCCACGAACTTAATCTAACGACCAAGCTGCTACCACTTAAGTTGCTATTGTCTCGTTTAAAACTAAACGTATATAGCCAAAAAAATTCTGACGTAATGCAAAGTGCCGTTGCCGAGCTGCGTCAGTTTTTTGCACAGCATGCACCGCAACTAAAAAGCGAGTTTGCACAGCTTGGTATTAATACCGCTAGCAAACCCACCGAACAAACGGCCAAGCCAAAACTCAAATTGAAACTTCCGGGCCTCAATAACCCAATTTGGCATCAGATTTTATCGGGTAGCTTTGATCTTCACTCGCGTGATATGCCGCTTAACTTGTTTATCACCAAATTGAAAAAACAGTACGCAGATAATGCAGATTCAGGTGCAAGACGTCAGGTAATTTCAGATCTACAATCATTCTTTAAAAAGAATGCTCGTGCCTTAATCCTAGAGCTAAAAATTCTCACCAAGATCATTCAAGGTGAAGTCGAAGTTGATAAGCCCGTAGCGCTGCCTAAAGAAGATCATGTGATCTGGCAGCGTTTGCTGGAAAACGAAGCCAGTCTGCCTACAGAGAAAATGGCTTATTTATTATTGTTGTCGCGCTTACGCTCGACGTTTGTTCGCAGTACCGACGCAACCGAAAAAGACAAAGCCATTCGTCAACTTAGAGAATTTTTCGTGCAGAACCAATCCATGTTCGCGCCCGAAATTGAAAAGATTAACGACTTATCCATCGCCATTTAAATCAGGATTTATTAAATGTCACAGGAAAACATATCCATTACCAGTGAACTGGTAGACCTAGATACACTTGTTGAAAAGATCGAAGACAACGAATTTTTGGTATTGGCGGCGGACGAAGAATTACTTGCTCAGCTACCAGCCGGTAACTGGATTGCAGGTAGTATCCCTTACTTTATGTCCAATGATGGCGGTGTTATCACGCGCGATAAAATCTTTGTGCAAACCATTAAGGGTCTATCCAGTGCTAATCCTGCGCGTATTTCAATGTACGACGCCAATAGTATCAGCCGCATTGCCAAAGACGCACCCCAACACGGATTTACGATCACTATTTTACCCGCCGAATCGGACGTGCATGTCGCCTACGCACAAAATGCTCCCGAGTTCGAGAACATGTATTTCACCCCAATTATTGGTTGGATCAGTGGTAAACACTTAGTGGAAGACGAAGACCGTAGTGCTAAAACCGCGTACGGCCCAGGCAATATGCTGCTGGCTGATAAGGCCGTTGCCATTCACGTCCCTATGCCTGCCATGCAAATGGCTAGCATCAATACGGTCAACTTGTTCGAGCAAGGCCAAGGCCCAGAAATCACCTTCCCTACCACTGGCTTTACATCTGATCGCTGTGTGGTTGATGGTGTTGAAACAACCTTGTCTGACTTTGTTGCGCAAAACAACATTGATATTCGCTTACCTTTGGTTGCCAACTACAGTGGTGTAAACGTCAACGTCAGTATTCGTGAACCTTCTGCTGCAAATGGTAGTACAGTGTTTTACGCGCCAGTGTTCGAAGGGGTGAAATACCAGTTTGCTAAACCCGTGGGCGATTATGTTAGCGAATTCTCCAAGGCCATGAGTGAAGGCGACGCCAATAAGACCGCCGTGTCTTACAACTGTTTGTTAAATTTCTTGTACTCCGAACTAGAAGGCAAAAAAACCGGGACGATTACCGGCCCAATCACCTTTGGCGAAATTGCTTACCAATTGTTTAACCAAACCTTGGTTTACATGACGTTGACGGCGGACTAGCAGCCAGCGTTAGTAGCAGGCCTCGCTAAGGCAATGAAAAGCCAGCACAGCAATGTGCTGGCTTTTTAGTTTGTGTCGATCAGTGCTTAAATTTCAGAGCCAATTTGACTGATATTAATGACTTGAAAATGGCGCGTTTAGTGCGGCTGTCATATTGCGATCTGAAGAATCAGCGTAAAACCGATCACGCCGGAGAGGTAAGGTGATTTAGGTGTTCCGGCATTCTTAAAACAATCGGAGAAAACAATATGAAAACTGTCTTTCGAAATACCCTAGGTGTTGTCATCATTGCGTTGTGTGCCAGTAATGCTTGGTCCCTAACGAAGTGCTGGCAGATGGCGGGCGCTGAAGAGGTGTGTTTTGACATAACCAATCATGGTTTTGTGCGCGAACTGACTGGCGTCGCATGGGCAATGACCCCACAAGGTGACATGTGTGTACCGCTAGACGGCGCAAGTCTTTTTGATCCGCTACACAATGTAGACCGGTTGGAGTTTACCCGCATGATAGGTTTACCCATCGCAACCCATAACCAAGTCCACCACACTATATTTGAACTGGATCCAGCAACCTTTAATGGTACATGGGCAGATCAACATGGCGTTGTGGGTGGTGTAACCTTCATCGGTAACAGCAAATCTCCCAATAACCCCTGTATTGGTCCGGTGCAACCTTAACTCTTTATTAGCAAGCCGCGCCCGGTACTCACCGGGCGTGCGTTTGTCCTTCAACACTATTTGGTTTCTATAAGGTAATGATGTGGCCTGATTTGTAAGGTTGGGAAACGTTTAGCTGTAGTAGATATATAGACCCTAGCTTATTACAGGGGTGGCTAGCGGTTAATGCTACGCTAATTATGGTAAACCTTATGGTTTTAAGATATTTAACATAATTGATTAGCCAGCCTCAGAAAAATTGGGGTGTACACTATCAGGAAATTGCAGGTTGTAGCTGATCTGATAGCAAAAAATCATAAAAATGAACAGATGTCGGTGGGGTACTGAAATCGGTAGCAGGAAACATTGTGGATGGCTTACAGCAATTCGCAACTAGAAATCTGCCTGCACGACTAGATCTTACAATTCCTTCTGCAGGCGATGTTATCAGAAGACCTTTCAATTATCAGGAATATAATATGGTCATTCATTTTGATTATATAGCTAATGGGACAGTTCTGTTTATGTTAAAGCATATAAGAATAAGAACGGTCCTTTTAGTCTATACGTTATTTTTCATACCGTTAGCGGCTAATAGTTCAGAAGTGCCAAGCGGCAGTTCGCTTGATTTCATCACGAATATAAATGCGGGGAAATGCCAGAAATTTTTAATTTCTGGATTTGATATCTATGAGGCAACTGCTGCCACAATGTATAGCGAGGAATGTGCTAGAAAGTACCTTGAATATATAGATGGATCCGCTTCTCCGTCTGAATTTAGGATGGCTTTAAGACCCATGAGTGATTATAAAATGGTTAAGCTTTTAAATGAGTACTATTCATTAAAATTAGATTACTTAGGGAAGGAAAATGCAATTAGTATAATTATTGATGCATGTAGAGACGGAATAAACGTAACCAAACTAAAAGAAATATACGATAGTTATTACGGAGATCTATTTCATTACGAAAGTGGCTTGGGCGAGATTTGCAAATAGAAATTGTCACTGCCTAGCTTCTTAAACCGCGCTCGATATTCACCGCGCGAGCGTTTTCTTAGGTCTTTCGATAATGAATAATCATGAAGATGGTAAATGCTTGGATTCAGGTGGAAGGTCCTTGCTTTAAAAAGTAACTATGTTTTCGGTTAAATGATATGTTTAAAATCGCATACGGATTAATTTTTGCCTCGTTGACGGTTGCTGCTGAGAAATTGGATTTGAATTGGCTGATTTTACCGGACACTGAAATAGGAAAGGTTAAAGTATCAGACGCTACAGCTTTGACAAAGCTTTGTAACTCTAAGGAGTGCGTACTTCGTGCTCCTTATTATCCAGATGTTGTTGCTGGAATGAGAGTTGAAAGCGAGAATGAAGATCTGATTTCAAAATTTACCAGTGTTGGTAGTTATACTGTACTTGAAAGTAAGGTAATGGATTCTATAGCTTTTAAAAGGTTTGGAACAAAAACAGCGTGTA